>JAOAJX010000002.1:85535-187089 GCA_026413945.1 Candidatus Iainarchaeum sp. | reverse complement strand
GCTGAATTAACAGAATGGAAAATGCAACGCACGAGAAAACATTGATTTTAAGGCTTCACCTTGAGGTTGCAGGGGCTGAATTAACAGAATGGAAAATGCAACCCGTCTGGTGAAAAAGCTACACCATAGCCGATGCCTGTTGTTGCAGGGGCTGAATTAACAGAATGGAAAATGCAACTTGCACAAGCTGATCCACAAAAACAAGGATTGAAGTAAAATATTGATTGAAACGATTTTATTGGCTAGCCGAATGGATTATTTGTTTTTTTATTCACTTGTAAATCAAAAGAACGGAGAATAAGACCAGCGAAAAGTTTTTTATTGTAGAAAGGCTTCTTTTATAATGCAGCTTATCTTGAATGACTTTGGCTCTTTTTTGGGAAAAAAGGGAGAAAGATTTGTTGTTAAAACTAGTGACAAAAAAGAAGAATTTGCTGTTGCCTTAGTTGAACAAATAATCATAGCTTCAGCCTCTAGTATTTCGGTTAGTGCAATTAAATTAGCTCTTAAAAATGATGTTGATATCGTTTTCTTTAGCTCAAAAGGTAAGCCTATTGGGCGCATCTTTCCATGTAGACTGGGTGGTACTACTTTAACTAGAAGAAAACAGCTAGAGGCTTATTATTCCGAAAAAGGCGCAGAAATTGCTAAAAAACTCATCAAAGCAAAGATTTTGAATCAAGCATATTTTTTGAAATCTTTGAGCAAGTCAAGGGAAATTGACTTTAGCAGTGTTGCTAACTACAATATTGACTTATGTAAAAAACTAGATAAGTTGGTTGGCAACATCGAATACATAAGGGACGATTTATTTGGTTTGGAAGGCACTGCAGCTAAAGGTTATTTTGAGTGTCTAACAAAAATATTGCCTTTTGAAGGCAGAGATAAAGACTCGAATGATACAGTAAATCTACTTTTAAATTACGGCTATGGCATACTTTATGGTGAAACCGAGAAAGCATGTATTTTGGCTGGCCTAGACCCTTACTTGGGTTTTTTGCATACCGACCGATATAACAAGCCATCAATGGTTTTAGATCTTATCGAAGGCTTTAGGCCGATAATAGTTGACAGGGCTATTGTAACACTTTTTGTACAAAAACAAGTTTCAGAGAAACTTTTTGAACATAATTCTGACGAAGAAATGGTTTTGAATAAGAAAGGAAGAGAGAAAATTGTCTCTGAAGTCATGGCGAGATTACATACAAAGGTAAATTTTAGAGATAAACATCTCTCTTTTCAAGATATTTTATTGCTACAAGCAAGAAGCATAACTAATTACTTGCTTGACGACGAAAATTGTTTTGAGCCTTTCATCTATAGGTGGTAATGTGATTTACTGGGTGATTTACGATATTAGCGATAATAACCTTCGCCTTAAGGTTTCAGAAGAGTGCAAAAACTTCGGCTTGAAAAGGATCCAAAAAAGTGCTTTCTGCGGATTCCTAAGCAAGAATAAGGCGGAGATGCTTGCCATAAATTGTAAAGAGCACATAAAAAGCAGCGACTGTATTTTTATTATCCCTGCATGTAAACAATGTTTTTCGAATAAAATAATATTGGGCGATTTTAATGCAGACGTGCTTAAATCTCATGGTTTTGAAATAGTGGGTTGAATGGATTTGCAACAGTTTCTCACAATAAAAGATCTTATGAATTTCCAGTATTGTCCAAGAATAGTTTACTTTGAAAGGGTTCTGAAAATTCCTCAAGCAACTACTATAAAAGAGCTTAAAGGCCGTGAATTGCACAGCTTATTTAATAAAAAAAGCAAGAGAAACAAGATCATAAAAGAATTTCCAAAACTGCCAAAAAAATATGGCGTTTACTTAGAATCTAATGAGTTAAACCTTAGGACTGTTCTTGATTGTATGATCATCAACCAAGATAAGAAAGAGGCTTTTCCAATAGAATATAAATACTCCAAAAAGCCAAGGAAACTCTACAATTCACAAAAAATACAGGTTTTTGCAGAATGTTTGCTCATAAATAGACTGTTTGGCTATTCTACCCCATTTGCTTTCATAAAGTTTGAGCAAAGTAATGAGCTGGTAAAAATAAAAATAAGTAATAGTGACATAGCCAAAGTTAAGGAAACAATAAAAGGCATAAATGAAATAATTGTGACAGAAATTATGCCAAAGCCAACCACATTTAGCAAAAGATGTAAAGACTGTTGTTATGTGAAACTTTGCCGCAGAATATAAGCTAGACTTAATTAGCATTCAAATCTCATAACCCTCCTTTTTAATAAAAGCCCATTTCTGTTAAGCCATTTTTTGTGCTGACGATAATTTGGGCAGTGCTTCTCCACTAAGGCCCAAAAGGCCTTAGAATGGTTCCTGTGCACAAGATGTGCCAACTCATGCACTACCACATATTCAAGCACTTCTTGCGGTGCAGCAATAAGACAAAAATTGAATGAAATCGTTTTCTTTGATGAGCAGCTGCCCCATCTGCTTTTTTGACTACGCACAGAAATCTTCTTGAAGGAAACCCCCATTTCCGTGGCTTTTTTCCTGGAAATTTTCTCTATTATTGCCCGTGCATGTTTCTTGTAGAATTTTATAACTGCCTCTTGTATGCCTTCTTTATTCTCTTTGTTAACTTCAACTGAAAGCTTTCCAGCTTTTGGTTTTGCAACAGCCCTCTTTCTGCTTGATTCCACAATCTCGACTGGAACTTCTCTTCCCAGGAAAAGAATATGGCCTTCCCTTGCTTTTACCTCTTTATGAACCATTTTCATCTTTTTTACGTTCCTCAATATCCACTTTTCCTTTTCTTTTATAAAGCCCATTATCTTTTCCATTGGAACTTTCCATCTCAAAGGAATCCTAACTTCAAGTGACGCATCTTGGGTTACATGCAACGCGATGTTTCTCGCTCGAGCGCTTCTCCTAATAGTGCATTCAACCTTTTCCTCGCCAAGATTTAAGCAAAAAACATCATGATTAAAGCTTAAAGCCATAGCTTTTATTTTGCCTGAAAAGGAAATTTAATATTTTTGTTTTTTTAAATTTGTTTTTATAACTTTCTTTTATACGATTAATTTATTGTGGTGTTTTTGATGGAACTTCCGCCAAGGCCTGATTTTCAAAGCCTAGAGACAGGCATACGTGCTTTTTGGGAACAGGAAGGCATATATAAGTTTAATCCATATTCAAAGATGCCTGTTTACAGCATAGATACACCGCCGCCTACTATAAGCGGAAAGCTTCATATAGGCCATGCTTTCTCATATGCACAAGCTGACTTTATAGCGCGCTACAAAAGAATGCGCGGCTTCAACGTTTTTTATCCATTTGGTTTTGATAACAATGGCTTGCCTACCGAGCGCTTGGCAGAAGAGACTTATAAAATAAAAGCCAAGAATATGCCAAGGAAAGAATTCGTTGATATTTGTTTAAAAACTTCAGAAGCGATTGAAGCACAATATAAAGAGGTTTTCTTTGCAATGGGCCTTTCCTGCGACTGGAGCTTAACTTACAGAACAATAGAGCCAAAGGTTCAGAAAAAATCACAACTTTCATTTTTAAAGCTTTATGAAAAAGGCCGTGTGTACAGAAAACTTGCGCCTACCATTTGGTGCCCGCGCTGCGAGACTGCAATAGCGCAAGTTGAACTGAAAGACAAAGAGGTTGAATCTGTTTTCAACTACATACTTTTTGAGCTTGAGGATGGCAAGAAAATTGAGATTGCAACAACAAGGCCTGAGCTTTTGCCGAGCTGCTGTGCGATATTTGTGAATCCCGAGGATATGCGCTATAAGCACCTCATTGGAAAAAAGGCAAGAGTGCCAATATTTGACTTTTTAGTTCCAATAATGGCAGATAAAAGGGCTGATCCTAACAAAGGCACTGGAATTGTGATGTTCTGCACGTTTGGAGACCTTACTGATGTGGAATGGGCAAGCGCATATGGCTTTGAGCCAAAGATAAGCATAGATCAAAGTGGGCTTTTGAACGAGCTTGCAGGAAAATATAAAGGAATGAGAATAAAAGATGCTAGAGCAGCTATTATAGAAGACCTCAAACAGAATGGCCTTTTGGTGAGGCAAATACCGATAAAGCATAATGTGAACACTCACGAGCGTTGCGATACTGAGATTGAATTTTTGCTCACCAACCAGTGGTTTGTGAAATATCTTGATTTAAAAGAAACTTATCTTAAGGCAGGTCGTAAAATAAAATGGTGGCCAAAGCATATGTTTGCAAGATATGAAAACTGGATAAAGGGCCTTCAGTGGGACTGGTGCATCTCGAGGCAGCGTTACTTTGGCGTTCCTTTTCCTGTTTGGTATTGCAAACAATGTGGTTTAGAAATGTTAGCAGATCCTGATCAATTGCCTGTAGATCCATTGAAGGATTTCCCTAAAAGGAGATGCAAATGCGGTTCAACTGAATTTGAACCCGAAAAAGATGTTTTGGATACTTGGGCAACAAGCGCTTTAACCCCTCTTATAAATGCAGACTGGCCTGAAAATGAAAAACTTCTTAAAAAGATTTATCCAATGAGCTTGAGGCCAAATGCACACGATATAATTACTTTCTGGGATTTTAACACAATAGTTATGTGTTTGTTTCACACTGGTAAAGCCCCTTTTGAAAATATAATGATTTCAGGCCATGGGCTTGACAGGCATGGTAGGAAGATGAGTAAAAGCAAAGGCAATGTTGTTTTGCCTCTTGATATTATTAAAAAATATTCTGCTGACGCACTTCGCTTTTGGGCCTCTAGCGTTAAGCTTGGAGAAGACCTCAACTTTAAGGAAGAAGACTTGCAGATAGGTTTGAGGAATGCGACAAAGCTCTGGAATACTGCCCGGTTTGCAGCAATGCATTTAAAAGCTAAACCAAAGAAACCAAAGAGATTGCATATTATCGATTCTTGGCTTATTCAAGAACTCAATGAAGTCATTGATGATGCGACAAACGCATTCGAAGCTTATGAATACAGCAAGGCCAAAACAATAGCAGAAAACTTTTTCTGGAATACCTTCTGCGATTATTACATTGAAATGATAAAGTACCGCTTATACTCTGGCAAAGACAAGGATTCAGCACTTTGGACACTTTACAATGCTTTGCTCTTACAGCTTAAGCTCTTCGCGCCTTTCATGCCTTTTATAACAGAGGAAATATACCAAAAACTTTTCAAAGCCTCTGAAAGGGCAAAAAGCATACATTTGAGTGGATGGCCCGAGACATATAAAGTTGTAAGAAGCAAAATTGCCATCTCTGTAGGCCGCGCCTCTGTTGAATGTATTGCAGCTATAAGAAAGCTTAAGAAACAGAAGAACCTTTCTCTTGCACATGAGCTTGAAGAAATTACCTTGTATCATCCAGATATAAAAAATGCGAAGAAAGCTGCAGAAGACATAAAAGAAACAATGCGGATCAAAAATATCATTTTCAAAAAAGGTAGTGAGATACTTGCAACCTGAAAAAGATAAGAAAACAATTACCCTTAATTTCACAGAGGCAGAGAAAGGGCTTATAAGGAATTTCTTAAGCAGATATCCTGAAAAGCCAACTACTGCTTATTTTGAAGAAAAGCGTTGGCAAGTAAATGGTTGCACTGTTACACTCTATACTTCAGGCAAACTCGTCGTGCAAGGAAACGGCTGTAGCAAAGTTAGTGATATGCTTGTGAAGTCATTATTGCCAAAACAAGAGCTTATCTTTGGCATAGATGAGACTGGCCGTGGTGAAAAAGTCGGCGCATTTGTGATTTGCGGTGTGCTCGCAGATAACAACAAAATGCGTGAATTGAGGGATAGCAAAAAGCTAGAATTAAGCAAAATTGATGAGAAGGCAAAGGTTGCACAGAAAAATTCAATGGCTACATTGGTGCTTATATGTTCTCCAGATTTTGTGGATTTGGTCCGTAAAAACGGTAGCACACTTAATGAACTACAAAGGCGCTTTTTGATCCTTGCACCACAGTTCTTCAAGAACCTCGGCTTTGAATTCAGCACAAAAGCAGATGGCGGCCCAATAGATGGCGTTACCGATGTCGAATTCATAATAAAAGGCGATGATATCTGCGCTACAATAGGTGCTGCAAGCATAATTGCCAAAAGTGTTAGAGATAATTTTCCAAACAAAGCAGAGCGAAAAACATGGAGCTAAAAATCAAGCCTTTCTTCCCCTGAATATTAATTCTCTTATCTTCTCTTCTACTTCGACGTTTCCACTCTTTTTCACTTTTTTTTTGTTTTTGCTCTTAAGGTAATCCTTCATTGCCTCTATTGTTATAAGTGATTCTCTGCGAAAATCCTCTAAGCGTTCAATCTTTTTGTAGATGTCTTCACCTATTGTCGATGAACCATTTTTTGTAAGGGCATTTTCAATCCTGTTAATTCTCTGGAATGCATACTCTATCCTCGATGCATTTTTGTCAAGCTTATGCTCTATGGCTTTTAAGCATCTTTTTATTTCAGTAAGCTCACTTGCCTCATTTTTTTCCCCGAACTGAATTATAGAACTAAGGTTTGCGCTTGTTAGCTTTATTGGCTCTTCATGTTGCTCTTGCTCTTCCTTGCTGCGCATTTGCCGAAAAAAATGCAAATAAGTATTTGCTCCAATAAGCGTTACAATTATAGCTGCCAAAACAATTGTTATCATAAAGTTACCCATTTATTTTCTGTAGTGAATATTTTAAATTGTTTTTGAGGAAGTATTAAAAACAGAATGCGTAAGCTTTATTTTGTGCGATTTTATTTTTTTGCAATCGTCTGTTTTGTGCTTATTACAACATACGTTCTTTTTTATTTTTATAATACTAATAATTTTCAAGAAAGGCCGCCAAGGGTTTCTCAAGAAACAGGTGCAAATAGAACCAAGAATGTTATTTTCCTTGTTCTTGATGGTGTCGGTGCAAAATATCTTCAGGGAATTGACTCGGGATCTTTAAGCCTGAATGGTGTTCATGTTAAAAAAGCAGAATTATCTGGCTTTTTCAAGTCAGCTTCTGCTTTTGCCAAAGCAGAGCAGCCGTTCACTGAAACAACATCAGCACATTCAATTTTTTATATAGGCGGTGATTGCAATCGCGAATGGGAAGACATAAAGGATTGTGTTGATGACAGTGGTTTGACAACTATTTGTGATTTCTACAGATCAAAAGGCTACATTTGTATTATGATAAGTGAAGCTGGCGATTTTAGGGAAGCGCGCATAGACTTTGATGTTGCATTCTATGACTCTAACTTTTGGGATTTTCAGATTGAACTTAACAGTAGCAGCAAAGAGTTATCAGAAATAGCATATTTTCTAGAAACACGCAAGAACATAGCTAATGAAAAAAAAGCAAATCACCGCAATGACGAAAATCTTTATATCGACTATTCAAATTTCATAATTGAGACTGATGCGCTTTTAGTAAGTTTCATGAGGGAAAAATTTCCTCATGTAAAGTTTTTTCTTTTCTCTAATGCAAAAGGCGCCGATCTTTGTGGGCATCGCTTCAATGTTAAAAGCTATATTTCTTGTATTGAAGGTCTTAATAACGAGCTTCAAGAGCTTTTGCATATGAAAGATGAAAACACTGTGTTTTTTATAACAGCGGATCATGGTATGATATTTGATTGTGTTAAATGCAAAGGGTATCATGCAAAAGACCAAAAAAATATCTTTGCAAGCCAAATTCCTTTTATATATGCTGGATCTGAAAAAATATCTTTGCGAGATGGCACTGCATACGATATAATGCCAACAGTTTTCTCAATTAGTGGTTTTGATTATGCTTGTAGCAGCATGCGCTACTGTGAAGGAAACTCATTAGTTGTCAAGCATGAAGCAAGCTAATGATAAAATAATTAAATTAATGCCTTTCAGTAATCGTTATGGTGTGATGCATGCTTGTAGCAATAGGCACATCGAACCCAACAAAGATTGAGGCAGTTAGGTCTGCATTCAGGAAGATTTGGCCAAAGGCAAAATTTGTTAGCATCGAAGCCAAATCAGGCATAAGCGAACAGCCGAATAGTGATGAGGAAGCAATAAAAGGCGCATTGAACAGAGCTAAAAAAGCCATTAAAAAGGCCAATGCTGATTTTGGTGTTGGGCTTGAGGGCACAACTATTGAGACAAAACACGGAATGTTTTTGTGTGGTTGGGTTGTTATTATTGATAGAGAAGGCAAAATAGGTCTTGGCTGCACCTCAAAAATACAGCTTCCTGAAAAAATTGCAAATAAAGTGAGATTGGGAGAAGAGCTTGGGCCTGTAATGGACAAACTTTCCGGCAAAAAAGATGTAAAGAAGAAGCAAGGCGCTGTTGGAATATTGACTAAAGGCCATGTAACCAGAAAAGATGCTTTTGAACAGGCACTTCTTGTTGCTCTCTCAAAATTCATTTGTAGCGAGTACTACAACTGATTTTTTTGCATTAAATAGCTTTTTTTAACATTTTTTATAGCTAATCATTTTATGCCTACCAATGTTACGGTTGAATATGCGCTTGCACAGAAGAAATATGAAGAGGCAAAAACGCCCGAGGAAAAACTTCAGGCACTTATTGAGATGCAAAGGTACGCCCCAGATCACAAAGGTGCGGAAAACCTGCGCGCTGAGATAAGCAGAAAAATACGCATGATGCGAGAAAAAATAGAAAAGCAAGAAGAGCAACGCAAAAAAACATCAAGTCATGCTATTGGAATTAAGAAAGAGGGAATTGCGCAAGTTGCGCTTGTTGGAATGCCAAATTCAGGCAAGAGCACAATTCTCAAAGCTCTGAGTGGGGTTGATGTTGAAATTGCTCCATATCCATTTACAACAAAAGAACCAGTCGTTGGAATGATGGATTACAAAAAGGCCCAAATACAAATAGTCGAAATTCCGGCTTTAGTTGAAGGTAGCAGCGAGGGAAAAGCAAGAGGAACAGAGATGCTTGGTTTGATAAGAAATGCTGATCTAATTGTCCTTGTAATTGATGCTGCTAATGCTTCTTTTGAGTATAAAATTTTGCTTGATGAGCTAAAAAAAGCAGATATTCTGCTTAATGTTGAAAGGCCAAAGGTTGAAATAAAAAAATCTGAGTTTCAAGGCATTTCAATTGTTGGGGAAAAATTTCTGATCATGCCAAAAAAGGAGCTTGAAGATTTCCTAAAGGCAAGAGGATATCACAATAACCTTACGGTAATAATCTCAGAACCCGCTGATTACAAAAAAATAGAGCTCGCACTAAATAAGCGCGTTTCATATAAAAAGGCAGTGGCTTTGGTTGTTGATAAGCAAGGAAATAACCATATTCCAGAAGAAATAAGCAAAGCAATGAGCTCTCTTTTGATTAGAAACCTTTCAGAAGAAATGATTCATACAATAAAGGAGGCAATTTTCGCGCCATTGGGGCTTATTTTAATCCATACTAAAAAACCATCTGGGCCTGTTGCAGAAAAGCCGTTGGCAATGCCTCTCGGGTCAACAGTTGAGGATGTTGCCAAAGTTTTGCATAAGGATTTTTACAAGAATTTAAGGTATGCTAGAATTTGGGGTAGTACAAAATTTCCCGGGCAAAGGGTTTCCAAAGAATATGTTTTAAGAAGTGGAGATATAATTGAAATATACTGATACTGAAGTCCTAAACCATATCTTTATTTTAAGTTAACTTCCTCGTAGTCGTTTTCGTCCCTAGAATAAAACAAGCCTTTCTTTTTTATGTACCTAAAAAAAATTATTGCTACCAAAATTATGATTAGCCCAATTATTGCTTTTTGAGCAATTTCTTTCCCTCCATCGCTACTTGTTCTAACCCACCCATCATTATAAACTTTTATTGCATTTTCAATTGCCTTTTTCGCGTATGCTGTTGCACTATCATAGTCCTCTTTTGAGAGCGCACTGTTTGCCCTATTCCAGTTCGCTTTGAGCATGATTAATTCTTCCTGGTTTGCCCACTTATCATAATACTCTTCTTTGATAATTGTATCATATGCTTGTTTAAGTGTCAAAAACTCATTCTTTGTTGCGTTCCTTACGGTTTCGTTTTCCTCAAACATTATTCTATAAGCATTATCTCTTTTGATCCTTACACTTATGCCATCGGCAAATGTTAGTGAATTCTGTATGGCCGAACCGAACATATTATCTAAATTTTCGCTGAAATGCATACTTGTTGCACTTAAGTACCATTGCTCTATTTTAGAAAACTCTTCAGGCATCTCGGATGCTTTTTGTAGTGACTTCTTTTCATCAACATTTAAGTTTTGCGCATTTGCTATCTCCAATCGCAAAAGTGTCAACAAGCTCGCGTATTCTTTTCTCAAATTCTGTATTAATTCAAGGCGATCAAAGCATGATATCATTTTCTCTTTCAGTTTTCTCTCGTTTCCAGCCACAGGGTTGCTCAAGAAATCAGACTCAAATGAAACAGCATCTAGCTCAGAAACTCTCAGCTCATTTAACTCTGATATCATCTCATCAAGTATGCGCGAAAGCGCCGAAGTTTTCTCTGTAGCTGAACTTGTGTTCATTACTTCTGCCACTGTCTGAAGCTCATATTTTTCAGTTTCAATCGACTGCACAATTTGTGGAATTTGTGCGCTTTGCGCAACAAACCAAATGTAACTTGGGTTATCGCTTACTTTTTTTCTAAAATCACTATACTGTGAAAGAAAGTGTGCTGTCTGCATGAGGTTTTTTGCCTTTATTGTGTCAGTAACAACTTTTTTTTCATATCTTTCAAGAGCAATGTATCCTACAATCTGTTTATTTGAAATAATTTGAAGGACATAATACTCTTTGTTTTCAAGTAATATTTCATAAACATTTCCTATGCTTTCATTCTCTCTTAGGAGATATGTCTGCTTGGCAACATACTGTGAAGGTTCATATTCCAGGCTAAATGCCAATATCGACAAAAGCGGTAATATAAGTATTACCCATGTAGCCATTGCCTTGCAAGCCATCTATTAATTTAATACTTCACTTATTAAAATTGTTTTCCTTTGCAACTTTCCTTAAAAGAACTTCTTCTGGAAAGTAATTTAATCTTTTGAGTGCAAAAATAAATAATGCAGATTAAAGTTGTGCTTGTTGAGCCAGAATATCCAGAAAATATTGGGTATATAGCAAGGGCAATGGCTAATTTCGGGCTCAAGGAACTTATCTTGGTTAATCCAAAGGCAGAATTAAGCAGCCCAGGTGCAATAAGCCGGGCAATGCATGCAAGATATATTCTAAGCAGCGCAAAAGTTTTTGGCTCATTAAAAGAAGCAATTGAACAAACCGACTATTCTATAGCTACAACAGCGATATCATGCAAAGATAAAAAGATAGAAAGAAATGCGATAACGCCTAAAACGCTTGCTGAAAAGTTTTGCAGAGCAAATGCGAAGATTGCCATTGTTTTTGGAAGAGAATCAAACGGCCTCACAAATGAAGAACTTTCGATATGCGATTTTGTTGTGAATATACCTTCAAGCAAAGAATACAGGGCTCTTACCATATCACATGCCGCAGCAATTATTTTCTACGAGCTTTTTTCAAAGAAGTTTGTGAGCAGGTTTGATAGTGCTGATGCCGAGACTAAAAAAACCCTTATTAATGTTTTTGGTGAATTAGCAGATAAATTAGAAAGAGTAAGAAACAAAGAAGTTACTATTAAATCTTTCAGGCATCTTGTTTCAAGAGCTCCAGTAACCAAACGAGAGGCAAAGGCAATAATTGGTGTACTTGCTGAAGCGAATAAGATTCTACCTCCCAAGAATACAAAAGACAAAGTTTAAAACCTAACATCAAACCATGCTTTAAAAACTTAATTAAGCATTCTTGAGTATATATTGTTTCAAGGTGATTTTTTTGCAAAAGAAAAAGCTTCATTTGCTGGTATTTTTTTCCTTATGTTTTTTTGCTCTAATACTCTCAGGATGCTTTAATAATACGCCACCAAAGGTTGAGCCAACCCCAACTTTTACCCAAACCCCTTTTCCAACCCAGGATAAAAACACATATTATCTAAAATATGCTTTTGACCAGAACCATGTTCTGTTTCACTATCTTTCGCTAGATACGAACCTTAACAATGAAAATCAACCACTGCAAGAGATGGAAACAGCAACTTTTGCTATAAATGCTTACCCTGATCACACTCATGTTAGAATGATAATGCTTAAAGCAACATCCACTGATAAAAATGGCACTGTCGATATTTGTGGCAACATCCCTTATAAGAACAAGGTTTCAGATGTAAATATCTACTTTGATGGTAAGGTTGATTATGGTTGGACATCAGCAACAAGCTTCTATTTGCCACAAAGAATGCTTTCCATAGGTGAGAGCTGGACATTTGAAGGTATAACTTATAAGCTAAAAGGCACAAAGCAAATAACCTTAAAAGCCGGAACATTCGATGTGGTAGAGATAGAATTTTCTGGCAGGAAAGCTACAAAAGATTTGGTTTTAGATACTAAAGGAATACTTTACTTTGACTATAAAAATAATCGCATAGCAAAATACGTTAGGACAGAATCAGCTTATGGCTACGAGAGGAAAATAGAACAGGAACTTATTGGTGTGAAGAAGGATTATAATAGCCTCGATTTGCGCTGTTCTGTTGCAATGAATAATATAAGCGTTGTGGAAAAATACCAAAAAGCCAAAAATTATAATGCCTATGGGCTTCTTGAGGAGTCGCAAATATATGCTCTTTCAGCAAAGTTTGACTTAGAAAGCAAAGATCTTAACGATGAATATGCCCTGCTTTTATCAAATGTCCTTAAGCTAATCTACGAAAACTATGGCGCTTTGGGCGATAAAAACAAACAGCACGAGATTTTGTTTGAGCTTGGAACTTTCCACTTATCACAGTATGAAAAAGAAGTATCTAGGCAGAATATAAATGCAATAAACTACTTTGCAGCAAAGAGAACATTTGAGCAACTTTCAAATTCTGAAACGCCATATGCTTCAGAGGCAAAGCAGAAGCTTTCAAATCTTGATAAAGCATCTTTTGGCACTATGCGGGCAAATATTATTCTTTCAGATACGGGAGACTCAACAGGAACAATAAGTGCAATCTATGACGCAAAAAAAGAAGTTTACTCTTTAGTTGAATGGAATGGTTATGTGGAATTGCCTCTTATAGGCAACAAAGGCACAGATAGGATTGTTTTCTACAACTACAGAGATGGCTATGAGCCAGCCTTCATTGCAAGAACTGCCGAGGAATTAATTTCAAAGACGTGGAAAATAGTCCTTGACCGTGCAAAAGATGAATCGAAGGGCATAGTTGCCGGATCTTGCATAATTGGCTCTGATTTCGCGAGAAGCTCATTGAGGTTTGAAGGGCCAGAAACGAAAGAGATTGACTGCAACTTATTCTACAAAGCACTTCTTATGCCTGGAAATTATTCAGTTTATGCTAATGATAAACTTATACTTAATTCCTTATTGGTTGATGCAAATAAAACAAAGATTATAAATATAGAGATAGCTGGATAAATAAAAACCTCCATGTGCAAGAAAAAGGTATATAAACATTAAATTGCCAAATTATATTTGGCGGGGTCATGGGGTAACCAGGCAGCCCAGCAGGCTCCAGTCAAATTTTTAATTATGATTGGAGCTCGGAGCGTAAGCAATGACGATTCACAGGTGAGAATAGAGCATATAATGGTTTTTTTAATCTTTCTCTGGCTATCGCGACTAAAAGAACAAAGTTTGGTTTCTTTTCGATAGCTGAAGAAAATAAAAAGCCGCTGAAGAGCTCTATTGGGAGTCACCTGTTAGTGCGGGTTCAAATCCCGCTGACCCCACTTCTTTCTTAATGCAAAATTGTTTAAAGAATTATTTAAGAACTTTCACCTCAGTAAACTTTATTAATTAGAAACATATTAAAGATTTAGGAATATGTGGAACAGAGCAATTATAGTAGCAATTTTAGTGCTTTTTGTTAGCTACGCTTTTGCCCAAACAATTCCACCAAAAATAATTGACTTTAACATATCACCTAAAAAGTATTATTATGAAGAAGGGGAACTTATTACTATGTCTGCTGTTACTGTTTTGGACATCACTGAAAAAGACGATGTAAACTACTCTTGGTCTTTTGGTGATGGCACAAGCATTTCTGGTGATTTTAACACTGTATACCATGTTTTTTACATAAGTGAAAGCAAGCTTGCCGAACAGAAGTTTACGTTAAGCTTAACAATCACTACGCCGAGTGGTTCTGATTCAAGAAGTACAACCCTTAACATAAGGCGTGGCCGAGCAAAAGTTGTAATGTTGCATCCAAAGGATATTACTTCTTTTAACACGAAAGATGTGCCTATTAAAGCCTTCCTTAGCGTGCTTGATTCTGGCGGCAACCCAATAAACTTGTACCTTAAAGATGTCAATATACTTATGGGTAGTAGACCTGTAGAGAAAGGAGCTATTAGCGAAAGCGGTTTTGAGGTAACAATCACACCCTCGAACGATTTCTCAGCAGTGGAATTTCTTAATTTTAGTGCAATGCGCGGAACAACACAGATAACAGCAAAAATACCACTTTACTTCTCACCGCTTGAACTTAGATTCTCAGAAAATCCTTTAGAGGAGAGAAGGTTTTACATCGCAGACAACCTTGGTAGGATAAACTTTTGTTTAGCCTATCCAAACGGCTCTAAAGTTGCCAATGGAAACTTTTACGTCGAGCTGTTAAAGGATGGTAACCTTCTGAAAAAACAACAGGCCTTATATGATGGAAAATGTTTTTACACCGACTTCAATTACTTTTTCACACTTAATGATTACGAGAAAAAAGATGGCCAAATTTCTCTCTCATTTTATGGTGAAGACTTTTATGGAAATAAATTGAACATCCCAGATCAAAAAATAAACATACTCAAGGATAACCCATCATTTGACCTTACACTAAAGAGACCTTCCCAAACAGCTGAAAATTCCTTCGGCTTTTTCCAGAACCTAACCTTTGAGGCTCTTTTAAAGAATGATACTGGAATTCCAAATCAAAGCGTGGATGTTTTTTTAACAATTCCGGCCTTGGATATAAATCAAAAATTGCGTTCTGAAGGCAACCTTTTTGTGCTTTCATTCGATGTCCCAAAGCGAGAGATAAGAAATGCTGAGGCAAAATTATATGCTTTGGCAGATCTCAACGGCTTGGTTTATGCCGATGTTGAAACTTTTAGAATAACAGTTACAGGCACCCTTGGGATATCTTTTATTTATCCCGCTGAAAATAAGAAAGTAACCCTTTCTCAAGAAAACAAGCTTTTGGTTAACCTAAGGTATTCAGATGAATCGTTGGTTAATGTTGATGAAATTAAGGCAATTTTGTCCATAGACCAAAAGTCACAAGAAATAAGACTTAAAAAGGATTATAATAAGGGTTATTACTATTACGTTTTCCCCGAGAAATTAGCTGGAAAACACACATTAAAGTTAGAGCTTAAAGAGCCTTTTAGCGGCTCTTCTGAAATAATTGCCGAAATTGAGGAGCCATTGAATTTGCTGCTTTTAGGTTTAGTTCTAACTATTATTACTATTTTTATCGTTGGCTTCAATTTGCTATTAAAACGTGTTAGACAAAACAAAGAAAACAAAAGCACCCTTGTTAAGCGGCTTTCAGAAATCGAGTCAGAAATGCAAGCAACCCAATCTGCTCTGTTCTCAAGAAGAATCTCAATCGATGAGTACAAGAGCAGGATGCTGGTTCTTCAAAATGAGATGGATGCAATTGAGAAAGAGCTCAGCACTGCGAATTACTCATTTTTTAGTAAACTTAAAAGCAAAATCCCAAGGTCGCCAAAAGGCCAGAAAATGCAAGAATTTGCAGCCAATCAGACTACACAGCAAATGGAAAAACCAACATTTAAAGCCCCCGTTAATGATTACTACCAGAAAATGCCAAAGAAAGAACCATACACGCCAGTGCAACAACAATTAATAGTGCCAGAATGGCCAAAACCACCAGTTTCAAGTGCCGAAGATCTTAACATTCCTGAAGAAATTGTTCCTCTCGTTCCAGAGAAAAGAGTGGAAAGTCCAAAAGAGCGTATTTCTAATCAAACGCAGGTTGCTATTGGTAGTCAGGAAATTAAGCCAAAGAGTGAAGCAAAGATCGAAAAGGAATTAACCAAGCCCAAAGAGGAAATAAGAGAATTTGTGAAAAGAGCTGCAGTTTTTGCAGGCGGGGTTGCTAAAGCTTCAGAAGACGAAAGCAAGCTTTACAGCAAAGAAGAACAGGAACTTATAAGAAAGCTTTGTAATATACTTGAGCCAGCAAGCAAATCATATAAACCAGGAGAAGTTTATAGGGCACTTGTAGAAGAAGGCTATAAACCATATGTTGCATTGGCAGTGGTTGAGAAGCTTTTTAACATAAAATAATATAATAAGTGTTTTTTTGTCAAATCTTATTTTGCTCTAAAAAACTTTCAATTTCCTCTGAGCTTAACGCACACCCAGCATATTTTAATGCATAAAGAGAGGCCTCAAGCAGCTTCGGTACTTTTCCAACAATATCTTCTAGAAGCCCTATTTCGTATGCAAGCGCAATTATTTCAGCTGATCTTGCTATTAATAATTTGCCGAATTCTTTTCTGAAAAACTCTGCTAATTCAGAATTTATCTTTATTTTTTCCCCGCGCCTTTTCTGCAAAAGTAACCTGAGCCCATATGCGTCCTCAACAAGCATCCTCATTGTTCTTTCATCTGTAATTATTGCATTTGCAGAAACCATTTTTGCTAGGGCCATCGTTTCAGCTTCACCGTCTTGAATTATCTTAATGCTTCCACTTCTTGAGTAATAGCAGCTGTTAGCTGTTTCAAGTATCCTTCTTTTTAAGTCAGTATGTTTATCATCCAAAGCAACCGCCTTTAGCCAACCTTTTTTTAAGCCAGCGCTTATCCTCAACGCGTTTAGTTCAAACCTTTTTACCTTAATTGGATAAGAAATGCTTTCACGGATAACCGATTCTGATACCACGAAATTTAGGCCTTGTTCAGAGAGTTTTCCAATAACCTCGAACAAGCAAGAACTTGAAATTGAAATGAGTGTGCCAGAATCCACAGCAAGAATTCCTTTCATTCAAACACCAATAGCTTCCTTTAACTTGCTTAATCTTTCACCTATGCCTTTGAGCGGCTTTTCCTTATCGTAGAACTTTGTTGCACCAATATATTCCAAAAGGGTTTTTTTATCAGCACCAAACAACTCTGATGCTTGCCCAAGAGAAGCCCCTAGGAAATACGCATCAGCAGCATGCTTTATCCTTGCTTTATCAACTGTGCTTTGCACAAATCTTCCAAAGTAATTGTCTATTTTGTCAATATCAGAGTGGATTGAATTAATAGCACCTTCAAATCTATCAATATCATCCCTTTTTAGGTAAAGCGCCAGCCGGTCGAGATTTGAAAGTATTCTTGCCCTGTTTCTTGGCCAAGAACGTGCTTTCGCAATGTGCTCTTTAGTAAGTATTTTGTGCAAAACATAAGCGACTACACTTAACTCTGCAAAAATTTTGCTATTCTGCTTTACTGCGCTGATTACTGTATTGTTTGCAAGAATCCTTAACTCCATTGCCCTATTTTTCTTAAAAGCAAAAACAATCGCATCTATACTTCTTATTATTGCCCTATTTTCTTCCATAATATCGCAAATAAATTGAATGTCTTCAACCTTTATATTTCTTTGGGGTGCCTATTTTGTTAGAAAAGGGGCTGTAGTGTAGACTGGTCTATCACTCCAGCTTGGGGTGCTGGCAACCTGGGTTCAAATCCCAGCAGCCCCAATCCAAAATTAAACAGAAAATGCTCAACATTAGATTTAAATATGAGTGAGTCCTATTTATTTTGAATGTCGGATATGGGTTATCTTTACTACACAACAGTTACTCCTTATAGGGAGATTTTAGTTTTGCTTTCCAAAGCAAACGCAATGAACCCCCATTCTATTGCCAAAAATATTCCGAGGTATTTAGAAAGAATTAGTGCTGAAAAGGTTCAAAAAGCCCTTTTTGAGCTTGAAAAGGCAGGCCTTATAGTCCAAGTAAATGGCTGTTATTTAATCTGTGAAGATTGGCTTAAGCAACTCGTACTTTTCCTAAATGAATTCAACCAATTGGAGTCGGAACTTGATAATTGCAACGCGGTTTTCAGCTCAAAGGCCAAAAAAGCCCAAGCAAATAAATTTTTAAATGAAACATAGTCATATTTATTCTATAGCAAAATTTGCAAATTTCTGTGGTGATATCTTGGGAACCCGTTCTAAGGATAGTTCGCGCTTTAAGAAAAGCCGTGCCCAGCAAAGGTGGAAGTGGATAAAGAAAAAATATAGGCGGAGAAGGCGTAAGCACCGCTACTTGAGAGAAAGGGCAAAGTAAAACCAATTTCTTGTCAAGTAATACATGTGCTGGCAAAGGCATAGCCACAGATATTTACAACTTTTTCGAATTTTTTCAGAATAGCAAGTATAAAAGGAAAAATGCAATGAAAAAGGCAAAGGTATGCAAATAAAGTAAAAGATATATTCTCTTGTGGCTTTTTTCTGTTTTTACATTGTCAGGTTTTTTTAGGACTGGCCTGTATAATGGTAATAATGGCAAAGAGCATATTACCAGCCAAAGGTAGCGCATAGGTAGAAATCCAAGCTCTTTAATACCTATTACGCTATTAAAACATGCCAAAAAATATGTTATGCCGCCAACAACTATGCTTGCGTAAAAAAGCTTTTTTATTTTTGGACCAAAAAGCACTATGGTACTTTTGTAGCCTTTTTGTTCTTCAAAACTAGCAGACATCATTCTATAAATACCGTATCCGCCAAACTGAAAACTCGTAATCATTATTAATGGCAAAAGTGGTGCACTTAAGTTAGGCACAAAGAGCACCCAGCCAGAATAAAACCGAAAAAGAGGATTTATTAGTGAGCCGGATATTAGATCAACAAAAGCTCTTCTCTTGAATTCAAATGGCCTCATCGTGTAAAGCAAATGGTTTATCAACATGGCGCTTAGGCATATTGCTAGAAGATTGTTTATTGTTATTGCAATTGCAAAAGCAGCGACTATAAGCAATATAGAAAACAATAAAGCAAAGTTTGCACTAACTTTTCCTGAAGGTATTGGCCTGTGTTTCTTAAAAGGATGTGATGCATCATCATGCCTGTCAGTGTAATCATTCAATGCATAAAGACCAGACCAGAAAAAAAATAGAGCGATAGCTCCTTTAGCAAATAAAATGAAATCAAAACTTATATTGTAAAGGAAGCCAGCGAACACAATAGCCACGATCATGTTGCCTAATGATTTGCTCCATTCCAGTGGCCTCATAAGCTCTATTAGTCCTCTTATAAGCACTAACATAAAAACCAATAATAAATGGCAAATATTAAAAACAAATTTGTATATTGCAATATAAGTGGTTTAATTGTGCCTTGCATATCCAGGTCGTGTTGTAGCCCTGAGCCAGAAAGGAAAAAGAGCTTTAGTTGATTACGGAAATGAAAAGAGGGAAGCGGATAACACAATGGCTAAGGCAAAGATAGGTGACTGGGTGCTCGTGCAATACAAGATGGTTGTGGCCAAATTAAGTGAAAAAGAAGCGCAGGAGATACTAAGGCTGCATAAGAGAGCTTTTTAATGATCTAAATTTCCAGCATAACTTTAAATTATTATCAACCACAAAATTGAAATATGTCTCTTAGGCAAATAAAATTTCTTAGGCTTTTTGGTTGCATTTTTTTGTGCCAATTAGCTGGCCTTTTTGGTTCAATATTCACTTACCCACAGATTGCTGGCTGGTACGCTTACCTTGAAAAACCCTCTTTTACACCGCCCAATTGGGTCTTTGGGCCTGCCTGGTCAACACTTTACACCCTTATGGGCATATCTCTCTACTTAGTGCTTGAATCAAACACAAAAAAAGAAAAGCTTAAACTGGCTCTTTATGTTTTTGCTGTTCAGCTTTTTTTGAACATTCTATGGTCTTTGCTTTTCTTTGGCCTCGAGTCGCCTTTTTTAGGGCTTATTTGCATAATACTTATGTGGCTTTCAATAGTACTGACAATAAATGTTTTTTCAAGGATATCATTTAAGGCAGCCATGCTGCTTTTGCCATATCTTGCTTGGGTTACATTTGCAATGATTTTAAACTATTACGTTTGGATTATGAATTAATGTGGTCTTACCATGGCGACCGATAAAAAGCTATTACTTTTTGATATCGATAAAACGCTAACTTTTGGAGTAAATGTCCACAGAAAAGCTTTTCATGGCGCATTTGAAAAAGTTTATGGCGTGAAAACAACTGTTGATATAATAGATCACAGAGGCATGACGGATCTGCAGATTGTTTTAAATGTATTAAAAAAAGTTGGCCTTAGCGAATGTGAAATAAAAGCAAAATTCCCTAAATGTGTTGAGTTCATGGTCAAGGAGTTCAATAAGCATGTTTTAAAAGATACTATAAAGCCCACTCCCGGTGCCAAGGAGCTTCTAGATTTTCTTTCTAGCAGAGATGACGTTTTTTTGGCCATCGTAACTGGAAACCTTGAGCCCATTGGCTGGGGCAAGCTTAAGAAAGCAGGTTTGGCCAAATATTTCTCATTTGGTGCTTTTGGAACTGATAGTATGGAAAGAAACGAACTTGCTAGAATAGCCATCAGAAAAGCCTTGAAAGAAAAACTGATCAAAAATGATTCAAAGGTTTTCCTTTTTGGAGACACACAGAGGGACATGATTGCTGCGAAGAGTGTAGGCGCAATTGCTTGCGGTGTTCTCACAGGCGACTTTTCTGCGGATGAGCTAAAAGCAGCAGGTGCAGATTTTGTTTTTAGGAATCTAGAAGAAAAAAAACTCATCCTAGAGGCAGTTGGCCTAGTTTAGCAAAAATTTATTAACCTCAAAGCGTTTAGTTGGTTATGGCAGGAATGCGTTACCGAGGTTCTCGGCGATTGCCTCAAAGCAGCCTAGCTGCTGTTGCACAAGCATCATTGCAGACAGCACAAAGAACCAATAGTTTTAATGGTGCTATTGTAAATAGAAGAGTTCATATTGTGGAAAGGCCACCAATAAGAAGGCCCTTGCGCACAACACCGACAAGGGCTGCAGCAAACACAGCCATAAGGATAAAAAATATGATTCCGCGCCTTGTTGAAAAAGGCCTTATCAGCAAAGAGCTTGCAGAGAAGCTCTTAAAGGAAATGGATGACATTTTGCACAAATACCGAAATGAATTGCTTAGCAACGAAGAAGCAATGCGTTTTTTGTATTCCGCAAATCGATTCCTTATGAGTCAAAGAAAACAAAAATGATTTTAAGTTATGCTAAAAATATTTTAGTATGTCGAAGCCAATTAAAAAGCCTCAAAAACGGCTAAAAAAGAGAACAAACCAAAAACCAGCAGGAATGGAAAGTTTATTCCCAAGCCTCAGGCCAGTTGCTAAGAGGCCAGCAGAACTTAAAAAAATGGCTGCAGATAGGGCAAAATTACTTTTAAGAATTGTAGATGGTTTTGCAGCTAAAGGTTATCTTGAGCGTGGGCAGGTCGATAGAATTAAAGACGAATCAAAAAGAATACTAATGCTCTTGGCAAAAGGTCGCTTGACCGGCAAAGAAGCGGCCTATTTTCTCAATATGACTAACTTCGTCAATAAATACTTAGAAATATGAGTATTAAAGCAATGCAAGCGCATATACTTTAAAGGAAAACTCTACAAATATATTAGTGCGGTTCGATGAGGATCTGACGATGACCCTGAGCTTTGGCTATGAAGATAGATGGGCGGCCTAAGAACCGCAATAAAGCGTTTAGTGGTTTTATGACTCGCTATAGCATTGGCAATACTGCCCCAAATGAGATTAATGCTGTAATAGAGATACCAAAAAACAGCAATGTTAAGTATGAAGTTCACAAGAAAAGCGGTATAATGTCTGTTAGCAGATTCCTTTACACTGCTATGACTTATCCATTTAATTATGGATTTATACCAGAAACCCTTGAGAACGACAATGATCCAATAGACATTATGGTCATATGCGAGGAAATTATTATGCCTGGCTGTGTAATAAGAGTAAGGCCTATTGGGGTCCTTGTAACTGAAGATGAAAATGGTCTTGACAATAAAATAATTGCTGTTCCAATAAGCAAAATAGATCCAACTTACGAAAAAATAAAAGATATATCTGATCTTGATGACCATCTAAAGAAAAGAATATCGCACTTCTTCGAGAAATACAAAGAGCTTGAGCCAAAGAAATGGGTTAAAGTTAAGGGCTTTAGACCAAAAAAAGTGGCCGTTGCAAGGATAAGGCAATGCCACAAAAAGTATCTCAGAATAGAAAATAGATCACAAAAATCATCAAAAATGCCCCAAATATGAGTTTGCAAGTGCAAGATTGCTAAATGTAGATTCTTTTATTTTGCTCTTGCCAATCTTATCTATTTTTTCGATTATGTTGCCCCAATGTGCTGATACAAGATCACCTTTTTTAAGATCATATCTATAAGGGTTTTCAAAAGAAAGCACTTTCTCCATAACTTTAATTTCGCCCAAGTTGTAACTAAGCGCCATACTTTTCGTCTTGACTTTGTCTTTCCAAATTTCTAAAACTTTACCATATTTTACTATGCAATTATCCATATTTTTTGCTATTGGCTTTAATCTGGGGTTGAGAAAGTTTATATAAAGGACATGGAATGAGTGCTGCAACAAAACTTTTTTTTTCAAGAAATCGGCTTTCATCTCTCTTTGTTTAAGTGGTATTTCAATGAAATCGTTTTTTATAAGGCTTTTTACAGCTTCAACAGGCACGTTGTCGAGCAAAGAGTTCCCAAGCCAGTAGGCCTCAATTGCTTTTTCAGAGAATGGGTTAACGTTGTTGTATTCTGCTATGAGCTTAAGGTATGAATACATTGCCCTGAATGATTTTAATGATTCTTCTATTTTTGGCACATCTTCTTGTTTTGGGTTTTTTAAAAATGAAATGTAAATTTCACTATAATCGCATTTACCACAATAGCCCAATTTGTTTGGCGCAAGGGCATATTTGCATGCCCTGCTTAATGCTTCGATTTTACCCACATAGGCACCTTGTGAATTACTTTGCCAATCAAATGAGAAGCACTGAAAAGAGCAAAAATTCCAAACAATATTAAACTAGCGCCAATAACATCACTTATAACATCACTTTGCCTTAATGTAGATGCTGTTGTTTGTTCAAAAGCAAATGAGAGTAATAAAGTTATGGGCTGTTCTATCAGAAGAATGCTTGTTGCCTTATGAACCTCTATGTGCTTTAAGCCACTATAGTATGTTGAGACGTATAGCAATAACATCAATGCTGTTATTACTAACCACATGAGTGCACTATAACCAATTTTTGGTGAGAACACCGTTGCTGGCATAAATATAAGCAATCCAATGACCATAAAGATTGATCCATAAAACATCCTTGCAAAAGCTAAGTCAAGGCCGCCAATCTTTTCTTTTATAAGCATTTTTCTTGCTATTACATTTTCAAGGGCCCAAAGAATTGTTGCGCCTAATGCAAGCGCTTCCGCGAAGCCAAACACGGCTTTTGGCATACTCATAAAATAATTGCCTGCCAATAGCAGCAAACTAGCAACAAAAAACCAAATGTTAACCCTCTCTTTTATCAGAAAAATTGCAAAGAATGTTGCCCATATAAAAAGGGTTTTGTGTATAAAGCCGGCTTGTGCTGGTGATGTAATAAGCGAAAGGGCGTGAAAATACATGAAGAAGGGCAGACAACCACCTATCAGGCCTATTACTATGAATCTCGACAGAAGCTTTCTCTCAAATATTATACATGGTTTTTTTCCCAACATTAATATAGCTAACCCAAGCATTATCGCAACAAGCAGATTATTTAGTGTAGTAAATATCAAAGAATTCATTCCTTCAACTTTTAGGGTATTTACTGCCACAGAATTCAAGAATATGCTAACGCCACTTACTAGTGCAGTTGCGAAAACAAGCTTAGCTCCTTTTTCCATTACCACAATACACCACAAAAAAAATAAAAAGATTACCTGGCTTAATTGCTTCTATAAAATCGTAAATATGGCGCCAAAATGAAAAATTTTAAAACGCCTGGTGAGATCTTGAAATTTTTTGTATTTTTTTACCTCTTATCTTTGGCTTTTTGGTTATTTCTAACAGCTTTCTCGGGAAATATTATTTTATGGAGTGCAGAATCATTGATTTTAGGCCCTATTTTTTCATTATTTCCATCGCTGATAGCGAACTTAATTCTAATGAGACTGGATATAAATTTCCAGTTAAAATATTTAAATCCTTTTAGATGGTTCGTCTTTTGTGTTTATGTGTTGGGTCCATTTCTTTTTGCTCTTATAAAAGCAAATCTTACTGTTGCATACATTGTTATAACTGGTAAAACTAAGACAGCAATTGTGGAAATAGAACCAAAGCTTAAGAACAGCATTGCATTGGTTTTGCTTGGAAATTCAATAACTCTGACTCCTGGCACACTAACTCTTGATGAGCGTAATGGAAAGCTTTATATCCACTGTCTTAATTCTAAAGGTCCAAAGCCGAAAATTGAAGATGTCTGCGGAAACTTTCACAAATGGATTCGGAGGATTGCTTCATGATTGCTTTGGAGCTCATTTTGCTTTCAGCAGCAATATCTTTAATGCTGCCTTTGGCGATCGCAATTTTGCGAATTGCACTAGGGCCGACAATTGCTGATAGGGTTATTAGCTTAGATGTAGCAACCACTATTGTTGTGTGTGCATTAATTCTGTTAGCAGCATACTACCGGCATTCAATATTTGTTGACGTAGCCATAGTTTACTCTATATTTTCCTTTGGAAGCACGCTTTACTTTGCAAATTACATGGTGAAAAAATGATGGCTGGGCTTGTTATTGCATTGCTCGCACTTGGTTTTATATTTCATTTGCTTGGAGCAATAGGCCTCCACAGATTCCCTGATGCATACGCCAGAGCACATGCTGGAACACTTTGCACAACCTTTGGTGCAATGGGCATCATATTTGGTGTCATACTTTATGCAATTGCCAATGGTCTATTTTCACTTGGGTTGCATTCCTTCTTAGCGCTTATTTTTCTTTTCATAGGTAGTGCAACAGGCTCACATGCTATAACAAGGGCCGCTTATAAATCAGGCCTAAAGCCGAAGTTAGCATTCGATGACGCACTTGCGAAGGTGAAGGAATGATTATTGAGTCACTTTCACTGATGCTAATAGTTCTTAGTGCTGCGCTTGCTGTGAAAGTAAAAGACTTGCTCATAAGCACAGCGTTTCTTGCAGTAATGAGTTTGCTTTTGGCACTGCAATATTATCTCTTGCAGGCACCAGATGTTGCTATAACCGAAGCGGCAGTTGGTGCCTGTCTTAGCACAGCAATTTTTGTGCTAGCGATAAAACATACTTCAAGGGTGGAAAAATGAAACAACTTAAGCTTGTGTTCTTTTCGATATTCGCTTTTTTTTTCGTTTTTGCAATGTTGATGCTAAGGCCTTTTGGCTCTCCACAAAGAACATCAATGGATCACTATATCATAGAAAATTCGCAGAAAGAGGCCGCTTGCAATAATGTCGTGTCAGCAGTAGTGTTTGACTATCGTGGCTTCGATACACTTGGAGAATCTACTGTGCTATTTGCTGCAGTGAGTGGTGTTTTCCTTTTATTTAGGAGGAAGTGAATTGCACGCGGAAAACGAGAAGAATTCAAAAATAATTGAATTTGCTGCGTTGGGGTTAATGGTTCCGATTATAACCTTTGGTATTTATGTAATTGCACATGGCCATCTTACGCCAGGCGGTGGTTTTCAGGGTGGTGCAATAATGGCAACTGCCTTTGCACTGCTTTTTGTAAGTTTAGGAAAGAAGGCAATTGAAAGCATTAAAGGAGAAGTACTCGTTGCTTTGGAATGCATTGCATTAATTGGCTTTATAGGCATTGCTTTCTTAGGTATGGGCAATACATTTTTCTTTAATTTTTTGGCAAATAGTGGGGTTTTATTTGGCGAAAAGGTACCTTTCGGTCCAAATTCTGGAATCTTCAGTAGCGCAGGTGTTATCCCATTAATGAATTTCTTTGTTGGGCTCGAGGTTTGCTGCGGGCTAACATTAATATTCTTTTTAATTTTTAAGGGAGCTGATTAATTTGATTTTAAACTCATACTTCTTGGCAGTTGCACTTCTTTCGCTGGTTGGCTTCTATGCTTTAGTCTTTAGGAGCAACATGATAAAAATCACCATGGGATTGGCTATAATTGCTTCAGCAGTGAATCTTTTCTTAATCTCACTTGGCTATAGGTATTGCGGCATAGCGCCAATATTTACAGATGCACCAATAGATCCCTCTCAATCACAATTAAAAATGGTTTTGCCAGTGCCACAAGCATTAACACTTACAAGCATAGTAATTAGTTTGGCTGTAACTGCATTAATGCTTTCACTTTCAGTTTTGCTTTACAGAAAAACGAAATCGCTTGACATTAGAGACATAAAGGAGGCTCTTAGTAATGATTGAGTTTTTTTCTACTAATGGTATTGCATTGCTAATAGCAGTTCCTTTGCTTTCTGCATTCTTAACACCGCTTTTTGAGAAGATTAACAGATTTTTAAGAAACCTTTACATAATTTTTTCAGTTATTGTTACCGTAACAATTGGATTTTTTGTTTCGTATACTATTTTTGTATCTGGAACTTTGGTTTATACGTTGGGTGCAACAGAACCAGGGCTTACAATGCCGTCTGGATTGAGAGTACCAGTAAGAATAGTTCTTGTTGCTGATGCTTTCTCAGCATTCATGATTCTCAGCTCAAGCATAATATTTTTTGTTTCAACAATCTATTCTTTTGGTTCTATTCGTAAGGGTTTTGGCAAATACTTTAGCTTGTTCTTTATTATGGCTGCGTCCGTATTTGGCATTCTTTGCACAGGAGACCTTTTCAACTTATTTGTTTTCATAGAGATTCTTTCAATAAGCTCAACAGGTCTTATAGCTTTTAGAAAAGAAAAGCCACTGTCTTTGATATCAGCTTACAATTATCTCATAGTTAGCGCTGTAGCTTCTCTTATGATTCTTTTTGGAATAGGCATACTTTATGGGCAATATGGCATGCTTAATATTGCTGCTGTTTCAAGGGCAATTAAATTTTCATTTGTTGATGTTTTTGCTATGGTGCTTCTCATAGCTGGCTTAGCTATGAAATGCGGCTCAGTGCCAATGCATTTCTGGGTGCCAGACGCTTATGGGCGAGCCCCATCAGCTGTAACTGCTTTTCTGGTAGTATCTAGCCAAGCATCACTTTATGCACTTTTCAGGGTTTCATTTATGCTTTTTGCCGGTTTTTCGCTTATACAGTTAGTTGCCTTAGCCATAATTACCTTTGGGCTGCTATCAATGTTTATTGGGGTTACAATGGCCTTGGTGCAAAAGGACATAAAGCGACTTATGGCATATCATGCTGTTTCGCAAACCGGCTACATGCTCCTAGGGGTAGGCGTAGGCCTTTTTTCAATAAACACCACTTTTTATTCACACGGCCTGTTGGCAATGGAAGGGGGCATATTTCACATAATAAATCACGCTCTCTATAAAGGTCTTTTGTTCCTAACAGCCGGTGCAATAATATATGCAACCAAAGAAAGAGACCTAAACAAGATTGGCGGCATAGCAAGAAAGATGCCATTTACAACAATTTTTTTCATAATAGGTGCTGCAGCAATCGCAGGATTGCCACCAACAAATGGCTTTGCCTCAAAGTTTTTGATATATGAATCCGTTTTTGTTTTCAATCCACTGCTTTCAATAATTGCAGTTATAGTTAGCATGCTCACACTTATCTCCTTTGTAAAGATATTCTGCTCGGCTTTTCTCGGGCCGGAACGTGAGGAGCTTAAAAATATCAAAGAAGTGCCGAAGCCAATGCTTGTCGCAATGTCTCTGCTAGCGCTTTGCATAATATCTTTCGGCCTTTTCCCAGACAGCGTGCTGAAGGCAATAATTGAACCAGCTGCAAAAGCGCTTTTAAGCCAAGGTGCTTACTTGGAGGCGGTTTTTTGAGCTTTGTAGAGACACATCACGGCCTTTGGGTTCCACTTGCATTTTTGCTTTTCACATGCTTAGCCATGCTTTTGTCATATGTTTTCTCATTTTTAGGTAGAAAAGATTTTGCGTATAGCAAGGAGAAAGCAAAACCGTTCATTTCCGGCCATGATCCTTCCGCTTATGAAATAATAAAAGCAAGCGATTACTTTTGGGGCTTTTTTAAATCAACTGAAAACTACTATAGTTTAACAAAAGGCATTCATACTGGCTTAGTAAATGATTACATTTTTTGGTTCATAGTTGTTGCCTCAATCTTGCTAATAGTATTTTCAATAGGGGTGTTTATTTGGGTATAGATGCCTTGAAACGCTCATTATGGGTTTTTCATGTGAATGCTGGTTCTTGCAATGGCTGCGACATAGAGATTGTTGCAGCTCTAACTCCGCGCTATGATGTTGAACGTTTTGGCATAAAGCTAGTTGGAACACCCAGGCACGCGGATGTTTTGCTTGTTACCGGCCCAGTGACAAGGCAGATGAAAGACAAGCTTTTGCGCGTATATGAGCAGACACCTGAGCCGAAGCTTGTTGTTGTTGTTGGGAACTGTGGCTCAACATGTGGTGTTTTCTATGAATCTTACAACATAGAAGGGCCTGTTGACAAGCTCATACCTGTTGATGTTTATGTCCATGGATGCCCACCAAGGCCTGAAGCTATTATAGAGGGTATCGCAAAGGCTTGGGCAAAACTTGAAAAGACAAAGGTGAAAAAATGAATACAGAAAGTTTTGTCAACGAATTAAAGAATCTGCTAAGCAATGAAACTAAAGATATTGTGGTTTCTGAAACTCAGCATGGAAAAAGCAAAGCAAAAGCATTCCGGTTATGGGCAACAATTGATCCAAAAAATATCCATGGCGTTGTTAGAAAGATTTCTTTGCTGCAGAAGGATCCACATTTTTCAGTTTCTTCAGGAACAGACCTTGGGAATGAAATAGAACTACTCTATCATTTTGCACTTAATTATGCAAAACCAAAGTCGCAGGTTCTTCTTACGCTGCGTGTGAAATTGCCAAAAAGCTCACCAGTGATTGATACAATAACTGACATTATTCCGGGTGCAGAGATTTCAGAGAAGGAGAAAAGGGAATTCTTTGGTATTGAATTTAGAGGGCTCCCACCAGGCAATGCATTTCTTGATGAGTCGCTAGCAGGGGTTCACCCATGGAGAAAAGATGAAAAGGGTGCATCAAAATTTGCCAAAAATATCCACAATGGTGAAAAGAATGGCTGATAATGAAAAGAAAGTCAATATACCTATTGGGCCAATTCACCCAGCCCTTAAGGAGCCGGTGCAGATCGAAGTTTCAGTAAGCGGCGAGCGAGTAACCGATGTTAACATCACATTAGGTCACGTGCACCGCGGCATAGAATGGGTTGGCACAAGGAGAAATCCTATACAGACACTCTATATAGCAGAGCGCGTATGTGGTATCTGCAATATATGTCACCCAATGGCTTTTTGTATAGCTATTGAAAACGCTGCAAATATAGCAGTACCAGAGAGAGCTGAGTATTTGAGAACAATATTTGCTGAGCTTGAAAGAATACATTCTCACTTACTTTTCTTGGGTGTTGCTGCGCACGAAATGGGCTTTGATTCAATTTTGCATTATACTTGGTTGACTCGCGAGAAAGTTTTAGATGTAGTAGAAATGCTTACTGGCAATAGGATTACTAAAGGAATAATGATGATAGGTGGCGTTAGGCGAGATATATCAGATTCGCAGGCAGAAAAAATAAGAGCTGCTATGGATTATTATGAAAAAGTCTATGGAAAAATGTGTAATATTTTTCTTGATGACAAAACTATAAAGATGAGGACGCGGGATATTGGTTTTCTTTCTAAAAAAGATGCTCTAAGATTTTGTGCGGTTGGTCCTACAGCTAGGGCATCTGGAGTAAAAAAGGACATAAGGCAAGATTATCCATATGCTGCATACCCTGATATTGACATTGAAGCTTTGACACCAGAGTTTTTGCTTAAAGAAACTCGCGGAGATGTTTATGATAGGGTTGTGATGCGAGCTATCGAAATAAAACAATCAATAGATATTGTAAGAGAGTGCTTAAAAGAAATGCCATCGGGCCCTATAGTGTCTGAGCCTGTGCTACAGAAACTTCTATTCAATTTGAAGCAGGTGCAAGGCGAAGGTGTTGCACTAGTTGAAGCACCCCGTGGTGAGCTTATACACTACATAAAAATGGAAAAAGCGGATGCACCAAGCTCATGGAAAATAAGGGCTCCAACATACGCGAACCTTCATGTTTTGCGAACTATGCTTATTGGTAGCGAACTAGCTGATGTTCCTGTTATAGTTGCCTCGATTGATCCTTGTATGTCTTGCGCCAATAGAGCTATTATTGCTGATAAAGGTGCTTTATTATATCAGGAAAAACTTCGCGAGCTTTGCATTGGTAAAACTAGAAGATTAAGAGGTGCTACCAAATGACACCCATTTTTATTGTAAATGCCTTTGGCTTAATGCTTTTAGCAATTTTAATTGCACTTATCTTAAACGGCGTTGAAAGGAAAGTTGTTGCGAGAATGCAGTCAAGAATAGGCCCACCAATATTGCAACCAATAATAGATATAAAAAAGCTATTGATGAAAGAGAACATTGTACCAGAAACAGCTGTAAAATGGGTTTTCAACACCATGCCATTTGTAGCTATTTCTACAGCTCTTGTTTTTTTCCTTTATGTTCCATTTGCTGGCCAAAATGCACTTCTGAAAAATCAAGGTGATTTAATCTTAGTGCTATATCTTCTCGTGATTCCTCCATTAGCTTTAGCCATCGGTGGCTTTGCTTCTGGCTCTAACTTTGCAAGCATTGGCGCACAACGTGAACTCGTGCTTATGCTAAGCTATGAATTTGTTCTCGCAACAATTGTATTTTCTTTGTCATGGCTTTACTCCGTAACAACGCCAAACATGCCAGTTTTCTCAGTAGACTTAGAAGCAAGGCCTTCACCTTGGCTTATAGTTGGGCCTTTTGGGACAGTTGGCATATTGCTTCTATTAATCACCTCTCTTGCTGTGATGCCTGCTAAAGCAGGTAAATTACCTCATGATATGAGTGAAGCAAAAACAGAGATTGCAGATGGAGCGCTTGCAGAGTATAGTGGGCTAAACCTTGCTCTACTATACATAACACAGGCATTGCGTACCTTTGGCTTTGCAACTTTTATTGTTTTTCTTTTTTTTCCTTGCAATATTGAGCAATTTTTTGGGTTTGATCCGTTTTTTTTGCCTATATTTAACTTCTTTTTCTTCTTAGCCAAAGTTTTCGCAGTTATGTTTTGCAGCGTTTTTATTGTAAGTGCTGTTACTGCAAGGTTTAGAATAGACCAAGCATCAGCTTTTTACATTTTTACAATTTTTACTATTTCCCTTTTTGGGCTCTTATTGTTAATACTTGATTTTTTCATAGGTGGTCAATTGTATGCTCTCTTCGGTTAAACAGATGCTTAAACAGCTTTTTTCGAAGCCGGCAACCAATAATTTTCCTACAAAGCGTGTACCAAGAAATGCTTCGGCGTTTATCACAGATTTGTCAAAGGGCAAGGCAAAATTCAATCCACCAATAAGTGTTCCAGAAAGATTTAGGGGCCGTCTTAAATATGAAAAAGATAGGTGCATTAAATGCAAACAGTGTATAAAGGTTTGTCCTGCCGCTGCGCTTGAGTTTGATGAAAAGCTAAATGCAATAGTGCATTACGCAGCAAGATGTACCTTCTGTGGCCAATGCGTTGACATATGCCCTGTAAAGTGCCTAGAACAAACGCAAGACTTTTTAATTTCAACTTATGATAAAAAGATCGGCTTTATGGAAAACCAGAAAAAGAAAAACAAAAAGAAGGAGTCATAAGCACGGGATTTTTTCAAAACTGCCTTTTTTCAGAATGCCTGTTATTTTTTTAGCAGATTTAAGGCATTCTTTGCTAATTTCTTCACCAATTTCAGTGGATTTTGGTTGTATTCCTATGAGAATTATCTTTCCAGCATGCTTTTCAGCAACCGTGAGAAATTCCTTCAGCGCAAGTGTGTGTGTGCTAACAAAAGCTGAACAAGCGCTGTCTTTCTGTATGCGTCTGATCTCGCCGGCTCTGAGGCCCATGTGTGCTGAATCTATTACTATGAGAACTTGTGGCTTCTCTTTTATTACCTTACCAAGGTAGTTTTCAGGCACTGTTCCACAATCAATGGACACCCAATCTTCCATATAGAAATTTCTTGCGATGTAGCAACCAATCGCATCATCACCATTAAGTTCATTGCCTATACCGAGTAGCATATTCATGGATCAGATCACTTTAATATATTTATCACAAACTCTATTTATCTTTTATTTCCTGAATGCTGATGCTGTTGTGCCAGCATCCCAGCTCAACCTTGGCCTTACCCTAATCATCCAGAGCTTTTCGCTATTATCATCTAGCACTATTGCAAAGCCTTTGCCTGTGGGTATGTCTGCATAATATTTCTCAATACTCTGATAGAGGTATGTTGGCCTTAGCGTGCCAACGGCATCAATATCAGGCCCAGCAGTTAGGCGATGTGAGATGAAAATATCGCACTGTGAAAGAAAATCAGTATGCAACCTTTCAGGCATCTGTGTTGCAAGCACCAAGCTTAATCCAGGTTGCCTACCAACACGTGCCCATTCAAGGAGAACACTAAGCGCTATGTTCTTGCCGCTTTTAGGCATAAATATATGTGCTTCATCTATAAATAACCACACAAGCGGCATTTCGCTCGTGCGCACGTTTTCAGTCATCAGCTTTGCTTCTTCCTCTTTTCTGTAGAGCATCCTTTCTTCAAAAAGTCTTTTGCCAAGCAAAGCAACAATGACATCACGAACGCCTTCCATTTCTATTGATTGCCTATAAGCAGAAACATCAATTATTGTTATCGAGCCAGCCCTGGCTATATCCTTAGTTTTTGTACCTGTTTTCTCAATCACGCCCCAACTTTTTGCCATCTTTAATCTGTTTACCAAAGCCTGCCTTGTATTAAAATCAAATTCCTTGTAGTTTTCCACAGCGCTTATTATTTCGTCTATGCCGAAATATGTGCCAAGCTTTTCCTTAAGGTCTTCTACAGCGCGGTGTATCAATATACCTTCTGGGTCTTTCCATGTAAGCTTAAAAAGAGCCATCCATTCCGTGCCGGTCAACTCAGAAGCTTTAATTGTGAAAGTTCCATCTGCGGGTATTCCACGATCTTTGTAAAATGTTAGAAGCCCCTGAGGTACCAATACTCTTGCGTTTGTTGCCTCAGCTTTCAAGCCCCACTCTTGCAAAATATTGGTCTCAAATTTGTTTGGCGTTTTTAATGACCAAAATATGCCAACCGTATCTATGACTATAACCGCAATCCTGTTTTGTAAGGCAACAGGCAACCTTGCAAACTCCTCTATTAAAACAGCCATCGTGTAACTTTTTCCGTAGCCACGCTTTCCACAGATAAGAATCATGTGTGGCTTTGCAAGGTCTATTAAGATCTTCCTGCCAAGCACTGGCCTTTCACCTTTAGATAAAACAACTCTACCAAGGTAGCCAGTGCCTTCTTTTCCATATCTTTCCCTTTCCGAAAGAGACCTTCCTATAACACTTTCTTCTTCCTGAAAAGAAGTTGTGGCTGCATTTCTATTGTCCATCTTATTATTAGAAGCTTTTCAATATTTATATTTTTTCCTTTTTGCTTGCGATTGAACGAAAAAGCAAAAATATAAATACTAAAAAAATGTTAGATAAATAGGGTTTATTATGCAAGGCCTTGAGGAGCGTGAAGAAGAACTTAGGCTTTTCCTTAAAGGCGTTGAAGAGCAGATATCAAAATTCGAAAAAATAAAAGAACAGCTGATGAGCAAACAGGATAGCATAAAATCAGAGATGCAGGCAAATGACTTTTCAATTGTGCCTGTAAAGATATATTCTCGGGATTCCGAAGATCTTATTTCAGATGTTGAACGGCACCTTATCGAATTGGAAAAATTTAAGGCATATCTTGCAAATGAGCTTAAAAAAGTTGTTGAAGAGAGAAGGATGATTGAGGTTTTGTCAGCAAAGTTTGGTCAATATTTTACTATTGAGCCAAGCGAAGAAGGTTTTTTGGTAAAATATACAGACGATAGTTTGCAAGGCATATTTCAAGAGCTTAAAAAAGGTCGAGAAATAATATCAGATATAAAGAGCAAATTAAGAAAATAATAAGCCGAAACGAATTTTTCTAATCTTTTAACATTCTAATTTTACAAGAGTTCTATGGCTGCATGATTTATTTTAAAATAAATTAAAGGCAAAGGAGGGAGAAGGGTAGCAAAGGCTCATAGGGGGCTTTGCTTATGGGGGTGGTTGGGTGTTGGGAGCAAAGAGGTTTTTTTAATTGTAAAAAAAACCTTCTTTCCCGCACGAACCTTTGCAAGATACCCTTCTCTGAATAATTTGTTTAAGCGTTGTGATGCTGCATTGACACAATTGTACGAAAGAAGCGCCTTTACATCATCAGCACTTATCATTCCTTTCTGGTCTGCAAGTGCAACTATGCGCTGGTCAACTTCTGCAAGTATTGTGTGTTCTTCTTGGTTTTGAACATTAGCCTGCACCTTATTTTCCAGTGCTTTTAGCCTTTCGCTTATATCAGCGATTATCTTGTTTGTCTGCTCTCTTTCTTTTGCAAGCTGGAAAAGTAAAAGTGCAATAAAGAAAGGATCTGAGCACTGCTTTGAAATCTCTTCAATATCTGAAGTTAAGCCCTTGAATTCTTTTGCCAACTTATCAAGCGTTAGCCCTTTATTCATGACTGGCTCTTGATTTGTCATAATATATCATGATGTAGTCATGAATTTAAAGCACTTTCGGTTAATTTTCCTAAAATTAGAATAACTTAAAATTAATTTTATTAACCAACTTAAAAAACAAAAAAATAAATAAAAGGGGCCTTTTCGGCTCCCTAAGTTATTTTTTAAGCTTTATTTCAATCGCTGAAACCTTGAGCTGCTTGCCGTCCTCTGAAGTTACTTCCTCTGTTGATATCTTTATGTCGTCAATTTTTGCGTCTGAAACGAATTTGTTTCTTACAATCTCTGCTACATCAACTGCCTTGCTTATTGCTTTGCCCCTTGCTTTCACTATTACTTCGTCTACGCCTTGATTCATTTGTGTAACCACTGCAAGCACGTACGCCATTGTGCTTTTTCTTCCTACAAAGACGACATTGTCTTTAGAAATCTCATCGTTTTCTTTTTTGTTCATTGTAGCACCTCCGAGTTTATTGAGCACTATGTTGTCTAGAATTCATTTTTAGCAAGAAATGTTACTTTAAGTACTTTATGGTGTTTTGAAGTATGGCTCTTGTCAAACCGGGATCATAGTTAAAGTATACCACTTTACCTAATAGATGCCTTCTTTCAACAATCCCAGGATACCAATTTGCGCGCATCACGTCCATGTCTGTACCTTCTTGTATATATGCAATCTCATTTCCAAGAACAGAAACATTATAGACTTCAAAAGGTATTGTGCCCTCAAATGGTACTGCTGGCACTCTTTCTATGCCTTCAACAATTGGATGCTCATAGTCAAGCGTATAAATCGTGCCATTTACCTTTATCGGCTGTAGGCAGCTTGGTACGCCTCTTATATCTGCTGTGCAATCAACAGGTGAAATGTCACCCATATTTGCACGCCAACCTATTGCTTCCGGAGCATCGCTTCTCAGTATGCCGGAATTGCCAACTATAATAAGTTTGCCACCTTTCCTGACATATTCCTCTAAAGCACTTCCGAGTTGTCTAGAAATATAAGGCCTAAAAGAGCTATTTGTCTGGTCTAGCATTACCATATCGTACTTTGAAAGCATATGCTCTGGTGTTAGCCCCAAATAATAAGTGTCTCTAATGGTATATCTAACAAGATCCTTGGACGCCACGCCTAATGCTTCAAGCGTTATTTGGCTTGGCTTACCTATTATAAGCATTTTAGCCGGTTTGTTGAAATCAAGCCCAGGAATGTCCCAAAGGCCTATCCAAGCGCCAGCAAGCACAGCCACAATAACAAGCAATATGAGTGGAATTAACCCTTCAAAATGATACTTAACTTTACTTTTGAAGCCACCGCCTTGTTGTGCAAAAGCTTGCTCTTCTCCGCCCTCATCATACATATCTGCCACCTTCATCATCCCTTACTTATTTATAGCTCCTTCGGTTTTTAACTTTTTTCATTGCTACTAACTCTAAATATAACACAAATTATGGCTTTCGGTATTTAAAAACCTTTTGTTTACTCTCCAAAACATGCTCATCTTAAGCCACAATGATGGTGCTCGCCTTTCTGAGGCGATTCATTATTGCAAGGCCTAAGCCATTCTCATCAATTGCGTTCGCAACAATTATTTCAGTTTTTTCAGAATCAAGCTTTCTAAGAGCAAAGAACAGTCGCTTTGCAATATTCTTTTTGCCATAGAGTTGTATTGATTTTATTTTTCCAGACAAATTCGTTATATGACACCTATTTCTTTCTGTTTTTAGCAGTAACAAGGCCACCTTTTTTCCCTCAATTGCTTTTGCTTTGGCAATTTTTTCTGCCAAAATAATCGCTTTTTTTTCAGGGCCTTCTGCAAGAATGACTTTTGCTTTTGGCGCATAATGCCTATATTTCGTTCCAGGTGATTTTGGTGTTGACTCTTCGCCTTTTGCTTTTGCTACTTTGCCAACTTTAATCTCCCCGCACACCGACATAATTTCTTCTGGGGTGATTCCACCAGGCCTTAACAACTCAGGGACTTTAGAAGTCATGTCGAGCACAGTTGACTCAAGCCCAATATCTGTCTGACCAGCATCAATTATGCATTCAACCTTGCCAAGAAATTCTTCGATTGCGTGCCTGCCTGAAGTTATGCTTGGTCTTCCTGAGATGTTTGCTGAAGGCGCAGCTATCGGAACACCAGCTTCTTTGCATAGTGCTCGAGCAACACTATGAGAAGGCATTCTTACAGCCACAGTTCTTAAGCCACATGTAACTTCTGAGGGAATTATCTGCTTTTTTTTGAGAATTAATGTCAATGCACCAGGCCAGAACTTGTTTGCAAGTTTTTTAGCAATTTTGGGCGCTTCTTTTGTTATCTCATTCAATTGTCTTTTGCTGTATATATGTACAATAAGCGGGTTATCAGTAGGCCTGCCCTTTGTTTCAAATATCCTTCTTACAGCACTTTTATCAAATGCGTTAGCACCCAAACCATAAACAGTTTCTGTTGGAAAAACCACTAAGCCACCGCTCTTTATTATATCTGCGGCTTTTTTTATCTTTTTTTTATCAGGCCTTTTTGGATTTAATTTAAGAACAATTGTTTCCATAAAATAAGTAACTCATTGATTGTTTAAAAAGGGCACCTTTATTCATCCATAGAGCATTCCAATGAACATCTTTTCTACTATTGTTGGGTATCTTCTTTCTTTAGGTAACGATTCATGCATAAAATACTCAGGTGGCATAGCATAATAGGCAACATTTTCACCAATCTTTAGCCCAATAACATTTCCTTTTGCATTTGTAACAATGAAGGGCAGCGTCTTACCATATTTTTTTCCACCATATGTTATATTTGAACCAACGTCGAGAACCATTACTGCAGTGCTAGTGCCTTTTTCAATTGTCCTAACAACGGCAAAATCAGTCTCCGGTGTTATGTAGAAAGCTAAAGATGGAGAAATGCCATATACAAAAGGGTTTTCTAGGTTTAGTGGCACAAGATTACCTATAAGCGTCTCGTGGCTAACGTCTCCCCTGATATCCTTATAGTTGCACACATACTCAAGCGAAAGAAGCTCATTCAAAAGTATTGCTGTATCTTCATGTTTTCTAGCCCATGGGTTTATTATCGTGTGCGGCTGTTTTGAATCACCGAGCTCGTCTCTGTAAAGAAACTCATTGTTATCAAAAGCTTCTGCGCCAGAATCACCCGTCCATATGAGATTTCCACCTTGGTTAGCATATTCTACAAACATCCTTACTTTTTCAGAACTCATTTTCCTTGCTCTTTCAACAATCACAAGGTCATACTCTTTTAGGTTTCCCGGTTTTAGCATATCTATGTCCCTTATATCTGGTCTTACACCAAGCGACCTTGGGTTAGACATTAGTCTTCTCAGCAATTCAGGATCTCCTAAGCCATAGTCACCAACAGCAATTAGCACCTTTGGTTTGCCTCTGATTGCGTAATAGACACTACACCAGCCAGGTAAAGATTTGCATTTTAATGTATTTGTCCATGTCAATACATAAAGGAGCACGAAAACAAGAATTAAAAAGATTAATATTCTTGATGCAAGTTTTGTAATATCAGTGTTCCCAGAAACGCTAACCATACTTTTAAATAAGTTCTTCTCTTTATAAAATTATATTGTTTAGATCATAGAGGCGTGTTTTATATGGTAAAACTTGGTAAAGGCAAGAAGGCGTATGCACCTAGTGGTGCCCTTGGCATAATGCGCTTTTTTGATGCAGACACAAAAGCACCACAGATAAGACCAGAGTTGCTTATCATAATAATAGTTGCTATACTTATAGTAACTTTGATAATGAATTATATTGTGTTAAAGTAGTTGGTTACTTATGCTTTCTGAGGGCGTGTAGCTCAGTTGGCAGAGCAATGGTCTTATAAAGGCAAAAAACCTTAAGTGCACCATCGGTCGCAGGTTCGAGTCCTGCCACGCCCATACTTATTTTACTTTCCACTTTTATATAACTTCGACTTTATTCCAAATATCCCAGCAAGGATAAAAGAAGAGAACATGCAGATAAGCAGATTTGTATTCAAATCAGAGCCACTCAAAATCACGATGGCATTCACTATCATTGTGAATGCGCCGCAGCCAAGAAAACACCACTCAACGTACATCCACTTTTTCCATTCTTCCATTTTTACTCGCCCTTAGCACTTTTTTTTCTCTTTATATTATTTGGTTTTTTTAATTCTTCTATTATCTCCTTTGCCTCGTCCTTAAGTGCAAGCCCAAATCCAATCCCAATGGCAATTGCTATGGCAATTGCTATGCTTCCAAAAACTATTATGAAAGCGTAGTGTAGCACAGCAGTGTTTACTCCAGGAATAACTTCGAGTGCCATTATGGCTGATATAAAGACAACAAAAGCCTCTGCAATTAGACCAATGATTTTCCCTATTTTCTCTACAGAATTTTCAATAGTGTTTTTTATGTATCTGCCTATTACAAGCCCTGACAGTAAGATAACAATCGCAAGCAGGACTAGTAAAATGAAATAGATTATCCAATGCAAAGCGTTCCTTAAAACCTCATAGCGCATAAGCTCAGCGCCTTGAGCCATAAAAAGAAGTATTATTGACCAGTGCAATATATTACCAAGAATTGATGTTAATGTTTTTGCAGTAACTACTTGCAAAAGACTTTGCTCTTCTAGCCATTCTTCTATGCGCATATGAGCTGTGGCTCTTAATAATAACTTTTTCAGTATTAAGCCTATTATATAGCCAACGAAGGACAATATTATGAAACCGAGCAGACCAGGCAATGCGCGATAGATTTCATCAAAAATTTTTGTTACAGTGTCCCGGAAAAAATCCGCACTTCCTGTCGCAATATATAGCATAGCGTTCAAAATAACTCTTGTTGAAAAGGTTTAAATCCTTTTCATAATATCATCAATTGCCTTTTCAAAATCAGCTATCGTTGAATTGTTTTTAATTACAAGCTCAGAGGCCCTCAAAACTTTGTCAAGCCCTTTGTTAATAAGATCATCAGTATCTCTAGCAAAGAAGTCGTTTTCGTTTTTTGGATCAAGATCACTGCGCCTCGAGAACCTTAATTCCTTTGAAGCTTCAATCTTGATTATAAAGAATTTTTCCGAAGCTTTTTCAAGTTCGGAGAGCTCTTCAAGCGATCTCGCTCCGGTGACAACAACTTTGTCATTGCCCCTTATTATCTGCGCCATCTTTTGACCGAAAACACCCATTCCAAATTTTTGGCGCATGCTATTGCCAAACTTTGCCGCATTGGCCTTTGTTGGCTTTATCTTCTGCTCTCTCATCATAGGCACTATGACATCAGAATAGAAATCAAACCTCTTGAAACCATATCTCCTTTCAAGATAGTTTGCGAAGGTGTCTTTTCCACTTCTTGCCAGGCCAACGACTGCTATAATTAGCATACAATGAAAAAAGAAGAATAAGTATAAAAAAATAGTGTAAAAGGGCTTTTGAGCCCCTACAAAAATTTAGTCAAACTCGCCGCTGCCTTCAGGGCTTTCGCTCGGGCCTTTTGATTTGCTTTTCGATGAGCCGGCAATTATGTCATCGATGCGCAATATCATCTCCGCAACCTCTGAAGCAGAAGTTATCGCTTGAGTTTTCACTGCTAATGGCTCTATTACCTTTAGCTTATTCATTTCCACAATCTTTGCTTTGTATACGTCAATGCCAAAGTATTTGCCGCTTTTTTCCCTGTGTTTTGCCCTGAGCTCAACTAATGTATCAATTGGATCCATGCCAGCGGTTTCAGCAAGTGCTTTTGGTATCACTTCTAAAGCATCTGCAAATGCTTCAATAGCAAGCTGCTCTCTGCCGCCGATTGTGGTTGCATAGTTGCGCAATTGCATTGATAACTCCATCTCTATGCTTCCACCGCCGCTTACAATTTTGCCACTCTTTACTGCTGCGCTCACTGTGCCAATTGCATCATTAACTGCTCTTTCTGCTTCAGCGGCAACATGCTCAGTGCCGCCTCTTATAAGTATTGTCACTGATTTAGGATTCTTACAATCCCTTACGAAAACCATTGATTCGCCGCCGAACTTTTTCTCCTCCACAACTTTCGCATATCCCAAGTCTTCCTTGCTAATGTCCTTTATCCTTGTTACAATCTTTGCACCCGTAGCTTTAGCAAGCTTTTCCATATCTGATTTTGTTATGCGCCTCACAGCAACGATGCCTGCTTTTGCCAAGAAATGCTGTGCAAGGTCATCGATGCCTTTCTGGCAAAAGACACAATTTGCACCAACCTTCTTTATGCTTTCCACCATATCTTTGAGCATACCCTCTTCTTTCTCTATAAATGCCTGCAATTGCTCCGGATCTGAGATGCTAATCTCTGCATCTGTTTCAGTTTCCTTTATTTCAAGCGCAGAGTCTATAAGGGCTATCTTTGCATTCTCAATGTACTTTGGCATATCACTGTGAACTATTTCTTTATCAACAACAATGCCATTTATAAGTTCGCTTTCACTAAGGTTGCCGCCCTCCTTCTTTTCAACTTTTATCATTTCCTTGTCAATAACATATTTGTTATCCCTTTTCTCAGCAACCTGCATAACTGCATTTACAATCATCGTTGCTAGGCCTTCAACTGACTCAGTGCCGCATTTTCCAGTCATTGAAGTTGATGCAATGCTCTTAAGCGTGTTTTTGTCATCTATTGATATTGTGTCAGCTGTTGCCTCAGCTATTTCACATGCTTTCTTTGCGGCCAACCTATAGCCCTTTACTATTATGCTTGGGTGTATTCCATCAGCTAAGAGCTTCTCTGCATTTTCAAGCAAAGATCCTGCAAGGACGACAGCCGTTGTGGTGCCATCGCCGACCTCTTCATCTTGTGTCTTTGCAACTTCAACAAGCATCTTTCCAACAGGGTGCTCGACATCCATTTCATCGAGTATGGTTGCGCCGTCGTTGCTTATGGTTACGTCTCCAAGCTCATTTACAATCATCTTGTCCATCCCTTTTGGACCAAGAGTGGTTTTTACTGCTTCTGCAACCGCTTTTGCGACTAGGATATTTATTGTCTGGGCGTCTTTGCCTCTTGTTCTTTTTGCACCTTCAGAAAGAAAAATAACAGGCCTTTGATTTGCGTCTTGCACCATATTTTCACCTCCAAAAATATGTTTAGATGTAGAAGCAAACAAATTGGCGTTTAATACATAATTTAGATTACTATAAAAAGAAAGAAGTAAGAAAGATTTTAAAATCTAACCCGGTGTTTTGCTATTATGCTTTCTAAATATGCTGTAAAGCCCAAAAAAAAGGTTATTCTTGCGACAGCATCATCTTCAAGGAGAGCTTCTTTTGCTTTATTAGGGATTGAGTTTGAAGCAATCATCTCAAATGTGGATGAAAATGCTATTAATGAAAACAACCCAAGGAGACGTGTTCTTAAGCTTTCTGAGATGAAGGCAAAAGCTGTTGCGGAAAAAGTCAAAGGCGCAATTGTGATTGGTGCCGATTTGATTGTAACACTTAAAGGCAAAATATATGAAAAGCCAAAAGATATGATCGAAGCTGAAGCTATGCTAAAAAAATTTTCAGGCAAAGAGGTTGAGATTTTGGCTGGCGTAACAGCCATTGATTCAGATTTTGGAAATAAAATCCGTGTGCTCAGATCCTGCAAGGTAAAATTTATGAAGCTAAGCGATTGGCAGATCAGGAATTACTTAAAAAATTACCCTGTTCTAAGCTTTTCCGGTGCTTTTGATGGAAATGCAGTGATAATGTTCGGTGAGCGCGTTGTTGGCGATACGCTTTTCTACTCAGGTCTGCCACTTGCAGAAGTCTATAAAATGCTTGTGAAGCTTGGTGCCTTAGATGATTCAGCCAAACAAAAATGAGAAAAGGCGCCTTGAAGAATTTTTAGAGCGAAACTGCCTTAAGCTCGAAAAAATGCTTGCAAGAGGCCATTCCTCATTTGTTTTTCTTGTAAGAAAAAAAGGCAAAAAATTTGCACTTAAGCTTGAGCGTGATGACTCAGGCAGAAAAGATATGCTGCTCAAAGAAGTCTCAAACCTCAAAAAGGCAAATACTCTCGGCATTGGCCCAAAATTATTTTGCTACGATAAAAGACTTCGCGCTATTCTTATGGAATACGTTGATGGGGTTACTTTTGCAGATTGGCTTGCAAGCGAACCAAGAAAATCTGAACTGCTTTCATTTATTGAGGAGCTCTTCTATCAGGCAGCATTGCTTGACAAAGCCGGTTTGGATCATGGGCAGTTAGGAGGCAAAGGCAAAAACATACTGGTAATGGATGGAATGCCTTTTATAATTGACTTTGAAAAGGCCTCTCAAAAAAGAAAGCCTCACAATTTTTCAAAGCTTTTTGCCTGGCTTTTCATAGGCGGAAAGTCACCAATAACATTGACAATTAGAAAAATACTTTTCAATGATGGGGCTTAAAAGTTGCTTATTCCTGTTTTATTAAAGATTCCATTTCTTCTTCGCTAAGCGCAAACTTTCTCCTTATTTCTTTCTCCATGTATTCGCAGTCTGACTTTATTTTGTTTACATAGCCAAGAAGACGTTCACGCTCATCAGCAATTTCCTCAAGCTTTGTATATTTAGCTACAGCATCCTTGAACATTGCATAGTCAATTGTCCTATATGGCTGCTTGTTCATTTCCTGTGAAATTTTTGCAGCCATATCTGCAAGCCATTTGTTCATCTCAACCTTAACCCTTTTCTTTATCTGCTTTCCGGGGTCAAGGTTTTGGCGCATTATTCTCACAACTACTGAGTTTGGAAAAGGCAATTTTTCTGCAACTTCTTGTACTGCTTCTTTAGTTTGTGAAGCCTTTTCTTTCGGCTGTTGCTCAATCTTTTTTTCAACGATTTTTTCAGCATCTTTTTTTGTAGCTTTTTTCACAACTTTTTTTGCCAAAATATCACCTTCATAAGCAGTATTTTTCGACAACGAGATAATAAATTCTGCCTACATTAGTTTTTAAAATGTGCCATTTTGCCTAAGTTAGAGCTTTTCACAAAGAAGGCCAAGATTTTCTCTAAAATTTTTTATCCTGAAGCCAGCTGCACGAAGACGCTCAATAATGCCTTTTCTTAAGCTCTTTTTCCTGTATCTCTCACATGGCAAACCAGTATAATGAAAAAGCACTCCTTTATATCTGAGAACCCTAAAAAGCTCTTTATAGAAAGATCCGCTATAAAGCTCTCCAGCACGAGCAAATGTTGGTGGATCATGTATTATGTAATCAAAGAATTCATTTTGGAATTTTTTAATGACTTTAGTGGCATCACCTTCGATAAGCGATATCTTCTTTGAATTAAATAATTCCTCAGATGCTGGGTTTTTCCTCGCAATTCTAATAACTTCTTTGTCTTTCTCAATTGTCACAACGTAGTCAGCATAATGTGATGCTATTATAGCCGTGTAGCCAAGGCCTGTGCATATATCCAAAACATTTCCACCACGGATTTTAAGCAAAGCAATTTTATCTTCAGCATCTTTTTTCGGGCTTGTGCCTTTTATGCGATGCATCAATATTCCATCAATCATCAGTGCTGGCCAATCAGGTGTTTGCAAAAGCTTGTAGACAGGCATAAAAAAATAAAGCATATAAATTTAATTATCTTTATTGAAAGTGTTTTTTATGCCATTCTGGAGAAGTAAAAGAAAACCAAAACCCCCAAAAAAAGATTTTGACCCAGGCAAAGTTTTTACCAATAACACTGAAGCTGCTGCCAGAAAAACAACTATTTTTAGGCGTTTGCACAGAAAATTAGTTAAGAAATAATGAGATTATAAAGTAATTAAATCTTAAGCTAAACTTTTCTTATTGCTTGCTTTCCATTATTCTTTGAGTGCTCTTCTTTGGCAGATTAACTGCGCATCTGAGGCCACCGTAAATAGCAGAGCTGCCTTTTAGCGGAACACTTGTTAATACTACTTCAACACCTTCTCTTTCAAGTAACTTTGCTGTTTCTCTTGCAGCCCGGTTCATCATTATTTTGCCCTTGCCAAGATCAAGGAAATTTGCTGGATAATAATCCCTATCTTTTTCTGGTATTTGTAAAATCTTATAACCTGTGACTTTTGCTATCTCATCAACAAGCCTCTTGTTAGCAGCATAGTAAATAGGATCAACAACCAATATTTTCATACCTGGTATGCGGTTTACAAACAAATCTATGTGATGATGCCTCTTAAACTTTTTGGCCTTTTGGCTCCTAAAAAAATCAGTGACGAGGCCAGGTGGCATTTCAAAGACAATCATGCCTCTTCTCTTGAGGAAATTGATTTCATTTATTGCGGATAAAGCTGTTTTTTTTGAAACAAGGATAAATTTATCTTCTATATTTACGACACTGCCACCATCTCCTAAATAAGAATAAAATTTATTTCCTATTCTTCTTCCCAAAAGGCGCTCATCAAAGGGAAAAACAAACCTGTAACCTTTTATTACAGAAAATGCATCTCTCAACCACGAGCCGGTATATGGTGTCTCTTTCTTAGAGATCAAAACTCTTGCGCCTACAACCTTTGCAATCTTACAGAACCTCCAAACCCTTTTGTCAACAAGGTCAATGTTGCTAACCATCAAAACCGGTTCAAAACCATTTTTTATTAGATCTTTAATTATTTGTAGCCGCTCTTTTGAAAAACGCCTAAGGAAGAAATTGTTTGGCTGCCTTCTTATGTCGTATTTGCGCCTATCAGCAACATCTCTTTTTAATTGTGCCTTCGTGATCCAAGGTGCGGCGCCAAAAACAGCGACTGGTTTCACTGGATTTTTGATTCTCGAAGTTCTGTGATTAGAAGAGCCAGCCATAGAGGATTATAAATAATTTGAGCTTATAAAGATTTGCTTAATTTTGCATTATTTCTGCCTATCAAATTCATAATAGTATATAGTCCATCCAATCCTTTCTTTTGGTTCATAATTAAGGAGCCATCTATGGCAGTTCCAGTCTGGAACGACACCAGTTATTGCGCTCACACTTATTGCAAATTTATCTTCGCGCCACTCACATATATCTTCCCAATAAAACTTCATTAAGAATGTAGGATATGGCCAGCCAAAATATATTAGGTGTGGATTATCCCAATTGCGCTTTTTTGCAAAATCCATAAAATAGAAAAAATCCTGTCCCCAATCAATGCTAGAGTCAGTTAGGTATTTTGGGCCATTAGCAGGTCCGCCAATAAGTTCGTTGAAATACGCAAGGTAATGTGGGTATATAAACACAGCAGAAACTATGTGCCAGCAAAGCACAGTCATTATTGCAATAGAGATTATTTTTCTCTTTTCTTTCAGCGGGTTTTTTATATGTGGTGAAATGTTTCCCGAGACAAACACAATTAGGAAAGGAAAAGCAGGCAGCGCATACCTGAAGCCAATATAAAATCTTCCAAATATTGAAAGCGCCATAAAAAAAATTAATCCTGGAAAGGCAACCGCTGCTAGATTAATGATCTCAGCCTTTTTAAGCCTCACTTCTTCTTTACTAATAGCAGTCTTCTTGAGCAAATATTTTAAAATTGAAAATGAAAACAAAATAACTGAAAAAGTTGAGAATAGCAAAAATGGTAAGGTAGTTTTTATCAAGAAGGAGCCAAGGTAATATTCTGGGATGTATTGCCTAAATTGTCCGAAGAACCAACCTTCGCGGCCACCTTGAACCCAGTCGCTCATAAATTTATAGCCTTCAAAAACCCTGGCTGGCAAAACATAAAAGTATTTTTCCTTGTAGGTGTCAAAAGAATAAATAATATTTGTTATGACCAAAGTTGGCAATATAAGGCATAAGAGTATTGTCCCGTATGTCAGCAATACAAAAAAAATAGTTTGTCTTTTTTTAATCTCAGGCCTTTTTTGTTTCGCTTTGCCTCTAACTTCTCCAAAATAAAAAAGTGAGAAAAAAAATAGCAAGGGTACAAACATAAGTGCTGTATACTTTGTCATTATTGCAAGCGCTATACAGAGCCCTGAAAGCATAATAAATCTCTTTTTGCCACTTTTTATGAATTTCCACATCGTGTAAAAACTTGAAAACAAAAAGAATGTCATGGGAATATCAAGAGTTGCAATGCTTCCATGGGCAATTATGTTTGGCTCAAAACAATACAAGATCAAAGCAAAAATTCCTGCTCTGGGCCCAAATGCATCTCTGGCCCAGAGGAAGACAGTTGCTCCAAGCATAGTTGCTACGATTATTGCCACTATGCGAGGCCAAAATATTATGCTGCGCAGCATATCTTTGTTTTGAATATAGAAATCAGAAGCGAAGCCATAGCTTGCTGGTACATCATTATTTGCGCATCTTTCCCAATTTTGGTTGTATTCCGTAGGAAGCTTCGGATTCAAAAAAAGCAATGGTAAGCCATATAGCGCTTTCATGAAAACCGGATGTTCCCAATTGATTCTGAAGTCTGAAGTCTTTAGATAAGAATATCCAGCAACTATATACACTGATTCATCCATTGTGAGGTACTTATTGAGTATTGACGTTGTGCTGATTAGGAAAAATACAGCCAAGATTGCAAATGCAATCGTTTTTTCCCTATCTTTTAACCTATGCTTTAGATTTTCTATCAAATTATTCACTCCTTGCTTTTTTTGTATCAATGATTATCTCCTTTATTTTAACATCTATTCCTTTTATTATTTCAATATCATCGCTTCCACACCTTGGGCATCTTACATCTTCAACTAATTCGTGGTGCTCATGTTCATGGCATAAACTGTCTTCTTCATGAGAGTGACTTTTTACAATATACTGCTTTTTCTCATTTTCCCATTCGTTATGGCAAGAAAAACATCTAAATGATGCAAGCTCGTTTTCAACAAAGAACTCAGCTTTAATTCTTCTCTCCCTTGCTGCTTTCTGAAGAATGTCTTTAAACTGTTCAGCACCCAGGTGCTGAAGCTCACCAAATGAAATTTTAACAATAACTTTGCCCTTTGCTTTGTTTCTACTAATGAATTCCTCAACACTGTTCAAAACAGCTTGTGCAAGCGAATATTCATGCATATGGACTGGCCGGGACTTGAACCCGGAGCCTCTTCCGTGCGAGGGAAGCGCTCTGCCATTGAGCTACCAGCCCCCATACTGCAAAAATATTCCTTGTTTAAATGTTTTAAATGTGATGCCTCGTTTTTAAAATTAGGCGCTTAAAGGAAAATCTTATAAAAGAGTTCAGCATTTATACCTATGGTGGTTTTGTGGACCAAAAAGGCATGGAAATTGCAATAAATACCTTCATAATCCTGTTTGTTGCCCTTGTAGTAGCGCTTCTCGTCATACAACTTGTAACCCAATACGTTAATCCGCCTCTCAAAAACTGCGAAGAGAAGCTGCTCGAAGCTAAGAGAGTAGCAGAAACAAAATGCATGACATTGTGCAATACAGCTAGGGCCTCGCCAAGCATGAAAACCATCGCTGACTTTTGTAAGGAAACCATTGGTGGCGACAATAAAGGCCTTGATCTAACCAAAGATTGCGTGATAAGCGGCTATGACGAGGGTTTTCTTATAGGTACTGGCATATGTGAGGATACAATTTACTGCTCACAGCTGATAGAGTGCAATATCGGTGGTAGCCCACTTACAATGGCAAGATGCACTGAAGCCCTATGTAATTTTTGGCAAAGCCAAGGCTTGAGCGCAGAAGCCAAAAATTCTGAGCTGTCAAACTTTATTAAGCCAGGCAATTGCTACTCTGCTCTAGCTGACAAAAGCAAGCATTGGTACACTAGGCTTTTTGACAAGAACAAAGATGGCTTGGTTGCAAAAGAAGAGATTACTTGTGGTTGAGCAACGTATTAATGCTTTTTAAAGGCCAAAGGTGCCTACTAAATTAAATGCTAAATTAAAAGTAAATATTTAATATATGGAAAACTCTAATATATGGTAAATAAGTTAATTTTTTTGCCGTGAGATAAATGGCTGACGAAAAAAGGGTTGAAGTTGAAAAAGATTCTAAAGAAGAAGACTTATTTGAAGATGTCTTTGGCCTTGATGATGAGCTAAAAGAAGCAAGAAAGAAGCTGAACGAGGCAGCCAAAAAAGAATCAGAAAAGATGCAAAAAAGCATATATGCAAAGGAGCCGCAGAACAAGGAAGCAAAAGGAAGCTCTACTGAAGATGAAGAAAAAGCTTCTCCGCAAGTCAGAGCACAGAAGGAAAGCACATCTCAAGAAACTGCAGAAGAATTAATTGAGGTACATAAAAAGAGTAAGCAAAGCACAAAGAAGAGAAAGCTCAGTGATAAAAAAGAAACAAAAGCAGAGGCAACACTTCCGTCTGAACAAACAGAAAGTGGCAAAGAAGCACTTGGTGGTGAAGCAGCCGATAAGCAGCAAGAAACTAGCGAAGATGATTTAAAGGATTTTGTTGACGAAACTGCTCCTGAGGGTAAAATATTTGTTTCCGAGCCAACTCTTGAAATACTTCCAAAACTTAGTTTTTTAGAGGATGCTGATGGAAACGCCTTTATTGGCAGAAGCAAGTCAACATTTGAAAAATATGGCTCTGAAGCCGCACTTTTTATAGGCAGGGTTTCAGAAGAAAATTATCCTGAAAAGAACATCCTGATGGACAGCTTGGGACCGCATGTTGTTTTTGTATGTGGTGCAAGAGGCAGTGGCAAAAGCTATGTTTTGGGGGTTATAGCTGAAGAGCTCGCATTAAAGAATAAGAATGTAGGCATTATTGTTGTAGATCCCGTTGGTGTATTCTGGAGCATGCGATATGCTAATCGTGAAGAAAGAGAGCTCGCTTCTTTGAAAGGCTGGGGGCTTGAACCAAGAGGTCTTGAGAACATCGTCGTTTTTATACCAAAAGGGATGGAAAAGCAAACACCTGCTGGCACATATGATGCCACATTTTCAATAAAGCCATCAATGCTTACAGCACAAGACTGGTGCCTTACATTTGGGCTTGAGCGCTTTAGCCCAACCGGCTTATTGCTAGAAAAGGCACTTGATAAAGTTGCAAAGGGCTATATGACTGTAAACAAAGAGCGCATAAAAGGCACCAAAGAATATTCAATTGATGACATAATCTTCTGTCTTGAGAACGATATTGACTTGAGTTCTAGAGACAAGGGTTTTAAGGTTGATTCCATACGTGCGTTAGTTAGCAGATTTGAAGCATCAAAATCTTGGGGAATTTTTGATGTACAGGGCACGCCTTTGTCAGAGCTTAGCCGTGAAGGGCAAATGACAATAATAGACACAAGCTTTTTGGATGATAATGTTACCGCACTTGTAATAGGAATCTTGGCAAGGCGCACACTCGCTGCAAGAAAAATTGCAACAAGAAAAGAAGCTGCTAAAAGATTTGAATCAAGTGAAGAAATGCTTGAGATTGAAATACCCCCTACTTGGCTTATATTAGATGAAGCGCATACGCTAATACCAAGCGGGAATATTAAGACAGCGGCTAGCGATGCATTGATAGAATATGTAAAGCAAGGAAGGCGCCCAGGATGCTCGCTTGTTTTTGCTACACAGCAACCATCAGCAATAGATGTAAGAGTTCTTAGCCAGCTTGACATAATAATTGTGCATAAGCTTGTTTTCAACGATGATATAAAGGCAGTTTATAAAAGAACACCAGCAATAATTCCACATAGGTATAAAACTGGTTCTTTCATAAGGACTCTGCCTGTTGGTGTAGCTCTTGTATGTGATAGGCGCGAGGAAACAAGCCGCGGATTTGTGATGCGCATAAGGCCCAGGATGAGCCAACACGAAGGCCGTGAGATAGAAACAGCTGAAACTAAAGTTTCACTGAGCAATGAGCAGGTTTTAACCCTTATAACCTCAATGTATTGGTCTCGCCTTAAAAGAGATGGTCAAGCAAAGCTTGCTGAAATATTTAGGACTCTGAACTCTCTAAATGCAAAGTACAGCTCAAGCGTCGATAAGAAGGCAATTTTAGCAGAGCTTGAAAAGAAAGGTGCAACAATACTTGAAAAGGAAGGCCTTGTTGTACTTGAAGACAAGATTCAAAGGCCATTAAAAAGAGAAGAAGATGTTACAAAAGCCCCTTCCGTGCAGCAAGAAGTTTTGAAAACTCAAGAACAAATGCCTCAAAAAGAGCAACCAATACAAAAGCCTGTGTCGCAGCAAGGCGTTATTGAGCTTTTGAGTTTTCCTGCAAATGTTTCAAGAGAATCAATTGAAACAAAAATAAAGAAAAAGCTTTCCGGCTTTTTCTTGTTTGGTAGCACCGAGAAGCTACTAGAGATTAATCTTAAGCACATCCCGCTTTACAAGGTTGAGTTCAATTATTTTACAAAGGAACAGAACTTTAGGCAAGGAACACTTTTTGTAAATTCTTTGAATGGTGAATTCATACACTTTATTAAGGGCTTTGTCCATTCTAAAGGCCTAAAAGAACTTTATTCTTTGTCAGCAGAAGAAATCTTTGTTCTTAATTTCCTCACAGAGCCCCTAACTGCATATCACATAAGCAGAAGGTCTTTCCTCGATGAGGATCGTGTGAAGAAAATACTTAAGCGCCTTTGTGATATTGGTTTAGCGGAAATATTCAACAAAGAAGGCATGATTCTTTATAGGCTTAGCAAAGACTTCGACTTGCCGCCAAGCCCAATGCATCCATTGCACCAATCACTTCAAGATTTGCCATTAGTTAATTCGGAAGTACTTATGAAAGAACAAGAAAAATATACAAAAAACGAAGTTCGCGACCTTTTGCAAAGAATATGGAAACGCATGGTTATAACTGCAATTAAAGAAATATATTGGCCTGTTTATGAATGCATAACTGAAAACTCAAAGACAAAAATTAAGAAAAGATTTTTCGTTGATGCGGTTGCCGGCCATGTAGTAAATCCATTATGACATTTCAAAGTTCTAAAAGATTTTCTCATTATCTTTGGCGCTCTTCCTTACAAATGTGCCAGGATATATAATGCAATTTTTTCCTATTATTACGCCGCAGTTTAAAGTTGCATTTACGCCTATGCTTGCCCCGTTTTTTACTAAAGCCCCAAGTTTTCGTTTACCAGAATCCACTTTATCTCCAAAAAAGTCAACTTTAACAGTGGAGCCATCCATTCTCAAATTAGCTATTTTTGAACCCGCACCCATGTTTACACTTTTGCCAATTATTGAATCACCAATATACGAAAAGTGTGGCACTTTAGCTCCTTCTAGGAGTATGCTATTTTTAACCTCAGAGTTTGAGATTTTGCAATCTTTATCTATTATTGTATTACCTCTTAAATATGCATTTGGGCCAATAACACTATTTTTGCCAACATAAACAAGACCTTCAATATATGTGCCTGATTTTATTATTGCTCCTTTGGCTGCACATAAAACTCCATTTACAACAACATTTTTCTCAATATTATTCTTGTCAGTTGTTTTTTTTAGATCCAAATAGTCAAGAAGATTTATAACTTCCCAAAAATTTGGCCTGCTTTTTTCGATAATTTTCTCTGCTTCACTAACTATTTTTTTTGGTCTCATCCGAGCTCACTCTTTATTGCTGATCCTATTCCTCTTGCGATTTTTTTAATTACCTTTTCCGATTTGCCTTCAACCATTACTCTTGCTAAGTTTTCAGTTCCAGAATATCTTACAAAAACTCGGCCTTCAGAACCAAGGATTTCTTTAGCAATTTTTATTTCTTTCATAACCGCATGAGTCTTTTGAAGAGGCCTCTTTTCCCTTACTGGCACATTTATTATCACTTGTGGAAAAAGAAAGATTTTTGACCTCAAAATGCTGAGCTTTTTTTGTTCTTCTTTTAAAAGCTTTGCAAGCTGCAGCGCAGCAACAATTGCATCAGGCGTTTCGTTGTATTTTCTGAAAAGCAAATGACCAGATTTCTCCCCACCAAGCAAGATACCTTGTTCGCGCATTTTTTCAGCAACATTCCTGTCGCCAACATCTGTTTTTATTAGCTTTATGCCCCTTTCAGCGAGAAACATTTCAAGACCCATATTGCTCATTTTTGTCGCGACTACAGCTTTTTCCCTCCAAAATCCATTTTTTAGCATATTCTCTGCAAACAAACCCAATAATATATCACCATCCGCAACAACACCTTTTTCGTCACAAACTATGAGCCTATCGGCATCACCATCGAATGCAACACCAAAATTAGCTTTTGTTCTTTTTACAATATCACACATTTTTTCAGGATGTAGTGCACCGCACCCTTCGTTTATATTGAGGCCATCTGGGCATATATTTATTGCATTAACTTCAGCCCCAAGCTCAGAAAAAACTTTTGGTGCGATCGCATAAGCTGCACCATTTGCGCAGTCAACCACAACCCTAAGTCCTTCGAGAGAACAGTTTTCAATGGTGCTTTTCACAAATTCTATATAGCGACCTCTTGCATCATCAATCCTCTGGGCTTTGCCTATAGCCACTTTTCTTTTATTTTTTAAGAGACTCTTCTCAGAGAAGAAGATTTTCTCTATGTTTTTCTCAAATTCTTCAGATAGCTTGAAGCCATTTTCATCAAAAACTTTAATCCCATTATGTTCTGCAGGATTGTGTGAGGCGCTTATCATTATTCCAGCCTCGCAATTCAAGGATTTTATAAGGTGAGATATTGCAGGGGTTGGCATTGGGCCTACAAGCATTACGTCACAGCCTGATGACAATAGGCCTGATGTGATTGCATTCTCAACCATGTATCCGCTAAGGCGAGTGTCTTTGCCAACTACAATGCTAGGCCTCATATATTTTTTACTCAAATAAGTACCTACGGCTTTTCCTATTGAAACAATTGCATTTGGCTCCATAGGAAATTCATTTGCAATGCCCCTTATGCCATCAGTTCCAAAAAGCTTTCCCATAGCAATCACCTAACAGTTACAGACTTAGCTAAGTTTCTCGGCTTATCTGGATCATTTTTTCGCTCGACTGCAAGATAATATGCTATAAGCTGCAATTGAATTGCTGTTAGAAGGCTGCTAAGAGGGCCTCTTGGCACTCTTATGAAAAAGTCAAATACATTGTTTTTCTCTGTAGATATGCCTATAACAAAAGCACCCCTAGATTTTACCTCGTGTGCGCTGTGCAAGGCAAAGTCATCGCTTTTGGTGCATATCACGATAACAGGCAGACCTTTTTCTACGAGCGCTATTGTTCCATGCTTTAGTTCCTTGGCCGGAAGACCTTCAGCATGTATATAGCTAACCTCCTTAATCTTCAATGCGCCTTCAAAGGCCACAAAAGCGTTTTCTTCTGAGCCTATCACAAAAGCGCTTTTGGAGTTAGCTAGCTTCTTTGAAATAGCTCTCGCGATTCTGCTGTTTTCTCTAATTGTTTCTTGTGCTTGTTTTGCAGCAATAAAAATTTCCTTTTTTGCATAGTTTCTTCTGCTTATACATGCATTGGCTAGAAGATAAAGCAGTGAAATCTGTGCGGCATAGTTTTTAGTAGATGCAACACAAATCTCAGGGCCAGCGTTCATCATCATTTTTATGTGGCTATGTCTTGTAAGCGTAGAGTTAAAAACATTAGTTAGGGATAAAATTTTCGCACCACTTCTTCTTGCAAGGCGCACAGCGTCGATTACATCGGCAGTCTCACCACTTTGTGACAGCGCCACAACCAAAGCAGCTTTTCCCAGGAGTTTGCTATAGCTTTTAAGATCTGGTGCTAAAACTGCAACAGCATCTTTTTTTGCTATGCTACGAAATAACCATGCACCGAAAAGAGCCGCGTGGTAACTTGTGCCGCAGCCAATTAAAAAAATCTTTTTTGCTTTTCGGATCTCTTTTGTAGTATTATCTAGCAATTCTATTGGCTGAATACAGGCATTTTTCATTGCAATTGGACACTCCTTTATTTCTTTAATCATGTAGTGTTTGTTGCCATTTTTGTAACTTTCGAGATTATCAACAGCAAGGTGTTCAAACCTCTTAAACTTTGGCCTTCCACTTCCGATATCGAAGAACTTTGCCTCATTACCGATCTCGGCAATCTCGTTGTCGCTTAGGAACAAAAAACCTCGTGCTTTTTTGGCAATAGCAAGTAGATCACTTGCAACAAATTTTTTTCTTTCAGCGATGCCAATCACTAATGGAAGGTCACGCTTGGCGGCAATCATATAATTGTGACCTTTTGCAAATAAAATTACTGCAAAACTCCCCTTGATTTTTTTTAGTGCGAGTCTTGTCGCATCTCTTAGGCTTTTACCTCTATTTATATAAAGTTCTATAAGATTTGGAATTACTTCTGTATCTGTATCACTTCTGAACGAAAAACCACTACTCTTTAGAAAGGACTTTAACTCTTGGAAGTTCTCAACGATGCCATTGTGCACTAAAAAAATATTTTTATTCAGTGATGCGTGCGGGTGGGTGTTTTTTTGGCATACTTTGCCATGCGTTGCCCATCTTGTATGCGCTACTGCTAAATTGCCACAATGCATTTTTTTTGGCAACTCACCTATTTTGCCTACTTGCCTATATATGCTTATCCCTTTTCCGTTTGAAATAGCAATACCCCAGCTGTCATACCCACGGTAATCAAGCTTTTTGAGGGCTTTATATGCTAAAATACCTGCATTTTGCTCTTCAGATATTACGCCAACTATTCCGCACATAAGCGCACCGGTAGGAAGCTAATTAATATAAAATTATGATTTTTTGTATATAAAAGCCACTAAAATAAGCAAATAACCTCTAAAAAATGGTTATTAGGTCTTTTTTGGTAAAATAGCATATATATAAAAATGTTTTCATACTATAATTAAAAATTATTTTTTAGTGGTAATATATTTTTATTAGGTGTTATTTTTGGAAGGCCGAGTTTCATTTGAAAAAAACGGCAAAACTTACCAAAGCTTTTGCGAAATTCTTGAATCTCCAGAAGCCATAAGGCCTCTTCTTAATGAAAAATGTTGGCGCATATTCTGCGAGTTTGCTTCTGGCGAAAAATATCCTGCAGAACTTGCTAAGAAATTAGGCCTTGGGCAGCAAGAAGTTTATTACTATATCAACAGACTGAAGAGCGCAGGCCTCTTGGAGATGACAAAAAAGGAGGAAAAGCAAGGTGGGCTTGCAAAATACTATGTTGCAACAAAAAAATGTTTTGCATTTGTGCCTTTTCCAGAGCAAAAGTCAAACACAGAGATAATTGGCCAAGAAAAGAGCGTGCCAAAAGCAATTAATGATTTTTTCTATCCTTTCATCAGAAATGGTGCTTTAGATGCGAAAATTGTTATAGGTGCGCCAGATTCACACGGAATATTTAAGGCAAGAGCACGGGATGCACACATTGCTGCTGAACTTTCATGCTTTCTTGGGCTTTTTTGCAGCCGCATAAAACAGCCGTTTGTATACTTAGATACTATGGTTGGCAATATAAACGAGGAAAATTCAAATCTTATTGTGGTGGGCGGCCCTATAACAAATAAAACCAGTGCAGAGGTTAACGAGCATCTGAGCATTAGATTTTTACAAAAAAATGCTCATTGGGTTATAAAGAGCAAAAACTCAGAAAAAGAATATACTGAGGATTCAGTTGGCATTGTGGAAAAAATAAAGCACCCTTTCTTTGAAGGGCGCTACATACTTTTTCTTGCCGGCAAAAGGAACGTTGGCACTAAAGCGTCAGTGCTTGCTTTAATGCTCAAGACAGCAGAAATGGCAATGCCAAATAGCTTTTCAGAAGGCAGAATTGCGCATGTGGTTGAAGGCCTTGACCTTGATAGCGATGGCCAAGTTGATGATGTTGAGATTTTGGAATAGGCGACTAATGCTTTTCACCATATAAATTTTCAAGAAGCGCCATTATGGCATTTCTTTGCACTGTGAGCCAATGCCTTTTTTTTGAGGCCTTGCTTTTTGATATTGCCTATTAGATCGCCTCGAGCTCTAACAGAAGCTCTTCTGGTGAATTTTACCTGCAACGAAGTAGAATTCTGTCGTACAATCAGCCTAACTCCCAACGTGTAAGCTTCCTTTTTGGGTCAACTCGGCACTTTTCTAATTCTGCCTTTAAGTCCTTTGCTTTTTTTCTCAAGGTCCAGGTCTTTTTTGCAGTTTATATTCCTTTTGTTACGCTTTTTTAAATTTGGTTATTTCCGGATTTACTTATTGGCTTATGCAGTTCAAGGAAAGTTATATAAACATTCAATTACTTATTAGAATTGATAAATATGCTTGGTGCTTTGTCAGGCTCTTTGGGCATGATGTTTAAAAGGCCTTTTGCTCTTGTGCCTGTTTTCATCACAATGTTTGCCTTGGCAAATATATCTGTTTTTTTCCAGCTTGAACTTCTGGATTTTATTTACCTGATATCAACAAAAGAGGCTCCCCTGAGCAATCCTTTTCATGCCTTATCTTATTTTTATAGTGTAAACCCAAAAGGTCTTTTTTACATTGTTGGTTATGCTTTCTTGAGCTTAGCTGTTTTCCTGCTTGTAAGTATTTACTATTGCCGAATCATAATTTCAAAGGAGAAAAAAATAAGTATCATAAGCGCTTTGGCCTTTGCGATTGGCTCTTTATGGAATGCTATTGTGCTTTCAGGAATAATGTTCCTTGTCTTCGTATCAGCCTTTACCCTTTTTTTTGTCGTTGCATTATTGCCAATACCTAACCTTTACCTTTACTTTGGCCTAATTGCCTTGTTTTTATTAATTTTTTTGATAATCTGCATACGGCTGTTTACTTTTGTTATGCCGGCGCTTGCAGAGGAAAAAACAAATGCTAAACAAGCCCTGAAAAAAAATTGGGCTTTTGTCAATAATCACTTTTGGGCTACTGTTCTGCTGTGCTTTATCTTGCTTTTGGTGCTGCTTTTGACAGCTCTCTTGTACAATATTGTGGTTGAGCCTTTTGATGATAACATAACTATATTTGCGATATTTTCCGCATTTGGAACTTTTAACTCAGCTTTTTGCATTGGTGCTTTAGCGCTCTATTATTCAAAACACAAAAAATAAATTGCAAGTGGTTATCACATGGTTGAAATAAAGAAGCTCGTTCTCAAGAACTTTAAATCGTTCAGAAGCGCAGAGATACCTTTCAAAAAAGGCCTTACCGCAATCATAGGCCCAAATGGCTCTGGAAAAAGCAATCTTCTCGATGCGATGCTTTTTGTCCTCGGCGAGACATCAATGAAAAGCTTGAGGATGGGAAAGATAACAGAGCTTGTAAATTACAGCTCAGCCGAAAAATATGCAAAGGTTGAGCTTAAGCTTAAGCGCGATAATGAAGAGATACTAATAAGCAGGCTTATAGACAACAAGGGACGTAGTGAATGCAGGATCAATGATAAGAAGGTTACGCTTAATGAGCTCGTTTCACTTGTTGAAGAGTTGGGGCTTAGAAGCAAGCACAATTTTATAGCACAAGGCGATATAACTCGCATAATAGAGATGAATCCAGAGCAGAGGCGCACAATAATTGATGAGCTTGCAGGCATAGAAGAATTTGAGATAAAGCGCAAAGAAGCACAGCTTAACCTTGATAAGGTAAATGAAAGGATAAAGGATGTTAAGCTCGTGCTTCAAGAAAAACTTGCGCGGTTAGAGCAACTGCAAAAGGAACGTGAGCAGGCAGAGCGCTATAAAGGCCTTGTTGAAAGGAGAAATATGCTTAAGGCAAGCATAATAAACTCCGAAGCAAAAGCTATAAAGCAGGAAATTGAAAAGAATAAAGAAAGGCTTAGGCTACTTCAGGAAAAAGTGTCTAAAAGGTCATCTGAAAAAGAATCAATAAGCAAAAAAATTTCAGAATTCGAAAAGAAAAGCGAAGAATTAAGCAAGAGTATTGTTGAAGAACAGCAACAAATATATCTTGAGTTTGGAGCAAAGGCAGAAGAGCTCAGAACTGAGATAAGGGTTTCGGAGGAAATAATAAGCGCCAATTCCAAAGCAGTTGGAAAAATTGAATCACAAGAAAACTCACTTGCCACAGAGCTGCAAAGCTTGCTTAGAAGGCAGGAAGAAGAGCAACAGCAAATAGAGGCAATAAGGCTTGAGATTGAAGAGCAGAATTCGATAATAAACTCCATGGAAAGCGAAATTCAGCAAAAGAAGAAAGATAGTGAGGCACTTTCTTTGCGAAAGGCAGAAATTGAGGAAGAAATACGTTCAATTGAGCAAGAGATAGAAAATCTGCAAGACACAATAAAGACAAAGCAAAAAGAATTTGGAGAAATAAAAGGTGAAAATGACTTAAGGGAAAAGAGAATAAAAGAGCTATCTGCTGAATTAACAGATTGTGATCAGCTAAGAACATCTATTTCAAATCTTAAAGAGCAATTGAATGTTCTTGAATCCAAATCTTTAGAGGAAAAGCTAAAAAAGCTAAAGGAACTTGAGAGAGATCTCTTAACCAAAGATGGATTGCAGACCGGGCTTATAAATCAGCTAAAAGAGGCAATTGTTAGCATAGAGAGCGCATCAGCAAAATGCCCTATTTGTGACAGCAATATAAACCCAGAAAGAAAGAAAAAACTCCATGAAAAAAAGCTTAAGGAATTGAAAAATTCTGAAATGCAAAAAGCATCTATCGTAGAAAACCTCAAAGAGATTCGAAATAAGATAAAGGAAACCGAATTAGAGTTAGGTAAGCTTTCAAAAATATCTCAAGAATTGCAAGCCAAGGAAAAAGAGATTAAGAGAGTAGATGAAATAAAACTCAAAATAGAAGAGGAAAAAAGAAGCATAAAGGATCTTAAAGTACTTTCAGGCGAAATATCAGCTCTTGAACAGAAGATATCTTCTCTTAACAGAATCCGTACGGAAAAAAGAGAACTTCTTGATGAGCTTTCAGACTTTAGCTATGATGATAAATATTCACAGCTAGCCGAATTAAAAGACCAGCTTTCAACTCTTGAAAGCAATTTGCGTGTTTCTGAAGTTAACATAGAGAATATTGCTGAAAGGATTGCGACCTTAAGAGCTCGCATCAATGAGCTTTCATCTGAAAAGCAACAGCTCAACAAGCAAAAAGAGGAAAAAACAAAGGCATTAGAAAGCCTCAAAAAAGAACTTGCCAAGATAGAGGAGAAGAAGCTTAAGAGGAGTGAACAGATAGCTTCACTTCTTGAGGAGAAAGAAGGTCTCTTAGGCCTGATTCAAAAGCTTAAGACAGAGCTCAACCTTGTTGAAGCAGATTCAGTTAAAGCAGAACGCGAAAGCAACGAAATAAGGATTGAAATTGGCAAAGCAGAAGTGCGTTTAGCAGACCTTGAAGAAGAGCTAAAAGAGATTCCAAAGACACAAATCATAGAGGATGTTCCAATTAAGGATATGAAAAAAATGTTATCTGACGTTGATCGTGAATTAAATACAATTGGTGCAGTTAATCTTAGGGCAAGCGAAGCTGTAAGGGAAGAAGAAGAACTTCTTCTGGAAGTCAAGTCCAAGATAGAGAAGCTTGAAGAGGAACAAAAAGCAGTGATTGATATGATTCAAAAAATAGAGATCAGGAAGAAAGAAATATTCATGGATTGCTTTGAGAAGATAAACAAGAACTTCTCTGACATGTTTTACAACTTTTTTGGTGGCACGGGCAAGCTTAGTCTGACAGACTACGAAGATATTAGTAAAGCTGGTCTAATAATTGAAGCAAGGCACAAAGAAAATTTACAGTCAATAGATGCGATGAGCGGCGGAGAAAAAACCCTAACAGCACTGGCCTTCATTTTTGCAATACTCTTGTATGCGCCTGCACCCCTTTATTTTTTGGACGAAACGGATGCTGCATTGGACGAGGTAAATTCAATAAAGGTTAGCAAGGTTTTAGAAGAGTTGTCTAAGAAGTCGCATATAATAGTTATTACTCACAACAATGTGGTTGTAAGATATGCGATGCAAGTGTTAGGAGTTACCCTTACAAAATCAGGATCTCAAATAGTCGGCCTTGATCTCACAAAACATCTTTCAGATGTGGCTCAACAATAGCCTCAATTCCCTTTATTTTTCCTCTGCTTTTTTGGCTCACTTTCTCCTCTGCTTTTTTGTAGCTCTTCAGCAAGTTCTGAAGCATTCTTTATGTGCATCTTAAGTTTTTCTATCTTTGCATTATAATCTTCAACAAATTTGTTGTAATCTTCGTCAGTTATCTCGCCTTTTGAATAGTGGTACCTTATCTGTTCTAAAGCAGCAACAAGGCCTTTCATTTCTCCAACTTGCCTGTCAAGCTCAACAAGTTTTTTTGAATATTTTGAAATCTCATTCTTCAAATTGGTTATTTGCTTTTCATACTCTGCTTTTTTTGCAGCATATTCTTCTGAATTTATTTTGCCTCTCGCATGCAGTTTGTTTATTTTTGTTAGTTCTTCTTCAAGCTTCGCAATCTTTCTTTTTAAGTGCTTTTTTATAGGATGTCTTTTTAGCTCAGCCCTATGCAGCAAAAAAATTGAAGCCATTATTAAAATTGCAACAACCGCAATAGCAGCCAAGATATAAATGTAAGCCACTGCTGATTCATTGCTTTTATCGCTATTTTCTTTGCCATTGCCCTGTTGGCCAGTGTTTGTGGCGGGTGTTTGGCTTTTTGTGTTTTCCGCAGGCGGCAGCTTTATTGTAAGCTCTTTTTTATCGGCTTCTTGGAGAGCTTTGATTATTTCTTTGGATGAATTGAATGTGTGTTCTGCAAGATAAGCTAAACTCAGCGCTGCCTTTGCATTATCTATTGCTTTAGAATTCATTCCTTCCGCTTGGTAATAATCAGCTGCCTTTTTGAAGTATTCTGAATGGTCAAGATAAAGCTCAGCCCATACTTGTAAATTATCTTTGCTTATTTCATCGTAAACTTCTTTATTTTTTTCTTCAATCATTGCTTTTATTTCAGAAAGGCCTTTCTTGCCAATTTCATCAAGTGATTTGCATAGGCTGTATGCGCTTGCAGCATCCATTATTGCAGAATCATGCCAGCCAATTTCAATGCCAGCTTTTGCAGACTTTATGCGCCTCTCAATGTCATCGTCCTTTTCAGAAAGCTTTGCGTAGCAGTTTTCAGCCTCTATTATCTTTTTTCTTGCAATTTCTTTTAGGTTCGGCTTTGCCGTGAACTTGTCTTTTGCTGAGAGTGCGATATTGTAGAAATCACCTGAAATCTTATACCATCCGGCAGCGAACTCATAGTCCTTTAGCTTCTCAATAGTTGTTAACCTACTTTCCATGCCTTTCAAGCTAGTTTCTGCCCACAGTATTCTTTGCTTTGCAGCAATAAGCCAGTCGCTTCTCTCCAAAGTATAAAAGCTTTCTAAAACATTTTTTCTTTCCTGGACTTTTTCCATCAATTCTTCTTTCAAGAATGTTATTGTACTTGAATCTGATTCCAATAGAGATAGATTTTTTGCGACATCTTTGACAAAGCCAGCATAGACACACGAAAGAAATGCATTGTTGGCTGCCGAATATAAATAATTAGCCTCATAAAGCATGTTAGCGTCTTTCATAAGTTTTTCAGCGTTTGTAATAGATTCAAGCAATGCAGTCATTACTTCCATATCTGGGTTGGAAATCTCATTCAGTGCAGCTTTTGCTTCTTTAATCTCTTCCTTGCAATTACCTATGTATTTTTTTGTTAGCTCTTTCATTGGCTTCATTTTGTCCTTTAAAACTTTCATTTGTGGAGCAAACGGCTCTTGTTCCTTTATTTTTGTATTAACGTCTATTTCGCTGAGATCCATAAATGCATATTTTAATGCTTCATCTATATCTGAAACCTCAACTACTACTAGGCCCCAATTTTTTGGGGCATACTCGACAAGGTTCACTGTTTTTATCCCATCTGGAAACATGTGTGTCTGGTAAGCATCACCTTTTGGTATGAGGAAAAGCTTTATGCCTGATTCATGTGCTTTCTGAGCTTTTAGGTAAACGCCGCCAACAGAGCCCACCGTGCCATCTTCATATATTTGGCCTGTTATGGAAACATAGTTTGGTAGCTTTTTGTCTTGAAGCATTGAAATAAGCAAAAGAGCCATTGCTGCACCAGCGCTTGGTCCCTCAACAACGCTTGCATCGGATTTTATGTCAAACATATAGTCATATTTATTAACATCCTTTGAATAGTTTCTTGCAACATTCACTGCTACTTTCTCAGTGTGCTGTGTTGAAGTCCCTATAAGAGGCCCAACAGAACTCCATATTCTGCCATTTCCTGGCACTATGCTTATGTTGAGCTCAGCTTTCACAGCGGAGGTTTCAGATTCTACTACTGCAAAGATTGGAATGCTTCCATTTTCTACTATTGCATAGCAGCTGCTCATTAAATAAGTTGTAAGTATAAGCAACAGTATGCCTCGGCTTTTCATATAGATCACACCTTATGGATAGCCAAAAGTTATTTTATATTTTATGCAAACACAATATTTTAATGCTAAACGTAAAGAGCATAAGGGCTGATTTCCCAGTTTTGCAAAAAAGAGAAATAGTATATTTTGACAGTGCTTGCACCACTCTTAAACCAAAACAAGTTTTGGAAGCAGTCTCTTGGTATTATGAAAACAGCGGAGTATGTGCAGAGCGCTCAACACATGCGCTTGGCGCAGAGCTGACTGAAAAGATACAAAGGGCAAGAGAAAACATCTTGCGATACTTCGGTGCTGATAACTCATATTGCTTAATCTTCACCAAAAATGCAACCGAGGCAATAAATATTGTTGCAAACAGCTTTAAATTCGGTAAAAAGAAAAAAATTATTATTAGTGACCGTGAGCATAACTCAAATCTTGTGCCTTGGCTGGTTCAAAAAAGGCGCGGCTTGGCAATAACTGTAGTTCCTAGTAGAAAAGATTTAGAGTACGACATTGGCTTTTTTGAAAGGCAGCTTTCAAAAAGTGTTGGGTTAATATCCTTGGTTCATATCAGCAACATAGATGGCTATGTCCTTCCGATAAGAGAAATAATATCAGATGCTCACAGAAAGGGCATTCCGGTTATGATTGATGCTGCACAAAGTTCTTTGCACAAAAAGCCAAATGTTTCTAAATTAGATTTAGACTTTCTTGCTTTTAGCGGTCATAAGATGTGTGGGCCTTCTATTGGTGGGCTAATATGCAAAAAGGAGCTTCTTTCCAAAATATCTCCACTAGTTTATGGTGGTGGCGCAGTTGAAAAATCAACTGAAAAAAAATATGTGCTTAAGAGCAGCAATTCTGGTTTTGAGGCAGGTTTACAGGATTACGCTGGCATCATCGGCTTGGACACAGCATGCCATTACCTCAATAGAATTGGCTATAAAAATATCGAAAAATATGAGAGAAGACTTGATAAGTTGCTTACATCGGGGCTTTTGGAAACCGATGGTTTGCAATACGTGGGTGTTTCAGATATCAGAAAAAAAGTTGCTATTGTTAATTTCCGCATCAAGGGTTTCTCATCAGCAGAGGTTGCAATAATATTAGATGAGCTTTATAGGATTGCTGTGCGAAGTGGCATGCACTGTGCACATAACTGGTATTTACGCAATAGATTGCAGCCAAGTGTCCGCGCATCCCTTTGTTTTTACAATACAAAAGAAGAGGTAGAGCTATTTTTAGAAGCGGTTAGCAAAACCGCTTCTATGATTAAAGAAAAAAAATTTAGCCAAACAAAGAGCTCAATCCGCTAACAGCCTCTTCCTCTGTCTTTTTTTCTTCTTCTACTGCTTTCTCTTCTTTCTTTGTGGCCGCGTGGCCAGCAGCTTGAGCTGTCTGCATAGGCGCTGCTTGCATCAAGGCAGCACTCTTTATAGCTTCGTCAATGTTGACTTCTTTAAGAGAAGCTATGAGTGCTTTAACTCTTGCCGCATCAGCTGCAACACCCGCTGATTTCAACACACTCATAACTGCATCTTCTGTTATTTCTTTTCCTGCAGAATGCAGAAGCAATGCTGCATATATATACTCCACTTTTTTCACCTCACTAGTTTTTTTATGAGCATAAATTTAATCAAGCTTAGCCAACGCTTTAACTTTCTGGGCACCAATGTGTGCTTTCGCAAGCATTTCAGGTAGTGTTTCCTTGGTTATTATTTTGCCTTCCCTTGCAACACTTAGCGCCTCTCTATATGCTTTTTGTATCAGCAATCCTATGTTCTGCGGCGTTACATAGCATATGCTATAAGCAAGCGCAAAAGCGTTGCTATAGCAAGTTTGCAGATCCTGCAAAAACTTTTCAAGATCTATATCTAAAGCTTCTGCAGTATAAATTGTTTTACCATCACATGCAATTGAAATCCTAAGCATTATCTCATGTGGCTTTATATCAAGCTTCATCAAGGCGTTTACAACTTCTTGAGTTGCTTCTTGACCTCTTTTCAGAACAACAGTGTCTTTCAAAATTTTTATTGAAGAACCCTGCATTGCAACAGGCAGGTTTGCTGCTTTGAGCATTGATAGGTCCGGCCCTGGCGGGAGGTTTGTATCACCACTGGGCACAACAATATCATTGTCCGCAATCTCGCCGACTTTTAAGTATGTTCTTATCTTGTTTTTCTTGACTAGAGAATAAAGCTCAAAAGGATCTATGTTTGATGCAATTATCGCGATCTGACCTTTTAAATGATCATCCAAAGGAAAGCCGCTGAATTTGCTTTCAGAAAGCGCTTTCTTTATAACCCTCACCTTTGAAAACCTTATCTGGGCCTTATCAGCAAGCTTTGCCCTTAGCTCATGCAGCATTCTTGCAGGCATATTTTCGGCCATTGCTATGGCTATTACTTTGTGACTATTTATCAACTTTTTAAGCCCTTCAAGTTGGGCTTCTTTCCATTTTCTTGTATGCCTTGTCAAATTTTCACCTAAATTATTTTTACAGCAGGGCTCATCGTCTTCTTTATATAAACTGACTTTATGTTGTGCTTTTGTCCAGGCAATGCATTTAATACATCTTTGTAAACTTCAATAGCATTTTCTGCGATCTTTTCTGGGTCCATTGACTCATCACCGATAACTACTTGTACGAGAGGAATGCCTTTGCCTTTTTTATTAGTGACTCTTATTGCAGATTCTGCACCAGCAAGCGCGTTTTCAACCGCACTTTTTTCTGGATTAACCGGTTTTGGCATCTTGCCAATTGGTGCTAGTGTTTGGCCCAAATGCTTTGCAACAGTTAGCATTACTGGCCCCTCTGCAAGCAAAATATCATATTGCGCTATTTCTTGAGCGTCTTTTTTTGAAAGGCTCTCGATCTGATTCTCATATATCACGCGCTCAAACATGTCTTTTACACTTTCTATAAAAGAAGCTGTTTTTGCAAATAAAAGTGCCCTTGCTTTTCCTCTGCCAGTTGAGTGAGGCAACACAACTTTTATGTCAATAAGATTTTCCTGCTTTTTCACATCCAAATTTTTGAAGTTTATGATAAGCTCTATTTTTTGTTTAAAATTTCTTTTTTTGCCACTTGCTTGCTCAAGGGCACTAATGATGTCCTTCTTTTCCATTTAAACCATTGACCTCCTGCATAAAGCAGTATTAACGGCCTAAAAGCCGATACAACCATTATCTTGTGAAATGTTTATATATTTTGCGCTTAGCTATTTTTTCTTTAGGCTATCCTCTATAAGTGCATCATATTTTCCTTCTTTTATTTCTTTGGTTATCTGGGCTCCGGTCATGCCCTCAATATACACACCCATCGCATTGCAGCTTCCGGCTACTTGCAGCAACATGCTTTTTAAGTACTTGAAATTCATTTTTTTAGTTTTCTTTCTTGCTATATCGATTGCTTGGCTTATTGTGATATCTCCGCTTTTTTGCGCCTTTGGGTTTGCAGAGCCCTTTGCCCCAGTTATTTTCTTTATGAGCTCGGTTGTTGGGGGTGAACCAACCTCGATCTCAAATTTCTTTGTGTGCGAATCAACAATAACCTTAACAGGCACCTGCATTCCAGCAAACTCTTTTGTATGCTCATTTATTTTTGCAATGACTTCTCCTATGTTCACACCTAAAGGCCCTAAAGCAGGTCCCAAAGGCGGCGCAGCACTTGCTTTTCCGCCTTCAACCAATGCTTTAATTTCCGGCATAAAAACTCACCTTTCAAGCCTTATGTTTTCAGCCTTTATTGTTACAGGCACTCTTACTGCTGCATTTACCAACTCAATTGTGACTTCCTCTTTAGCATTGTTTACCCTAATAACTCTGCCTATCTCGCCTTTAAATGTGCCTGTTACAATCCTTACTTTTGCACCTTCAGTAATTGCTTCCATAAGTGGGTGTGCTTCAAGCAGTGAGCTTAGCTCTGAAATCTTAACTTCGCCAACAACAAGGCCTTTTGTTTTTATATGTGGAACATCTATTATAGCTCTTTTTACCGATTCTTCTGTCTCTCCTTCCACAAGTATGTATCCCTTAAAGTCAGGCACTACGAGTATTGCAGTAACGCCCGGATTTTCAACCTCGAGCTTTTTCTTTAGCATATCCGCAACTAAGCTTTCTTGGCCAGCTGTAACCCTCACCGTGAAAATCATTTTTTCACCATTTTTACTATAATTAAAAGCATATATACTTTTTTAAAAAAGTGTTAAAATACTTTCCCTTTGATTTTTGCTCAGACAAGAACAACGCTGAATTATCTGATTGCTGTCGGCCCAAAGTACGCAAACAAAATTGCAACAACAAAGCCGATAAGGCCAAGGACTATAACGCCCAAGGCAGTAATTTTGAGCATCTGAAGATATTCTTCAAGATCAGGCTTTTTTGATATTGTAAAAACTCTTCTGGATGATTCTATAAAATCACGTATCCCCAAAGAGCTCACCCTGTGAAATCTATTCCCAAATCAATGGCACCTTTATCTTTGGTACCTTTTTCAAAGTCATCTAAGTATGGGAATCTACCTCCAGCTATCACAACCATGGCCTGTATCCTGTTCTTGGAAAGTTCCTTATCAACCATGGCACCCCAGATTATATGTGCGTTAGAATCAATTCTTAAACTTACCGTTTCAACAACCATCTCAGCTTCACGTAATGTCATGTCGCTGCCGCCAACAACGTTTACCAAAGCTCTTTTTGATTGGCTTATGTCAACATCTAATAGTGGTGAGTTCAATGCGTTTTCTACAGCTTCTAGGGCACGGGCATCGCTGGCTTCTTCACTATGCGATTCTCCAAGTCCAATCATGGCAGCACCACCTTTCTTCAGTATCGTGCGCAGGTCAGCAAAGTCAAGGTTTATTAGCCCGGGTTTTGTCACCATTTCAGTTATTCCTTTTACTGCATTTGTTAATACTTCATCAGCAACCTTAAAAGCCGAATTTAACGGTAGATCAGGTGCAATCTCAAGTATTTTATCATTGGGAATTACTATTATTGTATCAGCATGCTCTCTCAGCTTTGCAAGTCCCTCCATGGCATTTTCAGCTCTGCGTTTGCCCTCAACAGTGAATGGTAATGTAACAACTGCAACTGTAAGAGCACCAACCTCTTTTGCTATTTCAGCAACTACGGGGCTTGCGCCAGTGCCAGTGCCACCGCCGAGGCCACAAGTCACAAACAATAAATCAGTGCCTTTGAGCACTTCGGCAAGCTCATCTACGCTTTCTCTTGCCGAGGCTTCACCAACCTGTGGCTCTGATCCAGAACCAAGGCCTCTTGTTGTTTCTTTGCCAATGAGTATGCGCTTGTCAGCAACAGTGTTTATAAGGTCTTGAGCATCTGTGTTAATTGCGTAGGTTTCAGCTCCAACAATGCCAACCTCATGCATTCTTTCCACAGTGTTGCTTCCACCACCGCCAACTCCAAATACTTTTATTTTAGCCCTAGAGCTCTCTAGTATCTTTTGCAGCTCTTCTTCTTCTATAAAATCAAGCTTCTTCGGCTTCTTTGGAGCATCTTCATCTAATTGTGCTCTTTTAATTGCTTTCCTTATGACCGATTCCACAAAAATCCCCCTTTTAGGTTAAAAAATTATATTAAACGAATTTTTCCTCTGAAACCCTTTAAAACCTTTTTGTTTGCATTCTGCCAAAGCCAAATTATTTTTTTGCCTCTAAAATAACTTTCCCTGAAAAAGATTAAAATACATTTGCAAACAATCTTATTGAATCTGACCGAAAATATTTTAAAAAAGCCGAACTAGTGATTCTTTATGGTCTTCAACAAAATCGTTCTTGAAACCGTGCGCAAGATAAAATCTCTTGAAATACAAGGCTCGAGCAATGTGCGTAAAGCCGTGATCTTTGCGATAAAAGAAAGTGTTCTGCAAAGCAAGGTCACAAGCTTGAAAAGATTTAGGGCTGAACTCGGCAGAAACATAATTTTACTTGCAGAAGCAAGGCCGACTGAGCCAGAGACAAGAAATGCTCTTGTTGAAATTTGGAAAATAGCTGAGCAAGAGATACCTGTAGAGAAAATGAAGAATGAAATTGTAATAGCTTGCGAGGCTCATGAGCAAAATCGTGAAAAATCAATGCAAAAGATCTGTAAAAATGCTGAGCGAGAATTAAAAAAGTGTGAAACCATTTTCACACATTGCCACTCAAGCACAGTTGAAAGAATACTTAAAACACTACATGATAAGGGCCACCTAAAGCGTGTGCTTTGTACTGAAACAAGGCCTTTGTTTCAAGGCAGGATAACCGCAGCCAAACTTTTAGAGGCAGGAATAAATTGCACAATGATTGTTGACTCTGCAGCAAGGGCTTTTATTGGCGAAGCAGATGCCTTTTTGACTGGATGTGATGCTGTTTTTTATAATGGCTCAATTGTGAACAAGATTGGCACCTCAATGATATCGCTTGCAGCAAAGAGAAAAAAAGTGCCGCACTACGTTGCTACAGTTTCACAATGTTTTGATCCTGCCACATACTATGGCAAAAAAATAGAGATTGAAGAGCGTGGTTACAATGAAGTCTGGCCCGAAAAACCGGTTAACTTGCAAATAAGAAACCCTGCCTTTGATATAACTGAAGCAGAACTTGTGAAGGCAATAATCTGTGAACAAGGCGTCTTCAAGCCAAAGAATTTCGGCATTTTTATGGCAAAAAAGCTTAAACTTAAAGGAAAAAAATACAAGACATTGGAAGAGTTGATAAAACCTTATTTATGAAGCCAATCCAAAAAGCCCTTTAACTCCAGCGCTTATCATCTCTATTGCAACTGCTGTTAGAAATAAACCAAGAATCCTAGATGCGATACCAACAATTTTTGTGTTTATTCTCGGTATTAGTGCTGCAAATATTGTAAAAACAGCGCCTACAAGTATGAACGCTACCACTGTGTTTGGCAATATTGTCAGTATTCCAAGCTCATATGTTTTTATTGTCAGGAAAGAAATGGTTGCAGGGCCTGTAAGCAATGGTGTTGCTATCAGCGAACTAAGCGCTTCCGCAGTGTCTGGACTTGATTTCATGTCATCACTTTTTCTGGCTGTGCTTATGCCAAGCATAAGCAGTATTATTCCACCAGCAACCCTGAATGATGGCACACTTACATTGAAAATATCAAACAGAAATGGGCCAATCAATATTATTGTCACTGCTAATGCAAATGCTATCATGGTTGCCCTTAATGCTATGTCTTTTACCTTCATCTGTTTTGAATAAGCTGCAACAAGCACAGGCAAAGATGAAAGTGGGTTTATAAGCACAAATATTTGTAATATTAATGGAATGCTTATTATATCAAGCATAACCTAAATAATAATATTTTCTTTTTAAATATTGTTGTTATTCTGGTGAACAAAATGCGTTTGTGGAGTATAAGTCCAAAGTATCTAGATTCAAAAGGCTTGGTTGCATTATGGCGCGAAGGCCTTCTTGCAAAGAAGGTGCTGTTGGGCAAAACTAATGGTTACAAAAACCACCCTCAACTTTTCAGGTTTCTCAGATATAGGCGCCCATTAGATGCTATAAATTCTTACTTAACTTATGTTTTTGAGGAAGCTAAAAAAAGAGACTATAGGTTTAGGAAGGATAAAATAACAGCTATGGAAATGCGCAGTATAATTCCTGTTAAGAAAGGGCAGATCGAATACGAATTCAAGCACTTGAAGAATAAGCTGTTGGTTCGTGATAAAAGTGCCTATGAAAAATGCCTTTTGGTGCGCAAAATAGAGCCAAACCCAGTGTTCAAAATTGTCCATGGTGGCATTGAGCCTTGGGAAAAAATTGCTTGAGTTAAGCGATAACAAAATAAACCTTTTTTGGCTTAAGTTTAGAGAACACATGTCAGAGATTGATTATAAGGCAATTGGCCTAAAGGCAGGCCTTGAGGTGCACCAACAGCTTGATACTGGCAAGCTTTTTTGCAGATGTCCATCAAAGCTCAAGTCAAATAGTGCAGACTTCTCATTTACAAGAAAATTAAGCCTGAGCGCTTCTGAGCTTGGTGAGTTTGATCGAGCAGCAATGGAGCAAGCACATAAGAAAATAACTTATGAATATCTTTTTTTCAATGATTGCTGTTGTCTTGTAGAATGTGATGAAGAACCTCCTTCTAGCATAGATTCTCAAGCTCTTTCAGTAGCTCTTCAAATAGCTCTGATGTGCAATGCTAATATATTTGACTCCGCTTGCGTGATGCGAAAAATAGTTCTTGATGGTTCGAATGTATCAGGATACCAACGCACCGTCTTGCTTGCTACTGGCGGCGAAATTTATATTCAAAATAAGAAAGTGCCTATTCAAACAATAGTGCTTGAGGAAGATGCAGCAAGGCCTGTGCAAAAGAATTCTGAAAAGACTATTTATTCTCTTGACCGGCTCGGCATTCCATTAATTGAGATTGCAACTGCACCAGCTCTTCAAACACCGAAAGAAGTAAAAGAATGTGCCATAAAGATTGGCGAACTCATAAGGAGGACATGCAAAGCAAAGCGCGGGCTTGGTACGATAAGGCAAGATATAAATATTAGCATAGCCAATGGCGCAAGGGTTGAGCTTAAAGGTGTTCAGGAACTTGAAATGATTGACAAATGTGTAGAAATGGAAGTTCAGAGACAGTTAGCGCTTTTGCGCATAAAAGATGTGCTGAAAGAAAGAAAAGTAAGGGCAGAAAACATTTCAGCATCATTTAAGGAACTTGATTACATTTTTGTTAAAAGCAATTGCAGGATAATCACAGAAGCACTTAAGAGCAAAAAGCACGTATTTGGTTTAAAGGTTTGTGGCTTTGCTGGTATATTTGGTACAGAAGTACAACCAGGAAGGCGCTTTGGTACTGAAGTGGCTGATTATCTTAGGGCAAGGCACGCGCTTTCAGGGCTTTTCCACAGTGATGAGTTGCCAAAATATGGCATAACCGAAGAAGAGGTCGACTCTGTAAAGGCTGACTTGAATGTTTCTGAGAGGGATGCTTTTGTGTTGGTTGTGGCCGATGAAAACAAGGCGAAGGAAGCTTTCGCAAGTGTCGCTGAGCGCTGCCTAACTGCTCTTAACTCAATTCCTGAAGAGACAAGAGAGGCATTGCCTGATGGAACTTCGCACTATTTAAGGCCTTTGCCAGGTGCAGCTCGCATGTATCCCGAGACAGATCTTCCGAAAATAATAATACATAAATCTTACCTTAAAGAGCTGCAAAAAAAGCTGCCACTAGGTTTAGAGGAACGCCTAACGCTTTACAAAAAGGTTGGCTTAAGCAATAAACTCGCAGAAGAGATGAAGCTAAGCAACTACGCCTGTCTTTTCGAAGAAGCGATACAAAAAGGCATTGATGGCAAAAGGTGTGCCGTAATATTGCTGGAAGAACTAAAACGCTTAGAAAGGGAAGGTTTTGATGTTGAAAATATCTGTGATGAAGATATTCTAGCTGTTTTGGAGGCCGAAAGGAGTGGTCTAAATAAGGAAAATACTGTTGAAGCCCTCAAGCAAAAGGCAAAAAATCCGTCAAAAAAAATCAAAGAAATAATAAGGGAATTTTCTTATCAAAAGGTTTCTGATGAGGAGATTGCAAAAATAATAAAGGAAATTTTAAAGAAAAATAAGGCATTAGTAATGGAAAAGAAGGAGCGCTGCTTGAATGCATTGATGGGCGATGTGATGAAAGAATTGAAGGGCAAAGCAGACTCTAGTAAAGTTGCCCTTAATTTAAAAAAGGAGCTTATGGAATTGATTGATAAGAATTTTTAATATGCTCTTGATGGTGATTAGATGGATTACAAAAAGTTAATCGTAAAATATGATAAGGAAAATATGCTTTCCTATATGCGCGCTTTTCCTGAGCATTGTAGGGACGCACTCGAGATTACAAGCAAAATATCCGTGAGTTTTCAAAGAGATAATTGCTCAAACATCTTTATACAAGGGATGGGGGGCAGTGGCATAAGTGGCGCAATAACAAGGGATCTTCTAAGGGGTGTTTGCAAGCTGCCTATTTATGTGAGCAACAGCTATGACATTCCAGAGTTCGTAAATGATAAAACGCTAGCATTTTTTGTCAGCTATTCTGGAAACACAGAAGAGACACTTGCTGCCTTCTCAAAGGCAAAAGAACGCAATGCAAAAATAATTGGAATAAGTTCAGGCGGTAAGTTGCTTAAAGAGTGTCCCCTTTGCATTAAAGTTCCAGCGGGCAACCTTCCAAGGAACATGCTTGGCTATTTGACAATACCAATTCTTGCAATGGTTGAGCGCATTGGGCTTCTAAGCTTTCCACTGAATCTTCCAGCAGCAATTGATTTCTTAGCTAATGAATCCTACACTGCAGAGAAAATTGGCAAAAAGATAGCTAAGAGCATTTACAAAAAGATTCCGGTGCTCTATGCTTCTGATTGTTATTCCTCACTAGTTTGGAGAATTCATGGGCAGCTTGCAGAGAATTCCGGAATTTTTTCTCATTGCAATGTTCTGCCGGAGATGAACCACAACGAGATTGTTGGCTTCAGGTATTATGAGAGACAGCTTGCCTTTTTGTTTTTCAGAGACTACTGCGAGAGTGATAAGATGAAAAAGCGCTTTGAATTCACAAGAAAGATTGTAAGCAAAAACAGCAAGGTTCTAGATATCGGACTAAAAGGCAAAACAATTGTGGAAAGGCTCTTCTATGGTATTATGATTGGAGACTTTGCAAGCTATTATCTTGCCCTGCATAATAAAAAAGATCCAAGCGAAAATGAGAACATCACAAAGCTAAAAAGAATACTTGCAGGGTGATTTTTTGGCAAAGGCCATTGGAGTTGATGTTGGCGGAACAAAGATGCTTTTTTTGCTTTTGGATCACCAGGGGAAAATTCTAGAAAGAAAAAAGTTGGCTACTCCAACAGATAAAAAACCATTTCTTAAAACTCTTGTTGATGGTATCAATGATATTAAAGGCAATGAAAAAATTGAAGGCATAGGGCTTGATTTTGCCGGCTTCATTGACAGCTCCACAGGGATTATCCAATTTTCGCCAAATATGCCTTGGATAAATGGAGTTAACATTAATTCATATCTTAAGAAAAGTTTCAATGAAGAACTTTTTTTTGAAAACGATGCCAATGCATTTGCTTTGGCGGAGTATGCTGTCGGCTATAAGCGAAAATACAAAAACATCATTGGAATTACTCTTGGCACAGGTGTTGGCAGTGGAATAATATGCAATGGCTTTTTAGTGAAAGGTCAAGGGCTAGGTGCTGAACTTGGCCATATGATTATTGACCATTCATCAGGAAAGATTTGCGGCTGTGGAAACATCGGCTGCTTTGAGGCGCATTGCAATGGAAAAGCCCTTTTTGAAAAGGCAATGGAAAAAGGCCTTAAAATAAAGAGCAATGAAGAGTTGCATTATTACCTCAAGAGAGATGATATAAGAGCTATTGAAGCAGTAAAAGATGTTTCTAAGCATTTGGCAGTTGGCTTTGTAAATATTATAAACATCTTTGACCCAGATGCAATCATTGTTGGTGGTGGGCTTTCAGAAATAGGGCTGCTTTTGGATACGGCAAAAAAAGAGCTTTCTAAATACAAGCTAGTAAGAAATGATACAAAAATACTTCGGGCAAAACTAGGTGAAGATGCTCCAGCAATAGGCGCTGCAATGCTGGTTTTTGAGAACAGAAGAGAACAGAAAAAATGAAACTAAAGAATTGGCCAAACTAAATTGGCTTTCTGTTAATCCTATTAACTTTTTTTGGCCTCGGAACATAATTCTTTGTTTTATTGTTCGTGTATTTGGCTCTTAAAATCCTTTCAATATCTTCTCTTGGTACCCCTTTGCTGAGCAGTTCTAAAACATCTTCCCTTGTGAGCATAGCGTTTTCAACTTTTGTTCCATACAAACTTTCATGCTTTCTTCGTAGCCAACCAATTAAAATTTGCATCCTTTCGTGCCCTTCCAGCCTCTTTCTATGCCAAAATAATATTTTACTTATTTCTCTTTCAATAGCTCTCTTCTTTTTCTCAGCGTATGTGGGGGGTAATCGCTGCATTATAGCCCTTATATCTCCACTGCTTGTAAGCAATATTTTTGTTAAATGAGCAATGTCAACGCCAGCTTTTTCTAATGCCCTAAGATGCTCTGCAACTCCACGGTAGTGCTTGCCACCAGTAACAGCTTTCTGTGAGATAAAGCCGATGCCTTTTCCTGTAAGTTGTGACAATGTAAGCACTTCTGCAAGATAATCCGCTTTGTCGCTTTTTGAATAGCCTGTGCTGCCAAGTTTGACTGCACATTGTATTGCTATTTCTATGAGTTCCATCCTGCTTAAGCCTCTTGGCTTTACAAACTCAAAACCCAGCTGCTGACCTTCTCTGCTTTGTATTGCAGAGTTTATTGCCTCGATCAGACGAACCCTTCTTGTTTTTGCCATAAATTGAATCTGTTGCGAAATATTTATTAAGGAAAAGAAATATCCATTTGTTTATGTATCTAGATAAGGATAAAAAACACAAAAAAAACAGAGCTAATGCTTACTCTTAGCAAGATTTTTCTTGGAATAGTTATCGATACTACTTTTTATTCAATCGCCACCTTTTTGGGTATTCTTAGCTTCATTTGCTTGATTAACTTCGTTATTAAGCCAAACATAATCGAATTTTTTGTTTTCATACTCGGAATAGCGATTTATGTTACACATCTCAGAAAGAAAGAACATAGGCTACCCCTGAGCGCCCGCTTTTTTTCTCTTGAAGTAAGAGGTAGTAAAGAGTTTGGACATTTAATTCTAAGAGAAATAGCTGATTTTGGTGCTTCAGTTGGCATTCCATTTGTGTTCTTAATTTTGCTAACAGTAAATTTTGACCTAGTTGATAAAAGCAGTTTATATCTTAAAATAGCAGATTCGTTTGATCTTGATCTGGCATTATCAATGTATCAATGGTGCTCAATTATTATTTACTACTTTATGCTTGCTTTCTCACGCCCATTATTATCATTGTTTTAATTGTCTCGTTCATAGGCGAAAAGATTTGTCTGTTTGATGAGAACAAAAAGATATATTTGCTTTTAGTGCCTGTCTTGGCTTTAATATTTATTTGTTCTTTTTCTATGATGTTTAGTTACCTTAAAGAGCCAGTGCTAGAATTTAGCAAAATGGAGCTAGCTAAGCTAATAGCAAACCTGTTTGTTGGCTCCCCCATACTAGGCTTTTACAAGATACTTTTTAAGGGCTCCATCTTCCATGGTTATAACCCATTTAAAACTGCATTGCATCCTTAATTGCAAACTGCACTTTACTTGCCCTTACCCGATTTCTGCTTTCTACTTATAAAAATCTTTGAGGCAAGCCAAAATAGCAGATAGTAGATCGCAAACCAGCATGCAAATGCTAACATTGCGATTAAAAACGGATGGTCCTGGATTGGAATGTAAGATTGCAAAGCATCATAGCTTATGAACCAGAATAAAAATGATGCAACTATCGTGCCTTTGCCTATCATTTCGTTTTTCAGGCGGCCTGTTCTGAAAATCCCAAAGCCCAAAACCAAGCAAATTATTGCCATAAGTAGTGAGCTGAGCGCGAGTGACCTTTCCCTAATATCCTGATCAGAAATTGGGAGCTTTGATGTGAAGCAGCGGTTAAAATATTCTCTAGCATTCATTATATTTTGTAGTTTTTCAGTTCCAGGTTTGCCATCCCAATAACACACATCATAGATTTCCGGATAAGCTTTTGATGGGTATGCCATATTGGTTTTTTCATAGCAGTAGAGTCTTGCCTGATCGACTGTAACCGCGTATTGTGAGAGAGACACAAAGTTAGAAAGGCAGATTGAAAAAAGGATAAAAACAAAGCCAAAGCTAACCGCAAGCGAATCTAAAATTGTTTTTCTTTGCATTTTTGCATTCTCAACTATTGGTGAAAGCAAGGCAAATATTATAAGCAGCAAGAAGAGAACCCACAGGTAGAAAGACATCGTGCCAAAAGCGTATGAATAAAGTAACGATTCCAAAAGATTGTTTGGAAAGTAGCCAACAGATGTCAAATCAGGGTTGCCCATATCATTCAATGCATACTCAAAAAATAGCAAAGTTGGCAGCAAAATTGCATTGATTATTGCAATTCTTTTTATAGTTTCGTTCTTTGAGTATTTATTTACGATAAAATAAACTATTGGCATAATAACAATGAATAACAAGAAAATAGGCGGGCGTGATGGCAGCAAATTTACAAAACCAATATTCTTGAAACTATAAAGGAAGCCATTCCAAATATTTTGAAAATTGATGGCAGAAATAACAAACCAAACTAAAAAAAGCAAAGCTATCGCAAAAGCCCATGTTCTTATTTCAATAATTTTTTCCTTGTCGTGAAGATTCAACATGCCTTCACCTTAAAGGAATATGGTTATTCTATATATATTTTTTTCGGTGCAAGGCCCCGCTAACTTATTTTAATTAATCTTTCTAATTTGCGATATTGATTGAAAAAATATTCGCTTAAGGTTTTATCAAAAGAAAAAATAAACCACGAAATTGCCCTGTGGAAAAGCAATGGAAACAATGGGGGCAAAGCCTGGAGATAGTGTTGTATTAGTGCCACCATTGGAAGTGAATGAGATAATGAAGAAAGTGCCAGAAAGCAAACTTATCACCTTAAATGAGATTTGCAAGAAATTAGCCAAAAAACATAAAACTAAGTTTTGCTGTACCCTAACCACCGGCATCTTCGTTGTGACTGCCGCAATGCTGCAGAAGAAACTGAAAGTGACGTGCCCTAATGGCGAACGATAAAAAACAGCGGCAAACTAAATGAGAAATACCTGGGTGGGCAGAAAAACAGAAAAAACTTCTTGAGAAAGAAAGGCATACAATCATTAAAAAAGGCAGGAAATATTATGTAAAGGGCTTCGAGGAGTAAACTAATATGAGATGATCGGCCCTCCTAGAGAATTGCCCAAATTTCCTTCAGTAATTTCGTTCATCCGCAACCAAATTAGCAAAAGTTAAAAATGCTTTCTGATTAGTGGTATAATTATGCCAACGGAGGCTTCAAATAAGAATCTTGTAATTCTGTTTTTGGCTTCTATAATGCTTATAATATTGCTAATTCTTTTCCTTGTAATGCCTTTTACTCTGCTTTTATTGGCTTTTCCAGCAGCATTAGTTTCTAAGCGTAGCTATAATCAGAAAAAAGATGCTGCGAGAGCCATTTTTTTGTTTCTTTCAATAACTCTTTTGCTTTCCACAGTTTTGTATGCTGTGGCTGAAGTTTATAACTCCCACTATGGAAAGGCTTGCGAGAAAGATTCAGATTGTAGGTTTGCTTGCGGAACTGGCTGTATAAGCAAAAACTACATTTCAGTAACCCAAGAAAACTTCTTTTTTTTCATGTTTGGAGGGGATATAGTATGCACCAAAATGCAGGCCAGCTGCAATCAAGGCACATGTATTTGCTGGCGAGCGCGTAATTAAGCCTTTTGCTCAAGCCAAATTAATTATGCACTCTTCAAGCTTTTTTGTTCCATCTTTGTGGTCTCTGCGCTCAACAATTTCCCCATATTTTCTTTTCATTTCTGCAAATTTTTTTCCTTTGGCTTCATATCCGAGAGGCACTACAACAACTGCCTCTAAATGCTCAGGCAAGCCAAGCGCCTTTGTGAGCAGCTCTTTGTCAAATGCGGTGCAAGCGCATGCACCAAGCCCTTGGTTTACTGCTTCAAGCAAAATATTCTCAAGGCAAAGGCCGATGTCGATGTAATATTTTTTCTCATCAGGTCTTACCGCAAAGTTCTTGTCAGCGAGCAGCACTATTATTGCGTTAGCCTCCTTTGCCCACGGGTTTCTTTCAGCCATGGCTTCACAAACTTTCGTTTTTGCTTCTTCACTAATGGCAACATAAAATCGCCATGGCTGCGAATTGCGGGCAGACGGTGCAAGAGTCCCAGCCTTAAGTATTTTCATTATTTTTGTCTTTGGAATCTTTTTGCTGTTGTCAAAAGCCCTGACAGAAGACCTTTTTACAATTATTTTAGCAATCTCGTTTTCCAAAATAATCACCTCTTATAAGCCTCTTTTCTTAGCAACTTCCATCAAAATTGCAATTTCAATGCTCAACCTTCTAATTTCTTTTTCCATTGCGTTGCTAGCTTTTTTTCCAATTCTTCTGTTTATTTCCTTTTGCTCGTAAAGGCCGCGCAAAAGCTCTTGCCTGTACTTAATCTCACCTTCAATTTCTTTAGGATCAGCCTTTAGGCCCCATTCTTTAAGTGCTTCTTCCCTTCTTATGGCTTCGTTGATGGCCTTAAGCTCTATTTGCATTTTTGTTATTTTTCTGCGCAAGCCAGTGGTTTTTTCATAGTTATCTATTTGCATTTCTTTATTTAGCTTGGCTTTTAATGAGTTTAATTTACTCATAAGTTGTCTTCTTGTCTTAAGCAACTTATCCAAAGGTTGAGTTCCGTACCTTGTTAGCGCCTGGCCAAAAAAAACGTCTCTCCAACTTAGAGCAAGTCCAACCTTTGTTTTTCTGCTTCTTTCTTTTGAACCAATTCCCCGTTTTAGCCCATCAAGCACCTCTGGTGGCCTTCCACCGCCAAGGCGCAATATTCTTTCAACCTGTTTTGCAGTGAGGCGCCCACCAATTTTTTGTGAGATAACATGTGAAGAAATTGGCTCAGCCCTATACTTAAGAATCTCCAACATAAGTTCTGGTGGATATGCTCTGTTTCTTAACTTTGGTGGTAGCTTGCTCCTCAACTCAGCTTCCATTGAGCCAGAAGCAGGCGGTCTTTTTAAAAATCTTGTTCCGCTTCCCATAGAATTCCCATCTTTTTAAATCAAACCCAATATTTTTTAGCCCAAGAAAACCTCATTGAACCCTAAAGTATAGCCTTTTATTATCTTTTCCCTTGTTAATGGCTCTTGTTATTTCAATCCTTCCAACTTCACCAGTAGTTGAAACATGGGTTCCGCCGCATGCATTGTGGTCATTGCCTATTTTTACATATCTAATCATTGGAATGTTCTTTGGCATCACATCCCTTAGCTTGAATATTGAAGGTATTTTTAATGCTTCTTGGCGTGGCATCTCACCTATCTCTACAGGCAAGTTTGCTCTCACAATTTCGTTTGCTTTTTCTTCAATCATCTTGACTGATTCCTCATTTATTTCTCCTATGGAATAATCATCTCTTGATTCTTCCAGATCTAGTTGCCCGCCTGTTACAAGAGCTTGCGGATAAAATGACTGCACTGCCTTTGTTAATATATGGGCAGCAGTGTGCATTCGCATAAGCTTGTAGCGTCTAGCCCAATCAATCTTTCCCTTTACCTTATCGCCTTTTTTTAAACCCCCAGAATCCAAAATATGCCATATTTTTCCCTGATCGCGCTTTACTTCCAAAACTTTGAAACTTAACTCTCCGGAAAAAAGTGTGCCAGTGTCGGAAGGCTGCCCACCGCCATGAACGTAAAAAGCAGTTTTATCAAGCTCGACACGGCTTCCCCAAACATCTGTCACAAAAGCTTCAAATTCCTTCAAGTAGCAATCCTTGAGATAAAGAAGCTCTGTCATATTGCTATTGTTGTGGAATATGATTTAAAAGTTTTGGAGAAGCCAATTCTTTATGCAAAAAGCCAAAGCAAAGCCAAAAGCATTACTGCTTCTGAGTGGTGGCATCGACAGTCCAGTTGCCGGCCATATTGCAATGAAAAGCGCTGAAGTTGTGGCTTTGCATTTCGCAAGCGAGAAAATTACAGGCAAGGAGAGCATAAACAAAAGCATCAAGCTATGCAGAATTCTCAGAATAAAAAAGCTATTTATTGTTGATATAAGCGATGAGCTTATTGAGATAGCAAGCAAGTGCAAGCACGCATATTACTTCGTGCTGATGAGAAGATTTATGCTAAGAGTTGCTGAAGAGATTGCAAAGAAGGAAAATTGCAGTTTTGTTGTTACCGGAGAGTCTATAGGGCAGGTTTCGAGCCAAACACTGCAAAACATGTCTGTCATTTCACTAGCGGTTATGATTCCTTTAGTAAGGCCTTTGCTCTGTATGGAAAAGGATGAGATTGTGCGCATTGCACACAAAATCAAAACATTTGAAGCAAGCAAAGGGCCAGAGTATTGTGATGCTTTAGGCCCGAAGCATCCAGTAACTAAAGCTTCTTTGGAGAAAGTTCTTGAAGAAGAGAAAAAAATGCCTGTGCAGAAGATGGTTGAGAATGCCCTTGCAAAATGCAAAAAGGTTCTTTTGGCGCAATATCGACAAAAAACATAGTAAAAGGCAACTTTACATAATACTATAATATCAAAAGATCAAATAGGGAAATTGATATATATGCAATTCCAAAAAAAAGGCAAAATGAAGCAAAGTTTATTTTTTCAGCGACTTTGATCATTAGATGGATCAATAAAAGGCCTGATAAAAATGCTGCAACCATTCCAGCAAGCGCATTTAAATCAAATGCAAATGGCTCAACCGCATAGAACATTATCTCAGCAATAGCTATGCTTGGTATTGAAAGCAAAAAGGAAAGTTTTAGCGCCTGCTTTGCCTCAAATTTTTGTATAAGGAGGGCAGCAACAGTTATTCCGCTCCTACTTATGCCAGGAAGCACACTAAGGCCTTGTGCTAGGCCAGTGAGAATTGCATCTTTGCTAGTCGGATTTTTTCTGTTGGAAGCCTTTTTAATATAGCCTATAAATATAAGCAAAGCACCCATTGCTACAAGAGCAGTGCCGATAATTGCAACCAAGTAATTGCTTTCTATTTTCGTAATACTCTTTAATATCAAGTAGCAAGGAATTCCCGTTATGGCTGTAGCAAAAACTGCAATTACCAAAAAGTTAATTGTATTTGTATCTCTTAAGGTACAAGCCTTTGTAAGCTCTTTTCTGAAATATACAATCGCTGACAAAAGAGTTCCGATATGCAGCATTATCGCATACCTTGTTGCATTTTCTGCACTAATGCCAAAAAAAGCCATGGAAATAGCCATTATTTGGCCTTGCGAGCTTACTGGAAGCCATTCAAAAATGCCCTGCAAAAGACCTAAAACTAATGCTTGAAGAAAATCCATATAATCCACTATATCCGAAAGATTAATTAAGAGGAAAGCACATAAAATATTTCGATTTTATGGGTCCAAAACCACACATTAATAGGCCAAAGCCACCTAAAAGTACTAACAGACTTAGAAGGCTGGAACTTAAGATAAGGCAAGGTGGCAAGCAGTATAGATATGGTGGCAGTGAACTAATCAGACAACATTTTATTGATAATCTTGTTAGGGATGGTTATTCAAGAGGAGACATAGAACTTGCCTTGAAAATACTTGAAAATCGCCCTGGCGCTTCAAGGATAACTGATATGGATGTTATTGGCTTTATAAATACACAAATTCCAAAACTTAAGCGCTGATAAATCACTTGCTGTAATCTTTGCGGTGCTTTTCCCATGTCCAGCTTTTTTTGAATAGAAGGAAGTTAATACCATTCGCTATATAAGGCAGGTACCCAATTTCTTCGAACCTTCTAGCTGATGTATGCACTAGCATTTTATTGCTAAAAACAAAACTGCCGTGCTTTTTTATTCGCATGCAAAACTCATAGTCTTCTGTTGTAACCTTGTCTTTTCTGAAGCCATCTACATCATCAAAAACGCTTTTTTTTACAGCCATGCTGAACCCAGGCACTAAAGGATATTGAATCATTACTGTAAATCTTGTGAGGCCACTCCAAGCCCTATAAAAAATCCTGTGCTTTAATTTATCTGTTTTGTATGCTCTCATAGGTCCCGTGGCAGCTATGCCCTTATCAAGCGCTTCTTTTACGCCTTCAATATAACTCGGTGACACAATTGTATCTGCATCCACAAATGCAAGCTTACTGCCTTTTGCGTGCTTTGCGCCAAAATTGCGCCCGTAACCAGCGCTTATGCGCTCACAAACAACAACCTTGTCTGCAAGTGACTTTGCTATTTCCACTGTAGAGTCACTGCTTGAGCTATCGCTTACTATTATCTCATACTCATTCTTTGGCATTGTTTGGTCTTTGAGTGCAAGCAATGTCTTTTCAATGAATTTTTCCTCATTAAGCGTTGGAACAATAACGGAAATTTTTTCGCGCATAAAACCATTTTGATTCCTATTTTTCATAATCTTTTCTGTGCTCTTTCCAATGCCTAGATCTATTAAAAAGTGCAAAATCAACAGCATTCATTACATATTGTGGGATGCTTATCTCCTTTAGCCGCCTTGTAGATGTATAAACAAGCATTTTTTTGCTGAAAACAAGTCGCCCTTTTTTTGCAAGCTTGAATGAAAGGTCTATATCCTCGTTTGTTATCGGGTCAGGTCTGAAACCGCCAGCATCTTCAAATGCCTTTTTTGTGACAGCAAAATTGAAGCCAGGAAATATCGGCTTTTTTGTAAGAATGGATATTCTTGATTGTAAGCTCCACCATCTGTAAAAAGCCCTTATCTTTAAGCTGTCTTTTTCAAGAGCTCTCATAGGTCCCGTGGCAGCTATGCCCTTATCAAGCGCTTCTTTTACGCCTTCAATATAACTCGGTGACACAATTGTATCTGCATCCACAAATGCAAGCTTACTGCCTTTTGCGTGCTTTGCGCCAAAATTGCGCCCGTAACCAGCGCTTATGCGCTCACAAACAACAACCTTGTCTGCAAGTGACTTTGCTATTTCCACTGTAGAGTCACTGCTTGAGCTATCGCTTACTATTATCTCATACTCATTCTTTGGCATTGTTTGGTCTTTGAGTGCAAGCAATGTCTTTTCAATGAATTTTTCCTCATTAAGCGTTGGAACAATAACAGATATCACTTATTACACCTTCCAATTGCGTTTGCAACTAATTCACTTAATTTTTGGCCTGATTTTTCTCTTAGCTCATATGTAACTCTTGTATACGGTTTGTTTATTCTAAGTAACCTGCCAAGATCTATTGGTGTTGCCACAACAACTGAGTCGCAATCACAGCTATTTATTGTCTTTTCCAAGTCTTTAATCTGCTTTTCAGAATATCCCATTGCCGGAAGCAAAGCTCCTATTAAAGGATATTTTTCAAATGTTTTTTTGATCTCACCCACGGCATACCTTCTTGGATCTACAATCTCTTTTGCTCCAAATCTTTTTGCAGCAACAATTCCTGCGCCATACTTCATTTCACCGTGGGTGAGCGTTGGGCCATCTTCTATTACAAGAACCCTTTTGCCCTTTATTAGATCTGGATTTTTGACATTTACAGGTGATTCGCAGTGTATTATTTTTGCTTTAGGATTAGCACATCTAAGATTTTTTTCAACATTATCTATATTTTCTTTGCTTGCTGTATCCTCTTTATTTATAACGAAAACATCAGCAAGCATAACATTTGTTGTGCCCGCATAATACGATAGCTCATGTCCAACTCTGTGAGGGTCTGCAACCGTTATATAAAGATCGGCAAAATAGAAGCTATGATCGTTATTGCCACCATCCCACAAGATAACATCTGCGCAATTCTCAGCCTCTTTAAGTATCTTGCCGTAATCAACACCTGCAAAAACAATGTTGCCTGATTCTATGTGTGGTTCATATTCTTCGCGCTCTTCTATCGTGCATTTGTGCTTATTGAGATCATAGTAGGTTTCAAACTTTTGAACAACCTGCTTTTTTAGATCTCCATATGGCATTGGATGCCTTACAACTGCAACCTTCTTGCCCATTTTTTTGAGTATTTCACACACATACCTAGTTGTCTGGCTTTTTCCACAACCAGTACGCACGGCACACACTGCTATTACAGGCTTTTTGGCTCTCAACATGGTTTGTTTTGCACCGAGAAGCCAAAAAGATGCTCCGCAGGCATTAACAAGTGCTGCCCTTTGCATTACATAATTGTGCGAAACGTCTGAGTAAGAGAACACTACTGCATCAACATTGTACTCACTGATAAGCTTAGGCAAGTCCTCTTCTCCAAATATTGGTATTCCTTTAGGGTAAAGCTTTCCAGCAAGCTCTGGAGGGTATTTTCTACCTTCAATGTAAGGTATTTGCGTAGCCGTGAATGCTAAAACCCTATATTCTGGATTATTTTTGAAAAAAATATTGAAATTGTGGAAGTCGCGTCCAGCCGCGCCCATAATTATAATTTTCTTTGACTTTGCCATAAGGACACCTATGCTGAAAGTGCCTTGAGTATTGCTCCTTTGTCAAAACCAACAATTATTTTGCCATTTATATCAATAACAGGAACTCCAAGCTGGCCGCTTTTCTCATACATTTCCATTGCTTTTTCCTTGTCTGCAGCAACGTTGTATTCAACGTAATCTACGCCATTTTCTTTTAGGAATTTCTTTGCTATGATGCAATAAGGGCAAGTAGGCGTAGAATAGACTACTACCTTGTTTTTGCTATTTTTAGGCATAAGCCCACCTCCACAAAATAGCTATAATAATTTGAAAAATAAAAAATAAAAAAAGGATAGGATTTTGAGGATTTTAAGCCAAAAAAAGCTCTACTCCCTTCTCCTATCAAACCTTCTGTTGCCGCCTTTTCTTTTCATAAAGCAGTCTCTACAATAGACCGGCCTTGTGCCGTCCGGCTGAAATGGCACATCGGTCTCTTTTCCGCATTCGCTGCAGATTGCCTTGTAGAGAGTTCTGCCAAATTTGTCTTGCATTTTCTCACTCCTTTACACTATTGAAAAGGGTTTAAATGCAACCCTTTTAACTCCTTTTTGGGTGTTAAAAGCAAAGAAGCATTTAAAGCCCATTTCAGCATAATTTTTCCCAAAATATGGCTTTCCAACAAACTTAGAATCAGCCTCACAACCCATCTTCCTTTTCACTTTTTTTATTAATCTCTCCTGCCAACTATTTAAAAAATGAGTGGTTTTAAGTTTTTAGTGGATTTTATGGCCTTACGCGAGTTTTTTAGCATATTCCTGAAAGGAGTTTTAATGGGTGCCGCCAATATATTGCCAGGAATTTCAGGCGGAACAATTGCATTAATAACAGGAATATATGAGCGCCTCATATATGCTATAAACAACTTGAGTGCCGGATTCTCCAAAATAGATTTTGAATTTTTTTTACCGTTGCTTAGCGGCATTCTTTTATCTTTTTTGCTTACGGCTGGTTTTGTAAAGGTCATGCTTGAGAACTATACCGCCCTCACTTATTCATTCTTCTTTGGTCTTGTTGCTGGATCTGTAGCTTTAGTCATAAGACAAGCTTTAGTAGTAAATATTTCAAAAAAAGACTCAATCGCAACTTTCCTAATATTTTTCGCATCTTTATTATTTGCTTATTTCTTTGTTTCTATACCAACATTGCTGATAGATCACAGCCCAATGGTTTTGTTTTTATCAGGTATCGCTGCCGCATGCACAATGCTTTTGCCAGGCATCTCAGGTGCATATGTTTTAGTAGTTCTTGGGCAATATGAGTATTTGCTTGATGCTTTAAACAGATTAGATTTGCCGCCACTTGTTTACTGCTCAATGGGAATGCTTATAGGCCTAATTGGTTTCTCTAAACTCTTAGCATTGATGCTGAAAAGACACAAGGCGCGCGTTTTTGCATCTCTTGCCGGGCTCGTGCTCGGCTCTCTTAGAGTGCCGGTTGAAAAGATTATTGCTTCACAGCCGGATAATTATCTTTTGATAATTATCTCCGCATTGTTTGGTTTTTCACTCTTGCTCTTACTAGAGAAAAAAGCATCTGGGAAAAGCCCTAGCAGAAAAAACCTTTTTAATAACTTTTAAACGGATAAATTACAATGGAGACAGATCACAAAGGGCCTTACAATGAGCTTCTTGTTCTTGTACATCCAAACTGGCTCAATTACGCAACCGAATTTGGCTTGCAAAAGCACCGCACCATTGAATTAACAAAGAATCTTTACTCGAAGGGTCACCAAGAAGCTATTGATTGGGAGCGCTATAGGAAAGCCATGTTTGCAATTTATGGCCGTGCAATTATTGAAGCAGCAAAAAACCCCAAAGCAATGGTAGCAATATTTGCAGTCCCCATGGGCTTAAGAAACTATAAAGCAATAATAGAAAAAGACAAAACTCTGTTGAAGAATTCCGAATTCAATGATGCCATGAGATTAATAGGATTTGCAAAAAAAATTCTTGGTAGGCGCCTTATCGTAATAAATTCTCCCGGCTTGAATGAGCTTAAGCAAGATTGTGAAAGATTAGTGAGCATAATTGCTAGAAAAAAAGTTGCCCTTAGCAGAGATTTTGTTCTTAGAGCAGGTGGTGAAATTAGCACAGGTTGTGTACAAACAGTTATAAACAACTTAAGACTGCTTCTTAATCCCAAGATGGCTTTTGTTGATAAAAAAATTTGTGGAGATCTTCTTATAAAAGAAAAACTTGTAAGGCGACGTTTAGAGAGAAGAGCACAAAGAAACAAAAAAATTAAAACACCTTATGCTAAACCTAGGTATAAAAAATAGATAATAAGAAACCAAAGCCTAAAGCAATAGTCCCGAAAAGTACTGCTTCGTGATCTATGCTTAATAATAAAAGCATTGTGACTATAATTCCAATGAATGTTGGCAAAGGCACAGGGCCAAGGCTGAAAGGCACTTTAAAAGGCCTGTGCTTAGCAGGTAGCTTCATTCTCAAGTTAATAAGTGCGAAGTTTACAATTAGGAATATAAGGAAAATAGAAAAGTTAACTGTGCTTGCAACAAATTCTATTGAGGCAAAAGAAAGAAAAGCCATCGATATTAGTGCAGTTGTAAAGACAGCTGCCTTAGGAACACCATTTTTAGATACTTTTTGAAGGAATGATGGCAGCGCCCCCTCGCTGCTCATCCCATAAAGTATCCTTGAGGTTGCAAGCATTATTAAAAGCACAGTGCTTGAGGTAGCAAAAAGAGCTATCAGTGAAAGCAAAAGATGGCCTTCTCTTCCGAAAACTATGCCCCCCACAACAGCCATTGGGTTTTGAGTTGAGGCAAGCTCTTCAGCCTCAACCAATCCAAGGACTGAAATAGATACAAGAACATATAATATTGATGTAAGTAATATTGAAAGTAAAACCGCCAAAGGTATGTTTTTTTCAGGATTTTTCGTTTCCTCGGATAAGCGCACTATCTCTTCAAAACCTATATAAGCAAAAAAGACCAAACCAGCCGCGCTAAAAATCCCACCAATAGATTTAATTTCGAAAAGATCAACCTTTGTAGCATGAGGTAAACCCATGCCGATAACTATGAGAAGCCCAACTATGCTCAGTGTAGTAATAGCAACAGCCAATTCGGCTGATTTTTTAACACCCGTTAATAGAACCAATGCAGAGAAAATTATGAGCATAGCAGCCCAGAAAAGCCAATCAAAATTAGCAATGTTCGGATTTTCTTGAATTCCCAAAGTGCAACTGAGGCAGAATATTGCTGAAATGTAGCCACCAAAACTCATCGCTACCGTGGTAATGCCAACAAAAGAGGCAAATATTGCAAGCCAAGCAACAATAAAAGCAAATCTATGTCCAAATGCTGGCTTTATGTAATCATATTCTGCACCAGCTTTAGGAAACATTGATGAAAGTTCCGCATAACTTAATCCAGCGGTTGCTGCGACAAAAGCCGCAAAAACAAAAGAAAGCCAAATTCCATTTCCTGCAATAGAAGCTGCTTGAGCTATTATTGCATATATGCCTGCGCCTATTATGATTCCTATGCCGCTGAAAAGCGCTTCAACTAGCGTCAGTTCCCTTTTTAGAGGCATCTTATAATTAGAGTGATACTAAATTTAATACTTCATGTTTTATGCTGTTTTTTTACATAACTCTTGTGTAAACTCACAAAGCAAATGGATAACAAAGATATGCATCTCTTGTATCCGCTGAGTATTTTTAGAATCTATACAAATTGAATTGTCGGCAATGCTCTTAAGCCTGCCATTGACTGATGTTATCGCTATAGTATATGCTCCTTTCTCTTTGGCCTTTAGGACTCCTTTTATAACATTCTTCGATAGGCCAGAAGTGCTTATAGCTATCACAACATCGTCTTTTTTTGCAAGGGCCTCAAGTTGTCTTGAAAATACATCTTCAAAACCGAAGTCATTTGATATTGCTGTAATAATTGGTGCGCAGCTTGGTAATGCAATGGCTGGCAAAGGCTTCCTTTTTTTCGTCAATTTTCCAATCAACTCTGCTGCGAAATGTTCTGAGTCTGCTGCTGATCCACCATTTCCAAAGATAAGCACCTTGTTTCCTCTTTTGAAACAATCGGCTATTTTTTTTGCGCAAAACCTTATGTTTTGTAAGCTCTTTGGCTCAGCTATTTTTTTCAGCACAAGAAGGTGCTCATCAAAAGCATTTTTAGCAAAATCTTTTTTTCTCATAACCAACCCTATGTAATTATAATCATGTCAGCGTGGTGCTTCCACTGCTCGAGTAGTGCTATTCTTGCTGGCTCGAGCGTTGAATAAAACCTATCGCGCACATATGCAGTGGTCCTACCTCTGATTTTAACATCCCTTCTGTAACGTCTCTTTAACCTTTTATTGGGTGAAGACTCAAAGTAAACCCTTATGTCTGCAAGATGTCTTATTCTAGGGTGAAAGGCCATAGTTCCTTCAACAAAAAGCACTCTTGTGTGAGGTATTTGCTTTGGCTCAAGTTCTTTGTGTGTGACAAGGTCATGTACCGGCATAGTTATTGGCTTACCTTCACGCCAACCTTTTATATGCTCCGCCATTAGATCAAGCTTAACTGCACGCGGATCGTCATAATAGAGCGGGTATTTTTCAGCCACGCTTTGCTCCCTAAAATATAAGTCAGTTGAAATGACTGCTGCGCCAAACTCCTTTGCAAGCCTCGTTGTAAATGATGTTTTTCCTGAGCCCATTGTGCCGCATATAAGAACAACAACTGTTGGCTTTTGCATGCTTCCAATCCTTCTTTTCAGCTCATAGAAACCTTCTGTTAGCCTATAGCGCGGAATATTCGAGACAAGGCTTTCATACCTTTTCTTAACTCTTTCTTCTTTAGCTTTTATTTCAAGTTTTCTTTTTCTTAGTGCCCTTTGAGAAAAATGTTTTGGTAATCTGTATGACGGCATAATAAAATCTTGTATTTGTAATATTTTTAATATAATTTTTATGCTAGCACAATTAGATTTGCTTTGTGTCTTTGCTGTTCCATATACTGGAGCCTAGATTCTTCAACCGTTGAATAAAATCTATCCCTGGCATATGCTATGCTCCTGCCCCTTTCTTTAACATCTCTTCTATATTTCCTTTTAAGGCGCTTTTGCGGAGAAGACTCAAAATATACCTTTAAATCGGCAAACTTAATCAACTTTGGATGGAATGCAACTATGCCTTCTAAGATAAGGATTCCAGTGTGTGGCACAACTTTTGATCCCACATTTTCATGTTTTATTGGGTCATGCACTGGAACTATGATGCTTTTTCCCATCTTCCATTCTTTCATGGCCTCTGCAATTGATCTTATGTCAACAGAGCGCACATCATCGAAATAAAGCGGCAGCTTTGCAACATAATCTATTGTTTTATAGTAAGAATCTGTTGATATTAAACCTGCGTTGAGGTCTCTTGCAAGCCTCTTCGCAAAGCTTGTTTTTCCGGAAGTGCTTGGGCCACAAATGGCAACAATGTAAGGCCTTTGCGACTGTGTGACAATTCTTTTTATCTCCTCCATCGCTGGTACCAGTCTAAGCTTTGGGATAGCTCTGAACTTATCCTCGTAACGCTTTCTTAACTTTTGCTCCCTCTCCTTAATTCTTGCTATCCTTTCTTTTAGCATTCTTTGGGTGTAGTGCGGAGGTGCTTTGTAACCTTTTGGTAAGGCCATAATTAATGCCTAATTGCAAAAGTTTAAATATTACTTAGTATCTATTATGTTAAATTCTCGGTGGTGGAAATTTGGGTATTCAAGATATCATACTTCCTTTTACAAGGAAAAGCGACCTTGAAAAGAAAAAAGAGGAAATGCGCAAAGCAATTGGACTATTCAGCAACAAAGGAAATACTATTGATGAGACAAAAGAGCTTGAACGTCTCGCAGAAGAAATAAGAGCTCTTGAGAGCAAATCACAGAAAAAGGATTTACCTAAAAAGGAGCAAATTCACGAAGAAATTGACTTTAAAGAGTTGGAAATTGAAAAAAATAAACCAAAAAAAGCAGTGCCTGAGCCAAAAGAAGAGCCATTACAGGTTACAAAAAGAATGAAAGGCACACAACCGGAAGAAAATGCCAAAAAGGAAATTAAAGCAGTTGAAGCCCCCCCTTTGGAAAACAAAGCTTTAGAGGTGCGTGATAAAGGCAGCGCAGCTGTTCAAAAAGAAGATTTCTTTGGCAAACAGCTGCCTGTCTTTTACTTCTGGTATTGCGACCTTAAGGCAGGCAATTTGGCAGAGTTTGAACAAGCAATTGCAAAAGCACCAATAAACTCAGTGGAGCACCATGCATCTAACCATGATTTTAGTAATTGGCTTTCAAGCAGTATGCCAGAGTATTTTATCACCCCACTTAAGGCTGCAGAAGGAAGAAAGGGCGAAGATATTAGAAAAGCAATACTTGAACTAATTTCAGGCTTGAGGCGCAATTTTAAGGAGCCACAACTAATTGAATCAAAATTAGTTTCAAATCAGAAAAGCGATAAGAAGCAGCTTAAAGAACCAATATTTTCAACTTTTTGAGCTCTTTGCAATACCGTTCGTGCCAAAACATCACTTTTTTAATTTTTCCTATAAAACTCTTATCCCATAGGTTTAAATATAGGTTTGTGCATTTTTTTAAACATATAAACAATGTTCTTCAAAAAGGAGGCGATTAGATGGAGGATTATGTGGTTAAATCCAAAATAAAGGAATATGCCAAGAGCAAAGATATAAGGATTGCTGGTGACTTCTTCGATGGCCTTAATAAGGTTATTCAGTACAAACTTGACAAAGCAGTTGAAAGAGCCAAAGAAAACGGCAGAAAAACACTTAGGGGCTTTGATTTGTAAAAGCCCTTTATTTTTTCTTTTTGTCTTTACTTATCTTTTTGTTTATGGCTGGGAACGTATTATTTGGTAATAGTTGATGTGGTTTTCAGAGTCAACTACTGCTTGTACTAATAAAGTATTAATATTGCCACTGAGGCGGATCATTCTGCTCATTTCATGCATTTTAAAAACATCATTTTGTTTACAAACATTTACAACATATTGCGTGTGAGCTTCACCTGGTTTTTTGCCTTTTGGGTAAACCCTAAAATCAAAGCCAAATTTATAGCCAGTTTTTACAACGTAACCTTTGCTGCGCAAATCCTCGAAAACAAGATATTTTGTGTAAAATCTTTTATCCTCCGAAATCCCCATATTTAAGAGTGTTTCTTCTGTCAAGTCTTTTTTTCCATGTTTAATTTTTATTCTACCTTTCTTGAGGAGATACAGCGCTTCGTTGAGGTCAAGAACAAGCTTCCTTTCTATTAATTCACCAAAAGATTCTTGCAAAAGTTCATCCCTAAACCTTGGATTTTCCACTATTGCTTTGTTTTCTAAAAGTATTGCAACTTTTTCTGGTTTTTTGCTTATATTGACACCTGCCTTCTGTTTTTAAATTAAAATGCTTACAAATTAATTTAAAAGATACATGTGATGCAATATGCAGAAATTTGACCCTTGGTCTTCAAAGCAGCTCGATTCAGAAGCTCTTTTCAAGGAGTTTGGGGTCTCACAGCTTAAAGATTCTTGGAAAAAGCTTTTGAACCATTATCTTTTAGAGCGCAACATAGTTGTTGGCCAAAGGGATTTTGAAAAGATTGCAAATTGCATAAAAAAAGGGCAGCCATTCATTAACATTACTGGTCTTGCACCAAGCGGCAACATGCATCTTGGCCATAAAGCAGTGATAGACCTTTTCCTAGTTTTCAAAAATCTTGGTGCTAGAAACTATTTTTGCATCGCAGATATTGAGGCATATGCTAGCAGAGAAAATATTGAAACTATGGATCAAGCAAGAAAAATTGCTGCAAATAACATTGCGCATCTTCTAGCATTAGGTCTTGACGAAGAGGATATCTACTTGCAGAGCTGCTATGAGCCGCGCTATTATGAGTTAGCTTTTGAGATAAGCAAAAAGATAACAAAAAGGGCATTTGAAGCAACATATGGCCATGTAGATCTCGGCAAGATGGGCTCAGCGCTTTTGCAATACGCCGACATTTTGCATCCTCAACTTGAAGATTTTGAGGGAAAAATGCCAAGCATTACGCCAATAGGAATAGATCAAGATCCACATGCAAGGATTGCAAGGGATGTTGCGAAACGGCTTCCTTATAATATGGAAGTGCCATCCTTTATTCATATAATGCACCAATCAGGTCTTTTGCAAGGCACAAAGATGAGCAGTTCAATGCCTGATAGTGCCATATTCCTAAACGATTCTCCAGAAGTAGTTAAAGCTAAAATATCAAATGCTTTTACTGGAGGCAGAGAAACTGCTGAAATGCAAAGAAAGCTCGGCGGAAAGCCAGAAATATGCAAAGTTTGCGAAATATTGAAGTTCCACTATCCAAACACGCAAGAATTGCAGGAAATAGTTTTCTCATGCAAAAAAGGCGCTCGTCTTTGTGGAGAAACAAAAAAGCTTACAATAGAGTTTTTAAATGGCTTCCTCAAGGAGCACCAAAAGAAGGTAAAAGAGAAAGAGCCAATTGCAACAAAGATTGTCTTTGGAAAAAGAAAAAAACAAAAGCAATGAAGTAAGAGAAATGCTTAAATCTTGCACCATGTGCATTTCTTAAGCACTCGCTCCTTTGCAATTTCGTTTGCTACCGCCCTTGTATTTCCTTTTTTTCCAGCACGCTCCAAAACTAACTTAGTATTGTTGGTAATCTTTTTTTTGACAATCTTAAACATTTCATTAGCATCTCCGCCTTTATATTCAACATAGCTTGATATAACACCACCAGCATTAGCAACGAAGTCAGGAATTATTACCTTGCCTTTGGCAGCTAATGCTTCTTCAACTTCCTGAGTCATTGGAATATTTGAACCTTCTACTATAAGTTTTGCCTTCACTACATTAATCTCGTTGATTTTTATTAGGTCAGGTACAGCAGCTGTTACTAATATGTCGACATCAAGGCCTATTATCTCATGCTTGTCCATCAACTTAGCATTACCATCATAGCCAGTTACCGAGCGAGTGTTTTTAATTGCTTCCATAAGCTTTTCGTAGTTTAGCCCATCTTCGCAGAAAACAAGGCCTTTTATATCTGATATGCCAACAAGCTTTGCACCAGCTTCGTTAAGAAATTTTCCAACAAAACTACCAACATTTCCAAAGCCTTCTATTGCGACTTTGGCCTCTGCAATTTCAATGCCTGCAAATTCAGCCCCAATTTTTGCTGCATGAAAAACGCCAAACCCAGTGCTTCCGAGCTCATGCGGCAAGCCGCCCATTTCTTTTGGTTTGCCTGTGCATGCTTTTTCTGTTTTTAGGGTTTCTGCAAAAACTCGCATTTCTTCTTGTGTTGTGTTCATATCCGGGCCAGCAATGTATCTCTGCGGTACTATCCCATCAAGCTTTTCTGCAAAGGCCTTTATAAGTTCTGCTTTTCTTTCTTTTGTCATAAAGTCAGAATCTGCAACAATCCCTGCCTTGGCACCACCAAAAGGAAGATCAGCCATTGCACATTTCCATGTCATGCCTCTTGCAAGCTTTGCAACTTCTTCAAGCGTGACACTTGTAGTAAGCCTTATACCTCCTTTTCCAGGACCCAAAGCTGTGTTGTCTATAACAACAAAACCCTTAAGACCAACCTTTGGATTATAAACTGTCAATGAGAACTCAGGCCCAAAAACATCAAAATCCATACCGACACCTTGCCATAATTAGAATAAATGTCTATTTATTTTTATTTGTCTATGATTATTTAGTCTTTATTATCTCAACAGCATATTCCTTTCTTTTTTTGAGCTCCTCAACTGCCTTTTTCACAAATTCACTTTCACTTTCAACTATGAAAATCTTTCTAACGCCTTTTAGCCTTGCATTCCTATCGATTTTGCTTATAGGGTCACCCCATTCTACAATCACTTCGCAGGATTTCCTCTTTTTTCCAAAGGCTTCGCAAATCTCTTCTGCTTTTCTCTGCGCTTCTGAAAGAAAGCTTGTAGCTTCATAAGATGTTTTTTTAATCTCAGTGTCAACAACAATTAGAACTGTTAACTTTTTTATGCCTTTTGAAATTTTTCCAAATATTTCTATGCTTGCTTCCTCTCCTGAAATTATCGGAAGCATCGCATGCATCAAAACACCTAACTTATGTATTCATATATTCCTTTTCTTCTTTCCGTAATTTCACCGCTTTCTCTTAAAAACTCACACACTATTTTTACTAAATCCTTATCCAACCCAAGGTCATTTGAGATAGCCTCTATGGTGCATGTGTTGTGCGCTATTATATATTGTAATATTATTGGCGAACACTTGTCGTAAAGAGGCCTCTTAATTATAAAATATTCACCGTCAAATGTCTTTATTCCCAAGACTTCTTTTCGCTTTATATCATCGCTGAGCCTTGCAGATAAAGCTTTTGCCACATTTTCATCCCTTACTATCGCATATTCTTGCTTAATAAGTCTTGTTTCTTCAGTACTCGGAACAACCAAATTTTCTGCAATTTTGCTCGGCGCACCGCTATATTGCTTTTTCTTGTAATCAGCGTCACTTGCACTATAGGTTATCTTTTCCTTTATGGCTCTATTTTCAATTTGAGTAGGACTTTCTGAAGCTTCCTCTTTTTTTTGCTCCATTTTGGCTCTTGCGGCGGCTTCCTCTATGCTCTGCGACGTCTCCATTATTTTTTTGCCCACCTCTTTGCCAACACTTGCAATTCCACTCGCAAGCCCACTTGAAAGCTTGTATATTGCTTTTTTATACTTGTCAGATGATTTGTAAAGAACGATCTTGCCTTCTTTTAAAAGCTCCTTAAATCTTTTTAGTTCTTCGCTGCTTAAAAGCTTCTCAAACTTGCCTTCCACTCTTTCTGCATATGACTTTTCTTCAATCATTTTGAAGATTTTCTTGTCTGTTTCAGTATGCCTTGATATTTCACCAGGAAATTTTTTTTCAATCAGCGCATAAGACCCAGGACTTAGCTCCACAAGCTCGTAATCTGAATTCTGGCTAAGGCCAAGACCTGAAGCAATCTCATCTGGAAGCTCATAAGCAACAGAAGAATCTTTTTTGTATATTTTTGCCATAATGCCCTATATTTTGTGTGTATCGTAGAAGTTAAAATAATTTGCCCACGCAAAAAACCGGTTTTGTAAGCATTAAGCATAAATTTCGTGCTTTTTGCCATTTTTTATGCCCAGCAGGTTCTGAATTCTAAAACGATAGTATTAAATAGTAGGTACGCAGCAGTTACTTATATAAAGTTATCTTTTTTCGAGGCAAATTTTTGGACTAGATTTTGAAATATTATTTTTGAGTTGGGTGTATGGGAAGGTGATTTTGTGGAAGCAACAAAGTGCCCAGAATGTGGATCAACAAAGCTCAAGAAGGATGAAAGCAGAGGCGAAGTAATCTGTGGCAAATGTGGCCTTGTAATTTCAGAAGATCTTATTGACTTAGGCAAAGATTGGCGTTCATTTGATTCTGACCAATTTGAAAAACGTGCAAGAGCTGGATCTCCTAAAAAGTATGTAAAGCTCAATAAAGGTCTTGTTACTATGATAGACAGGAAAGGAAGAGATTTGCGCGGGAACAAGCTTTCAACTCAAGGTAAAGCCCAAATGTATAGGCTTATAAAGTGGCATAAGCGCACTTCAGTAAGCTCATCTATGGAAAGAAACTTAAGCATCGCGTTGACTGAGCTGCGAAGAATAGCTAGCTACCTAAACATCCCCGAGTCTTTGGTTGAAGCATCAGCCCTCCTTTATAGAAAAACCGTTGAAAAAGGACTCATAAGGGGACGCCTTATTGAAGCAGTTGTTGCAGCAATCCTCTACGCTGTCTGTAGAACATATCAGGTTCCGAGAACCCTCAACGAAATGGCTGAGGCATCAGGATTGACAAAAAAGGAAATAGGCAGAACTTATAGGTTCCTTGTGAGGGAGCTAAAGTTTGACGTGCCTTTGACAAACCCTGTGCATTACATACCAAGGTTTGCAACAGAGCTTAACCTAAGCGGCGAAGTTCAAGAGAAAGGCCGAGAGATCATAGAAAAGGCGATAAAGAAAGGCCTTATAAGCGGTCGCGGCCCTACAGGCGTAGCGGCGGCCGCAGTTTACATAGCGAGCTTGCTATTGGCTGAGCGCAGGACACAGAAAGAAGTTGCTAATGTGGCTGGCGTAACAGAAGTTACCATAAGAAACAGATATAGAGAACTTAAAAAAGAACTTGGCATAGATGTGGCTGCATAAGCAACTTTTTTCTTTTTAATTTTTCCTATTTTTAAATGTATGCGCATAACACTATTTCTTGATGCTTTAAAAAACCATGCCTCATAAATAGAATACTATGGACGATAGGATTTCAGTACTAGTAAAGATATGTAAAAAGAAATGCCCCCTATGCTACGCGCGAAGAACAATAAAAAATGATGAGTCAGAGCGCAAGGAAGTCGAGAGTGCTTTAAAGGAAATGATCGCTTATTACGGCAATCTATATGATGACTTAAGGGCAAAAAACGCAAGTGCAGAGGAGATCAAAAAAGCGTGGGGAAATATGCGCTATTGCAAGGATTTGTATGAAATGTGCCGTAAGTGCGATCGCACGGTTGATCAAGTAAACAGAGCATTTCCCACAAAGATTGGTTAATTTTTAGTTATTTTCAATTATCTAATCTTACAATAACTTCTTTGGCTCTTACTAGTGTAAAACTAAAACTCTTCAAAATGCGAAATAGTTCTTAACCTTGTATTAAAACTTTGCTTCCTATCGCTTGGCCTGGCAGGCCTTTCTCAAATATTGCACGGACAGCACCCTTATCGCCATGCGCATCTACTATTTTCCCACAGATTTTTTTACCACATTCTGTTTTGTACTCGACCTTTTTTCCCATAAAGGCATATGCTTTGGCTTTCTTATCTACCCCGGGGAGTAATATTATTGCCTGCCTTGTGTTTTGCGTCCTTCGGCCACGTCGATAGTTCTTTATGATACCTTCCATGTTAATCAGCACTAAATATCTTCCAATGAAGCATTTTTAAATTTAATCAAAGTGATTTGTTTCAATGAAGAAAATTTTTGTTGCTGGCATAGATGAAGCAGGTCGTGGCCCCGTGTTAGGCCCTTTAGTTATCTGTGGCGCACTCGCAAGCAAAGAGCAAGAGGAGCAGCTTATTGAACTTGGAGTTAGAGATTCCAAAGAGCTGAGCCCAAAAAAGAGAAGCTCAATGTTTTCAAAAATAAAAAATATTGTTCAGGATTACGCAATAGTAAAAATAAGCGCAGCTGAACTTAATAATCTTATGCCAACAAAATCACTCAACGAGATTGAAGCATTTAAAGCTGCACAAATAATAGAACAATTAAGGCCAAGGCCAGAGATTGTTATTGTTGATGCTCCAGATGTAATTCAAGAAAATTATGGAAAAAGAATTCAAAAATATCTTAGTTACAGACCTCTTATAAAGTCAGAGCATTTCGCAGACAGCAAATATGCTGTTGTGAGCGCAGCTTCTATACTTGCAAAGGTTGAAAGAGACGCGGAGATTTCAGAATATGTCAATAAATATGGCGATATTGGCTCAGGATATTGGCATGATCCGGCTACAAAAAAATTTATAGAAAAATATGTTGAGGAAAATGGCAAACTGCCACCATTTGCAAGATCTTTATGGGATCCAGCAATAAAAACACTGGAATCTAAACTTCAGAAGAGGATCACTGATTTCAAGTAAACAATTTTGTTTGCCTTGGCGACTCCCAAATACAATAATTCAGCAAGCCAATTTACTTATCGCAAAACCTAAAAGCGAGTTTATACGCTGTGCTCCTCCTACCGGCCTTCTTTACCTTTATCTTTAACGCTTAAAACTGTAAATAACATCAGAACAACCAAAATTGCAGTCAAAACACCGCCTTCGTCAATGCTTGTATAATCCACTCTTGGCTTGTTTATGTTAAAAAAAGTTGTGTGAATATAAGCTTCACTTCCAACCGTCTCAATAACTAAACAATGTAATCCTGGCCCATATTCACCAATGTCTGCCGATGTGTTGCATCCGACTGTTGACTGGGAGATAATATAATTGATATCATTGCAGTTGGTCTCTTCATATATCGAATATCTAACATTTGTGCTTGAGCTTACTTTGTTGCCATTCTCATCATAACATTCAACATGCAACGTTACTTTGTTTGTGTCTGTTATGATAACATTCGTATCGCTTATAGAAACCCTTGCTGAAGCTAAGCCAAAATACGCAAAAATAAGCAACAATAGAAGTTTGCCCCTGCCTTTGAGCATATAGATCTTACTAATGATAGTTTTAGGGGTTTATTAAACTTACTGCACATATAAAAAGCAGAGATTTTTAAAGCTATTGTAATTACTTTGTAATATGCAAATTTTGTCCAGAGGGCAGATTATTTCAATAATTTTATTAGCGATTCATTTTGTATTTTTAGCCATTTTTGGAGTCATTTTTATATTTAGTGGGCCAATTCTAGCTTCGCTCAAGCCTGGAGATGAACTATTCAACCAAATGGTTCGAGAGCTAGAATCAAACCCGGAATTCATGGCACTTCTAAAAACTGAGGATAAAAACACAGAAGCAATATTAGTGGATGTACTTCCCATGCTTGGTACAACGTTTACAATTGTTGGTGCATTAATGTTTATAATTTCAATAATAAGCCTTTTGTCTGCAATATTCATATACAAAGGCAAAAACTGGTCACGTTATTTGAGTCTTGTGTCAGTAATTTTCGGAATGCTTATTCCAGGCATTTTGGTTTTTCTCAGCATATTTGGCATTCTTTTGTTGGTTGGTGGTGGCATAATTATATACCTGCTTTTCTTTGATAAAGAAACAGCGGCTGTTTTTGACAAAACTAAGAGCGAAGCAGAGAAACATGTTGAAGACAATGCTCAAAAAAATGAAAAGGGAAAGCAAAAGTAAGCCAGAAAGTTTTGCTTAATTAGTAAAATGGAAAGCTTTGGCATAATTGCTGTACTTCTTTTGCCACTTCTTTTATGTTGGCTCCGCTTTGTGGCTTAGCAAGCACGCGAGCAATAAGAGAGGCAATTTCCCTCATTTCATTTTCCTTCATTCCTCTTGTAGTGAGCGCAGGTGTTCCCAAGCGTATTCCACTTGGATCAAAAAGTGAGCGCTTGTCATAAGGAATTGCATTTTTATTGCAGTATATTTTTGCTTTTTCAAGAACGTTTTGGGCTTCGCCCCCGCTTATTTTCTTGTTTGTGAGATCAACAAGCAGCAAATGATTGTCTGTGCCACCGGAAACTAGCCTAAAGCCGAGAGCAATAAGTTCGTCAGCTAATGCTCTAGAATTTTTGACTATTTGCTTTGCATATTCTTTGAATTTTTCAGTAGATGCTTCCTTGAAAGCTACGGCTTTTGCCGCAATCACATTTTCATGAGGTCCACCTTGCAAGAAAGGGAAAACTGCCTTATCAACACTTTTCGCGTACTCTTCTTTGCACATTATTGCTGCGCCCCTTGGACCACGGAGCGTTTTGTGCGTAGTCGTGGTAATGATATCAAAATAAGGTACAGGGTTTTCATGCACGCCTGTGCAGCAAAGCCCAGCAATATGTGCAATATCTGCCATTGAATAGGCACCAACCTTATCAGCAATTTCTTTTATTCTCTTAAAATCAATTGCACGTGGATATGCTGTATAACCAGCCAAGATAAGTTTTGGCTTTTCTTCAATGGCTAATTTTTCAATGGCATCATAATCGAGCATCTCGGTTTTTGGGTCAAGTAAGTAATGTACAGGCTTGAAGAGCTTTCCTGAAAAGTTTGCCAAATGTCCATGCGTAAGATGGCCACCCATATCAAGCTTTAAGGCCATAAACTTATCACCAGGTTCCATTAATGCAAAAAAAGCAGCCATGTTCGCTGGTGCACCGCTTAATGGCTGCACATTAGCATGCTGAGCAGAGAATAGTTTTTTCAGGCGTTCAATTGCAAGTAACTCTATTTCATCAATTATCTCATTTCCGCCATAATATCGCCTTCCCGGATAGCCCTCACTGTACTTATTAGTAGCAACGCTGCCCAAAGCTTCAAGCACAGCTTTACTTACAAAATTTTCACTGGGAATAAGCTCAAGGCCTTGCATTTGCCTTTTCTTTTCGCGAAGCAGAAGCGTATACATTGTTTGGTCTATTTCCTTGAGTTTATTCTTTTTTCTCAAAAAAATTCACCATGCTTAATATTTAGCGACATGCACCATTCTCACATATGTCTGGGCAAGGTACTATTGTCTCCAGAGGTTCG
>JAOAJX010000002.1:0-85436 GCA_026413945.1 Candidatus Iainarchaeum sp. | reverse complement strand
GTCATTTTGGCAGAAGTATTCTTTGACACTTTTGTTGTCTTGGCAGTAATCTCTTAATATTATGGCCATGGTGGATTGATATTCAACAGTTCCTCTTACAAAACCATTAATGCCACCGTCGCTATCTGTGCACTTTCCTCGTGTTCCACTGCCACTTCCACTGCTACTGCTGGTTTTGCACGCTCCATTCTCACATATGTCTGGGCAAGGTACTATTGTCTCCAGAGGTTCGTCATTTTGGCAGAAGTATTCTTTGACACTTTTGTTGTCTTGGCAGTAATCTCTTAATATTATGGCCATGGTGGATTGATATTCAACAGTTCCTCTTACAAAACCATTAATGCCACCGTCGCTATCTGTGCACTTTCCTCGTGTTCCACTGCCATAACTGCTGCTCAGACAGGCACCATCAGAGCAGCCATATGGACAATTATATGTTGTAGACCGCCCTTGGTTGCTTTCGCAATAATGTTCGTTCACAACACTTCCATTGCAAAAATCAACATATGTTTGTCCACCAAACACTACTGTGCCCTTTGCATCGAAATTTTTTCCGCCGTCGCTGTCATTGCACACTTCTGGCGAAGAGCCTTGCACACATGCACCATCTTTGCATGTATATCCTGTTGGGCAGTATTCCTCTGCAACAACTGTTCTACCCTTGCTGCAAGAATATTCTTTGACTTTGCTTCCACCACAAGTGCACTCATCAGTTGAAAGAATTCCGTTTTCGTTTACAGTCCCTTTTTTGTATATGTCTCTTCCACCATCGCTATCTGAGCAGTTTGAAGATGGGTTTGCCTCTACAAATGCGCCGTCTTTGCAAATATAGTCGTAAGGTGTCGGGTTTTCTTCCATTTGTGCGTTGTCCCATACGCAATAATACTCATACAATGTCTTGCCATCTGCTGAGCATTTATCTATATAAGATCCCTTTGGATCTGTTGTTGTGCCTCTGACGTAATAATTTCTACCCATATCACTATCTGTGCATGTGCTTGGTTGCCCAGTATCCTTTTGGCAAGCACCATCTATGCATCTATAGCCAGTTGGGCAACTTGACTGGTAATATTTAACGCTGTTAGTGTCACAGCCAGATGCGGAGGTTTCGCAATAGTGCTCTATAATGCCGCCACTGCTTGAGCACATATCGGGATAATAATTTCCGTTGTATTCTACAACCCCCTTTGTGTATATATCCTTTCCACCATCGCTATCTGCACAGATTGGCTGTTGTCCACCAGAGCCGCCACCTTGGTTTCCGCTGGGTGTGCCCTCACATAGACCTGTTTCATTATTGCATGTTTGTCCAGATGGGCATTCACATTTTAATTCCCCACCGCAGCCATCTGGAAATGTTCCGCATTTGCCTTTATATTCTACTGCACAGCTTTTTAGAGTACAACCGCCTCCACCACAAACACTCTCAGTACAGGAGCTATACTTATAGCAATTGCATGTTGTATCAAATTCGCAGTAAACGCCTTCTTTGCACTTGCATCTGCTTGTTAATCCTCCGCCATTTGCTGCTTTGCACTCCTCAACAGTTTGATAGCAGCCAGGACAATTAGCAGGTGGCTTGGGTTGCACAGCTTTAGGTATACAATTCCCCTCGCCGAGTACTGTTTGGCATTCTTTATCAGGTCCGCAATTATTGGGACAAGTTATTGTTCCATTGCAGCCATCGTCTAAAGTTCCACACTTTACGTCATAATAGCTTGCACATGTCTTTTTTTGGCAAGGGGGTTGCTTTATAACGCAGTTTTTGCCTTCACATACCCCGCCACCAGCACCACAATCGCTTTGTATACCTTTATTGCCACAGCTGTCCTTCCAGTATAAAACGTCGCCTTCGCAGTAATAATCTGTTATTTCGCATTTTACTTCATTGCTTTTGCAATTGCAACCATCGCATGTTTGACCTCCAGAGCATTCAGAATCCTCTGCGCATTCACAAGCTCTTTTTGGTTCAGGCAATTGGAATGTGCCATATAGAGAATACTCAGCACCATAGAACACAGGCACTTCTCCACCGAAAATCTTCTTCTTCTCTTGGTAAGGTGTTATTGCAAGCTGTGTTATGCCTGCAACCCAATAAGCACCTTTATTTTTCATATTTTGACTTGCAGTTTCCATCTTTGCTATTTGTTGGCCATGCTTGAGTTTTTCGACATGTGTTACAAAAGATGCTTTATACGCGCCTTCGCTTATTAGTCCCGGAGACTCGGCATAGTTTATTTCTTTTAAGTACACATCAGCATAAGCATTCTGAATTTTAATTGTCTGTGGTATTATGCCATTAAGAGCGCATGTTTCTTCGCATATGCCAGAAACCTCAACATAATTGTACTTAGAAACAAGCGGGTATATCTCGTAAATTAAGTATTCTTTGCCATCACTGCCCCTTAGCACAAACCTTGCATAGCCATTTTCTTGCCTAAATCTCACTGTTGCCTTAATTGTCATGCTGTATATTGGTTTCCCAATATTTAAATCATAATAATAATAACCATCCTCTTCAAATTTTTTGTTGACTTCAATGCTTTTTTTATTTCCAACAGCAGCCTCAAAATAGTCTGCTCTTTCTTCATATACCGTGGCTCTTATAGAAACCAACTTTGGGGTATAGATTCCAACGTTGTCTATCGCGTATGCGTGATAAAGGTATGAGCCAGGTGTTTTTTGCCTAACTTCCCAAGTATTTGAGCACTCTTTTTGTATGCCTTTGCATTCGTAATCATGCCACACACCGTTATAGTAAAGAGATATCATTTCAATGTCATAATTATCATATCCAGTTATGGTTATTAGCATTGGCTCATTCACATCAACTGCTTTTGGCTTTACTGACATTTCAACGTAAGGATATACCCTTGTTTCCGCAAAACAGAAATAGAATAAAAAAACCAAAATAACTGCCACAAAAACCTTTAACGCTTTCATATGCTCACCATTTTACATTTTTTGCTTTAAATCTTAAGTGCATTGTAGTATAAAAATTTTTGTTTTATGGCAAATAGAAATCCTTTTAAATAAGGTTATACAAATAAAATAACAAGTCAGCCTTGAATATTTTGGTGGTTTTAATGGAAAAAAAATTGGTGCTTATTGTTTTGGCCATTGCTTTTGCAGTGCTTCTTTGTCTTGTTTTTTTTCAGATTTTGGCTCCAGAAGCGCCATTTGACTTTGCCGAGGGCAAAAAGCAGATTGACAAAATTGTCTATGACACAGGCCTTAGCTTGCCAGAGTACTCCAAAAGCCATTTTAAAGATGAGATAAACTTAGAAGATATTAAAAAATTTTCATGTGGCGCAACAAACGTCTCCAACATAACGAAGGCAATGGGGGATATTGAAAACTATAAGAGCACCCTCAAAAAATATAAAAGAACACCCGAAATCGAGGCAATTGAAACATATGCTGATATCGTGACAGCAACACTCGATGCTGCTCAGTCATCACTTGAACTTGAAAAAGCTGGCGTATATAAAAAGCTTGAGTTGGCATCTGACCAAATGAATGACTACAACCTTTTATGCAGTAATGCTTTTGAGAACTTGAAAGAAGGCTTTGCGCCTTTAGAGAAGCTCATCACAAAGCTTGAGAGAGCCAGTGCATATATAGAAACACTTACATCTAAAGAAAACTATGCCAGGCAGGCTGATGTTTCAACCGAGTTTGGAAAAGGGGTTTTAAAGCTCAAAAACGCAAAGTTAGCGATATCAGAAACAGAGCCAAAAATTGCTTTGATGTGCGATAGCATAAAGAAAATTCAGGCCGAGCTTAGAGAAGATCCTTTTGGTTCTGAGAAACAACTTTGCGTTGATAAATCCTTGACTACTGCAAGAATTGACAAGGTTGCAGATCTTTACAAAAAGGTTCAAGAGAGTGCACAACAGACATACGAAACATTCATAAAATATAGGATAGCCAAGATTGGCGGTTTTGGCATAGAAAAATTCTTGGATACTAAGCGGGAGTTTAGAGCATACGAGCTTGTTCTCGAGACACTAAAAGAGCAACTTGAAATAAAGTGCTCACCGCCAATTGTTCCAAGATGAAGCACTATTTTTTCTTTTTTATCTTTTTTAGTTTTTCCCTGAAATTTTGCAAGTTTTCATTTTCGGCTTCTTCTGCGTAATCTTTCTCGCCATAGCTTTCAGCATAATCTTCTTCATAATCTTCTTCTTCAGGTATTTCCCCACCAATGCCTTCTTCGCTTTCCTCATAGGTGAATTTGCTTGGCTCACCTATAACTTTCTTTTCTTTGTCGCCGAAGCGCTCGCTTGCTGATTTTCTTGAGCCAATGCCTTTGCTTATTTGCCACATTAAGAAAAAGAATATCATTAGTGCGCATGTCGCAAATAAAGCCCTTACAAATGTATTAATGCTTAGATCTATGCCATTAGAAATAAATGCCCCTACTATTGAGCCAACAGTTGTTGCAATCACAAGCTCCACAAACCTGCCAATGCCCTCAGCCATGAAAATATTAAACTTAGGCAATATTTAACCTTTTCTATTCCTTATTAAGGTAAATGCCTTACAATTCAATTACTTTTTTATATTCTATGGCCTACTTTTAATTAGGTGTCCTAAATGATAAAGAAAAATATTCTTATTGTTTTAATAAGCCTTTTCTTAATATCTGTTGTTTTTGCAGCAGCGCTGCTTTTTTTATTCCCCTATGAGCCCAAAAATCCGCCAACAGTGGATGATTCGAGTTCAACAGCACAAGGCATTCAAGAGGTTGTAAGAGCCAACAACAAGTTTGCTTTTGACTTATATGCAAAATTCTCTGAAAAAGAAAAAGAAAATATTTTCTATTCGCCTTACAGCATATCTTCTGCACTTGCAATGACCTATGAAGGCGCAAAAGGGCAGACAGCAGAAGAAATGAAAAAAGTTTTGCATTTGCCACAAAGCAATATCCTCAGGCCCAATTTTGCGGCAATTTACAACAAGATAAATGCGAAAGGCAAGCCATTTGAGCTTCGCACAGGCAACGCTTTGTGGACACAAAAGAATTATCCATTCATCAAGGACTACTTAAGCCTAGTTGAAAAATATTACGGCGGCAAAGCGGCAGAGTTGGACTTTATAAATGATACTGAAAAGTCGAGGCAGACAATAAATAGCTTTATAGAAGAGCAGACAAATGGAAAAATAAAAGATCTTATTCCAATAGGTTCTCTAGATCCATTGACAAGATTGGTTATCACAAATGCCATTTATTTCAAAGGCACTTGGCTCGTGGAGTTTGATCCGAAGGACACAATAGAAGCAGATTTTATAGTGAGCCAGGACAAAAAGGTAAAGGTTCAGATGATGCACATGGCTCCAGAAGACAAGTATTTTAACTATGCAGAAACAGAAGAGTTACAGCTTCTTGAGCTACCTTACAGTGGCGAAGAGCTTTCAATGCTTATACTGTTGCCAAAAAAAGACCTTGCATCTGTTGAGAAAAACCTAACAGAAGAAAAGCTTTCTGAGTACAAAAAAATGATGCAGAAAACAAAGCTTGCTCTGATTGAGATTCCAAAGTTTGAGATAAACACAAAGTATTTCATGGTTAAAACTCTGAAAGAAATGGGCATAAATACCGCTTTTGGTGGGTCAGCAGATTTTACTGGTATGACTCCAAAAAGAGAACTTTACATCTCAGAAGTAATTCATCAGGCCTATGCAAAGGTCGATGAAAAAGGCACTGAAGCAGCAGCAGCAACAGCAGTAATTATGAAAGCAACTTCAGCACGTCCTGAAATAACCTTTGTTGCTGACCACCCCTTCATTTTCCTGATACAGCACAAGGAAACAGGTACAATACTTTTCGTTGGCAGAGTGATAAACCCTAATGCTTAAAGCACCCATAAAATTTGCTTTAATCTACAAAGGAACCAGCAACTACTAAAGGGAATATAAGCGTTGCATCTCCATAAACTTTTACCATTCTGCCATTTGCCTTTATTTTTCCCCAACTCACTGCTTCGTCAGGCCTTGCGCCGCTGTCAGAGCCGCCTTCTTCAGTTTCAGTTGTTATATAAACAGCATACTCTGCGCCGTCTCTTAGAAGATTTGCATTGCATACGTGGTGCTTTACAAAGCCGCCGCCAAGAACAATTATGCCTGTTTTCTCAGCATTGATTGCTATTGAACCTAGCTTTACAATGTCATCAGCGACATCCAGCTTAAAATCAGGCCTTTTTTGTTTAAAGAAAAATATGTTGTCACCTATTGCGCCATCAGTCAGCGCAGGGCAAAAGCACGGTATATTATTCCGTGTAGCCCAATAGTAAATTGAATTCTTGTCCTTTACTTCTTTGCCGAGCTCATAGATAAATTCAGACGCACCAATGATCTTTCCTGGCTGTACCTGCTTTTTATAAATTTTTTCAAGAAATTTCTGCATAAACTTCTCAAATGCAATATAACGGCTGTTCGGCACGATTATATTGCCTATTCGGTTTATGCCTCTTTCACGAAGCTTTTTGCCTTCAAGGCCAAAACTTCCAAGCAAGAATGGCTTCATTGTTTTTATAATGTCTTCTTCTACTCCACCAGCGGTTGTCACAAGAACATGTACAAGCTTTTTTTGCACGAGGTATGCTATTACTTCTCTAAGGCCTGAGCTCACCATATTAGAATTATAGGCCAAGAATATTGTTGCTTTTTCCTTGCGCATTTCTTTTATTATTTCGCATGCAACTGCAAGATGACTTGCTTGAAAGCCAATGTTTTTGTATGCGCTAACAAAATCCTTGAGAGCATAATCTTTACTGAAATCAGGTCCTCTTATAATTTCTCCCCTGAGCTCTACTGACTTTTTGAAGTCAGCTTTGTATGCTTTTTCCAGCTTTTTCTTGTCTATCAAACGATTCGCCTTAAATGTTTTTTAATCAGAGGCTTTTGAGCGCAGTATCGCTACTTTATCCCCATAACGCATGTATTCAACTTCAACCCCGCTTTCGAGCTTTCCAAGGTCAGCCGTTTTTTTAGCATTCATGGTTTCATAAGTTTTTAAATCCATGATCTGCACAGTGTCACCCATAACTGCAACTACTGTTGCGTTGCTTCTTTGTATGATCGGAACTTCAACATCCGAGTCAACAGGCCCCAAAAAAGTTCTCTTTTGGTCATCAAAAACTCCAAAGCCGGTTATTCGCACTTTTGCTGCTCCATGCTTTCCAGGCTTGCTTTTTTCAATAGCCCTTATTTTGCATGGTTCGCCATCTATCATCATGTAGTTTCCTTCTTTCATCTGGCCTGCTTGCTTAAACATCTTTTCAGTCATGTGAGCACCTCCTAATGAACAACATAAAAAATGCTTGGAAAAATATATAAAAGCCACATCTCTTAAATATTTGTGTTCTATGCCTGTGAAAATGCTTGATGAATGGAAGCTTGCGAAACTTCATCGTGCACAATACCGCGCTGTTGGGAATCATTCTGCTGTTAAAATTTGTCATTGGACAAAAGAAGCTGTTCGTGGCAATGCACCTTGCTATAAGCAGACTTTCTATGGAATAAAGACAGCAAACTGCCTTGAGATGAGCCCAGCAATTACATGCAACCAGCGGTGTTTGCACTGCTGGCGCGACACAACAATATTTTCAAAGGGCTGGATTGGGCCTGTTGACGAACCAAAGGAAATAATACTCGGTTGCATTGAGGAACGACGAAAGCTGATGATTGGCTTTAGGGGCAACAAGCAAGTAGACAAAAAGTTTTTTGAAGAAGCTCTTGTTCCAAGGCATGCTGCTATTTCACTTACTGGAGAGCCGTGCATGTATCCCAAGATTGCAGAGCTTATAGAGGAATTTTACTCCCTAAATTTTGAGTCAGTTTATCTTGTTACGAGCGGCACTGTGCCAGAAGCTCTTGAGAAACTTAGAAAATTACCCACTAACATATATATCTCACTCACAGCTTCTAATCCAATTCAGTACAAGGAGCTTTGCAAACCAGTAGATCCTGATTGTTGGCAGCGCATTCAAAGATCGCTGGAGATTATGCGTGGCATGGATACTAACACAGTGATAAGGATCACCCTGATAAACAACATCAACACTGAAAATCCACAAGAATTCGTGCATTATGTTGAAAAGGCAAAGCCAAAGTATGTTGAGTGCAAAGCATATATGCATGTTGGTTATTCAAAGGATCGTTTGACTGAAGCGCATATGCCAGAAATGGAAAAAATAAGGAAATTTGCCAGAGCCATAGAAGAAAACTCAAATTATAAGATTAAATCCGAGCGAACTGATTCACGTGTTGTTCTACTGGAAAGGTTAGCTAAGCGTTGATATTATTCTAAGCTTTTCCTAATAGCTTAAGCATCAAAGCTTTTTGCACATGCATCCTGTTTTCTGCCTGGTCAAATACTACTGAGTTTTTGCTGTAGATAACTTCTTCAGTTACTTCCTGCCCTACGTGAGCCGGCAGACAATGCATAAACAATGCATCTTTTTTTGCAAACCCCATAATTTCTTTATTTACTTGGAAAGAAGGAAAGACCTTGAGCCTCTTCTCAGTTTCTTCTTCTTGGCCCATTGAAACCCAAGTGTCAGTGTAAACAACATCTGCATCTTTTACTGCTTCCTTTGCCGAATTGTAAAGCACAACCCCAGAGTGCTTCTTTGCTTCTTCTATTGCTCTCGGCAACGGCTCATATCCTTGAGGTGTGCCTATGGAAATATTGGCACCGAGCTTAGCTCCGCAAACCGTAAGCGAATTGCAAACGTTGTTGCCATCCCCAACAAAAGCAACCTTAAGGCCTTTTGCCTTCTTTTTCTTCTCAATTATTGTCATATAATCAGCAAGCGCTTGGCATGGGTGGAATAAATCGCATAAAGCATTTATTACCGGCTTTTCTGCAGCCTTTGCTATTGCTTGTATCTCTTCATGCTTATAAACCCTTGCCATTATTATGTCAACATATCTGTCAATACAACGGATTTCTTCTTCTAATCGCCCTTTTGTAAGGTTAGTAGTGCGCCAGTCCAAAAAGATTGCATGGCCACCAAGCTGAGTCATGCCTGCTTCAAAGCTCAGCCGTGTCCTTGTCGAGGTTTTCATAAAGAGCATTGCAAGCGTTTTTTGCTTAAGCGCATTTTGGTACTTTTTAGGGTTTTTTTTAACCTTTATGCCCAAATCAATTATTTCTTTTATTTCCTTTGGGCTATAATCAATCAGAGTTAAAAGATCTCGGCCTTTCAACAAAAAACCACCCCTTCCTTATTAAGTCGGAAATGGTTAAATTCTTTTCCGTGCGGCTTTTATTATGAATAAAAAGCCGGCGATAATTCTTGAAAAGCTTAAATCTGAATACCCTGATTTTAAAATAGAGCTCGGCAGAAATAGCTTTGAAATACTTGTAAGCACCATTCTTTCTGCACAAGCAAACGATAAGCAGACAATCCCCATGGCAAAAAAACTACTAAGAAGATATAAAAAGCCAGAATCTTTGGCAATAGCAGATATTTGTGATATTGAACATATTATAAAGAGCATTGGCCTCTATAAAACAAAAGCCAAGCGCTTGGTTTCTGTTGCAAAGATTATTGTAGAGAGGCACAAAGGCAGAGTACCAAGAACGATGAAAGAACTTCTTCTGCTGCCCGGTGTTGGAAGAAAAACTGCTAACATCGTTCTTACAAAGGCCTTTGGCAAAATTGAAGGCATAGCTGTTGATACACATGTTTTTCGCGTCAGCAAACGCCTTGGCCTTAGTTTAGGAAAGACACCTTTTGCTGTTGAAAAAGACCTTATGAAAATATATCCAAAAAATGCTTGGAGCACAATAAACGAGCTTTTCATTATGCACGGCAGAAACAGATGCAAGGCAAAAAGGCCTGGGTGTGAGCACTGTTGTTTAAAGCAATATTGCAATTATTATAAAGAGGTATTTCGGGGCGCTTCTTGAATATTTATCTCAACAAAAGAAGACAATGGGCAGAGTAGTTTTGGTGATTTTAATCTGGCATTGATAAACCATTTTTTATAGTAATAACCTTTATGCCTAACAGACTCGATAATTGCGTTTGGAATGCGAATCTTAAAAGAATACTCCCCACTTTTAAGTTCCAGGTCATTGGCAATAGTGTAAGTTTCTAAGCAGATTTTTTTGTCATCAAAATCAACACATTCTAATGTTATTTCTAGCTTATCTGCAAATATTGGTTTCCTTAATTTAAGTATTACTTTTCCTTTTATGATTTCACCTTCAAGGAAACTGATCTTTTCCAGATTTATTTGAATCTTTCCCATTGACTTTACTAACTTATCAATGAGAATAAACAAAATCAGTAAAGCAATAAAGATTAAAATGGTGGCAATCTCAATGATGTCCAAGTAATCAGTTGCTGTGGAATACCAAAAACTCATATTCTATAGTAATATTCAGAAGTATAAAAATATTTTGATCCTCGCGGCCAATCTAATTATTCCAGCCTTTTTCTCGCATTCTCATAGAAAGAGCATAATCTACTATTTCAAGCTTGCCAAGGAATGATGACCTTGCCAAGAGCTCATCCCTGTATTTCTTTACTTCATCCCTGTATTCCGGTTTTCTGCTCTCTCTTGCAGAAAGTGATAGCTCTAAGATAATGTTGTCCAGTCCTGCCATTAGCTCTTTTTTTCTTTCAATTGCTTTTTTTGTAATCCCATAAGCGATTGTTATACTCGTCCTTGTTGTTTTTTCATGTATGCTTACCACTGGCACTATGACGCCTTTTTCTTCAACGAAAGAGAGCCCAATTCCAAGAGTTTTTAGTTGATCAAGAACTTCTTGCTCAAGTGCCTCAATACGCCTAATTTGTCTTATGCCTTTATTATGATGCATTGCTGGGTTTTTGATTGGAATTCTTTCCCTAAGATTTTTTGCTGCTTTAAGGCGCCTCTCAATCCTTTTTAGGTCATAAGTTCCATCAAAAAATTCAAGGTTGTGCTTAATCGATTGGGCAAGGCGTATTCTCTTTGCACGTTCAAGCCTATGTCTCAAGCTTCTTGTCCCCCTATTTTTTTCCCTCAGGTATATCAACATCCTTTCCCTAAGCAATGGGCCTCTGAAAACAGCTTTTATTTTTGGCATAATTTTTTCCTCTCATAGTCAATTCTGTTACCAACAAGTCTGAAATGCCCCTTTGCAACATGCATTATTAGGTTCATCGCATCCAAATCTGGCTTTTGCTCTTCCTTAAAGAATCTACAGGTTCCCCAGACAACTTTCCCTATAAGAAGCAAATGATCAGAGTCCCTTGGCTCAATTACTTCGGTTAGTTCACATTCAATTGTTGCAGGCGCCTCCTTCACGCTAGGCACGACAACTTTTTTGCTTGCCCACATGTGTAAGCCGAATTCCTGAAGCTCGTTTACTCCTCGAGGTAATTTTGCTTCGCAGTCAATTGCTTTCTGTGCAAAATCTTCTGAAACAAGGTTTATAACAAACTGCTTCAGCTCTTTTGCAAAGGCTTCCGTGTCTTTTCCTTTACCGACAGCAACATAGCACATAGGCGGCTCTATGCTTACAGGCCCGACAAAGGAAAATGGTGCAGCATTTACTTTGCCCTCTTTGTTCATGGTTGTGACCAGCACTGTTAGCCTTGGACTTAAAAGCCATAAAGCTTTCTCTGCAGAAATGTCCTTTCTATTATCTTCAGCCAATTTAAGCCACCATTATTTTTTCTCCAATGCGCCCGCAATTATTGCGCCGGTTGCAAGCAAAGCTGCTGAAAGCACCGCAAAGTCAGCACCAGGCACAGCACCAAAAAAGAACTTGCTTGAAATGCTGATTATCCAAAGCGTTAGACCAAAGTATATTACGCCGAGAATAATTAGCATCAGCGAAGCTATTATAGTAATCGCTAAGGCACTAAGGCCACCGATGATTATTCTTCCAACCATCAAAAACACCCCCTGTTTCTATAAAAAGATTCAGAGACTAAAATTTATAAAAAAATGCTTATATCCAACCCCTCTTTTTGAATGTAATTGCCATCGAAATCCCGAGAATTGCCATAATTAATAGGATTAAGTAATATCCATATTCCCATTTAAGCTCAGGCATATGTTCAAAGTTCATTCCATAAATTCCTGTTATAAAAGTTAGTGGAATGAATATTGTTGCAATTATAGTCAAAACTTTCATGATTTCATTTAGTTTATTGCTAATGCTGGAAAGATATATATCAAATAGATCAGATATTATATCTCGGTATGTTTCGATTGTGTCTATAATAAGTATAGTGTGGTCATATATATCGCGCAAGTAAACCTCAGTTGTGTGTGTTATTAGTTTTGAGCCGCCTCTGTGCATTTGCCCTATTGCTTCTCTCATAGGCCAAGAAGCCCTCCTCAAAAATAGCAAGTCCCTTTTTATCTGATGTAATGCAACTAGCTGTTTTTGTTCCGGTTTTATAATTAGTTTATCTTCAATTTGCTCTATTTTTTCTCCAAGGACCTCAAGGACTGAAAAGTAGTTGTCCACTATGGCGTCTACAAGAGAATATGCTAAGTAGTCTGAACCCATCTTTCTTATCTTGCCTTTATTCTTTCTTATTCGTTCACGCACTAGCCCGAAGACATCACCCTCTTTCTCCTGGAAAGTCAATACAAAGTTTTCACCTAAGATGATGCTAATCTGCTCAAAGTTAAGGTTCTCGTTGCTATAGTAAACCATTTTCAAAACAACAAAGACATAGTTTTCGAAGTCTTCCATCTTTGGCCTTTGATTTGTATTTACTATGTCTTCGATTGTTAATGGATGTATTCCAAACTTATTTGCAATCTTTTCTATCTCTTGCGTCTCATGTATGCCAACTACATTTATCCACGTTACATTTTTTTTCTCTTTAAATGGCAAGCAATCTTCTACTTTTTCCAGAGTTTTTTCCTCAAAGGAATTTTCCGAATAATCTATTACTTCAATTTTTATTTTGCCAGCAGCTCCTTTACCTATGTATATTGGCGTACCGGGTGGCAAACCCATCTTTTTTGATTCCATTCCGATTATTTTTGGCATATTTATACTGCCTTGCCGTTATTTATATATTTTGTGTTGTAAGCAGACAATACCGAAAAGATTATATTTGTTAAAAATATCTTTTCTTTATGGTAAAGTTCAACAGAGCAGTTACATTTTTTATCTCAATTTTTTTGTTTTTGCAAATATGCTTTGCTGAATCACAGCCAATTGTTCAGATACAAAACAACAGCCTAATTGCTGGCACTTACACGCCGATTAAAAATGATGTTGTTGCTAATATTTCAGATCCTGACAATGACCTAACTGCTCAAGGCGTTTTTATCAGGATAAAATCACCAACGACCTCAACAACATACAAGGTTTATGATGAAACGATGATTTGTGAAGGCACTTCTTCTTACTTAACTTGTAGCTATCCTGTTTTTGTTGATAACAGCTGGGGTCCTAACGCAGGCATCACGGTTGGTGCTAGAGATATGGGCTCAAATACTGGCGAAGCTTATAAAGTGATTGAGGTTCTCTATGTTCTGGAGCCATCGCCAACAATAAACCCAAGAATAACCCCTAGCATTGAACCTTCAATCACACCAACAGTAAAACCGAATCCAACACCAACTAAAACTCCAAATTTAACACCACGCCAAACACCAACGCCAAAAATAACTATTACTCCAAGATTAACACCAAGCCCCACAGCAAAGGTTTCACCAACACCAAAATACACTCTAAGCCCAACAAAAAGTCCAACGCCTGTAAAAAACACCCCATCTGGATATCAACCTTTCAATACACAACCAACATCTCCGAGCAAATCACCTGCAGAAACCACAGCTAAGACACCTTTGCTTACACCAGATGCAAAACAAACTCCAAGCAAGTCTCCCAAGCCAATAATCTCACCGTCACCTATTCGGCAAAAAACCCAGACACCTGCTCAAAAATCTAGCATAGAAATATCAGTTGAGTATCCAAAAAATAGTCCTGTTAAGGAGATACTTAGCTACATAGAAGTGAGAATAAGCAAAGATGGTGTGCCAATTGAATATGGCACGATTGGAGCCGAGGTTGAGATTGATGGCAACAAAACAGATGGGAATTTAGTAAGAATTAAGGAAAATCTATACAAATTCGACTTCTCCAAACCTATAAAAGAAAAGACTGGGGAAAAAACAATAGTGCTTCGTATAAAAGAGCCAACTCTCGAAGCAGAATCCTATTTTAAAGTATATTTTTCGGAGCCAAGTATCTTTGATCCAACTGTAATGATTGCTATGGCTATTTTTTGTATAATATGCCTATCAGCTTATTTAATTTTCACTCTCAGATCAAGTAAAAAACCAATAAAGGCCGAACCTATAAGCAAAGCAGACAAAAGTAGAAAAAGTGAAGGCAGCAATTCTGATGATTTACATGATAAGGAGTTGGGGCTGAATAGTGTAAATGAAAACAAAGTTGTAGTTGAATACAAGAAAAAAGAAGTACACCCAGATAATAAAAATAATATTAATACCGATATCAAGATAGACGATCTTTAGCAAGTTCTTTTTGTTTTAGAAATCGGTGTATTGCTACCTTGTCATTCACAAAAATCTTCGCCATACTTTTGAACTCAAGCTCTTTTGTAAGCTGCTCATTTCCAATTACTTTCTCGTTTATTACGAAGCGCTCGCTAAAAACAAGCGCTATGTTGTATTTTTCCAAGATGCCATATTCCTCTTCTTTTAAGAATTTATAAGAATCCATCAGCTTTTGCTCATCTGCATATTCTACCATTAGGTCAGCTAGCGCTTTTTTGCCAGCATGCATTTCTATCACATGGCCGTATAGCGGATCTGTAAGAACTCTTTCCGAATCACTAGAATACTTTGCAAGATATGCTACTCCTGCTTGCGCTTGCATGTTTGTTGTAAAACCATGTACTAAAATAAGTGCAAGGTAAAGCCCAACCATCAGCAAAAGCGCAATTGCAGCAGTAAAAAGCTCTGTGAATTTGCTTTTATAATACTCTAAAAAAAAGGCTGCAAAGAGAGCAGTAAACAATGCACTCAAAACATTGAAACGCTGGCTTATTGCAGATTGCATTGCCATAGCCAAAAAGCAGGCCAAAATAAGTATTTTCTTCTCCCTGGTTAGTTTTGTTTCTTTCCTTAGAAGCCATAGGCTTTCAAGCATAATAAGCAATAAAAAGAAAAAAAGAAGAATTCCTGGCTCTACAAATAGTATTGCAGGCCCAAACCTTATCAGGTAGCCCCAATCCTCTGACATTATTTGATAGGGAATACCTGCCCTAAAGAAGAGCATTGCATAAGCAATGCAAAAAAATGCGAAAGCAAACAAGAATGGTTTTAGCACTATTTTGGTAAGCTCTTTCAATCTTATTCCACGATTGATGAAAAGCCCAATAAAAATAGCAGAAATTAGATAGAACAAAGCCATAGGGATCTGTATCAGCATTCCAACAAATATGGCTGCAGATGCAAGAGGCCATTTCTTCTCTGCAAAAAGAACAAGTGCTACTAGCAGGAAAGAAAATGCTATAATGTGCCTTGGTGTAAGTGTGATGAAGGTAAAAATGAGTGTATTCATAACGAGAAATATTGGAAGCATAATTGCAGCCTTTTTTATTCCTATGGCTTTTGCAAAAGCAATTGAAGAAAACAAGAAAAATATCGTAGCCAAGGTTGAAGTGAATGCAAACAATGTTGTTCCGTCAATACCTAAAAGAATTGAAAATGCACCTTCAAGATAGAAATAGCCAGGAATGAAGGTGAAGGGTCTTCCAAGATAACTTTGCTCATCTATTTGCGGAACCCCTGAATTTTCAATTATTTTTTTGGTCCCCCTCTCATAAAAAGCATTGAAATTGGTTGTGTGGCTTGGCGTAAACCACTGATAGAATAGGCAAATATACAAGAAAAAGCCAAGTAAAACCAGTGTTTCTACGCTAACATTATTCAGTATATTCCTAATCTTTACTCTTTCATCAGCACATGAGAAATTTTTTCTGAATATCAACGCAACAATAACAATGGCTGATGTATATGATAATGCAAGAAAATACAAGTTGAAGATTTTAAAAAAACCCAAAATTAGACCGAGCAAAATTAGCAATGAATTATTTGCAAAAATTGCCATAGCAAATCTTTTAAAGATCTCTGTCTTTACAAAAACAAAGCGGCTAAATACAAAGACACCACAGACTAAGAGCAAAAATCCTAAGAAAAGCAGCATATCTGTGCCTTTTTTCTTCTCAAACTCAGTGAAAGCGCTTAGGCCTAGCGCACTTACCTCTACAATATTTTTTCCGTCATTCAGCCTTATTTTTTCCTTAAAACTTTCATTTGGCTTGGAGGGATAAACAACTTTCTCTAGCACACCATTTACTGAAATTTCCACTGGCGCATATACTGAATCAGGAAAATTGTCTACTTCAAAAAAGATATTATCTTTTTCAATAGAAATTATATTGATTTTGTGGTTGAATTGCTTTTCAGAGTTTTGCCGCTTCTCAAAATAATAAAATAGCCTTTTATCTTCCAACACGATTTCAGCAAAATGCTTGCCCTCGCTAAGCAATCTTATGTCAGCGCAAAGTGTTTCTTTTTTTGTTTTGTTTTCTTCAATAGTTATGTTTTTTCTTATCATTTCCTTTGAGTCAATATAAAGGCGTAACTCTTTTTTGAGTGCACCCGTATCCTGAGAAATGAGAAGAACTTCTGCGCATGTAACATCTTCGGCCTTTTTGTCAAAATAGTAAAGGGCTATGGAAATAGTTGGCTGCTTGTAAGAGAAGCTATGCCAGTAGGTGCTGCTAAGTGCACTGAGAAAAAGCACGATAAAAATTCCTGCTAGAAACACATTTTCTTTTGTAAGCATAAATTACTATTATGGGCAGCGATTTAAAATATTCATGTTTATATAGTCTTTTATGAAGCTTCTGGAAAGGCTTGACTTTCAGCTTGTAGTTTTCACAGTAGTAGCTGCGTTTTTATTTGCAATCGCACTGAGTTATGAGCCATTGCTAAATGCTCTTTATGCGATAAATAAATCATATTACAGCGGCTATTCATTGGGAAAGCTCATAGTTACTTTTGCGTGGCTTATATTGTCCGCGCTGATTTTGGCTTTTGGCTATTTTTTTAAGCTCCACACTTTTTTCTCACGATATGAAAAAGCGTTGCTTGTGTGTTTTCTCGTGTTAATATCATTTGGCTTTTACCTAGGCGCTTTCCAATTCATAAGCTTTGGTGTGAAATATAAGCCAAGATGGATGTTTGGTTCAATAATCTACGAAGATAACTACAAGAACTGGGAGGCAAGCAAGTTCTACCATAACCACTTTCCAAAGGTTTCGGTTTACTATGTTGCTAACCTCATCGGTCTTGATTTTGGGCAAAAATACGATGATGGTAGGCCTTGGTTTGAGGTATTGCCCGATGCAGAACTTTACGCAAAGCTTTACCTTTCAATAGTGCTTCTTTCTATGCTTTTGCTAATCGCATACTTTTTTTCAATATCCTCAAAGCTTTCATTCTTTGACTTTTTCATCTTAAGCGCATCAGCGCTTGGGTTTCTAATATACATAATTGATGGTGGCATTGCAGCAGCACCCATAAGTAGCGTTATTTTCCTTTTCATTCTTTTTATTGCAAGGCGCTATTTTAATTTCTGCAAAGGCCATATTTCAAAAGCAATATTTGCACTTGCAATAACCTTTGCCATAAATTACTTGAGCGTTGCAATCTTTGACTATTATATTCCAGTGAGCAATTTCCAGCTTGGCTTAGTGTTTTTTATGGCCTTTGCTTATATGACTTACTTCAGTGCTTATGAGCTTTTCCAAATAATTAAAGGCAAAGAAAAAACAAATAAGTTTTCATTTTTGTTTTCGCATAAGAAAGAAGCCGTGGTTTTTTTTGTTTCAGTTGTGCTTCTTTATTTTTCTTGGGCCGAAATTTACAGGACACTTTTGCCATATGCTAATGGCAAGATACTTGTTGATTATTCAAAAATATATGCTGATATTGAGCCAGGTGCCGGCCTTTTCATCTATGGGCTCCCAAGGGAATTGAATGAAGGAGCTTTAAAACAGGAGCTTGAGAATTTTGGCACAGTGCTTGAGCTAAACAAGACTGGGTGGGTTGCTTTTGCTAAAATAATGCCCAATGGCATTGTTACAGATAAAGAGGTTGCCGATTATCTAAGGCAAAAACTAAAGCCAGAAACTTATCTTTATGCTGATGAAACTGCATTGAGGCCTTTTTACGAGTCGATTTACATCTACTGGGATAAGAATACTGACTCAAGGCAGTATATCGGCGATAAATTTGCTGATATAGAAGTGATGAAGCGCTTTGAATATGGTGATAGAAGCATAATTCTTGTTAAGGCCTATGCCGGGTCAACATGGCAGCTTTTGTCCGTGCTCACTGAAATAAAGGAAAATGGCCACAAGGGAAAAGTAATTGTGGCAAAATAGTCCTTGTTTGGAAGAGGAAAAAGAGGTGGCTTTTTTATATACGCCATTGAGATGTGCATAACATTTTACTCAACCGCGTATTTTTTGTCCAGAGGCAGCATAGAGGCATAGTCAAGTCAACTCCTTTTCCAAAAAGCAAAAACTAAAAATGGGCCTGAGCGGAATTGAACCGCTGACTTCCACCGTGTGAAGGTGGCGTCATACCACTAGACCACAGGCCCTATTGAGCTACAATGAAAAATAAAAAATAAAAGGATATTGGGTAGTTATCAGCCAATTTCCCGTTAAATATATAAATTACTTCGAATATAATTGTGCTGATTTTTAGTGAGGCCATGATTATGTCAGCATCGATGAGAAGGATGCCATTAGGCCCAAATAGTCATGGAAAAGGAAAACCTCTTGGGAGAAGAATGGCCAACAAGGCAGAAGCAGAGCAGAGATGCATGCAAATTATTGAAATCTTGCGTGAAAGACCAACGATAACACACAGAGAACTTGCACAAATGCTTGGTATGCCAAAGTCAACAGTTGAGTCTTATATAGCTAAGCTATTAAATGATCCGAGAACAAAGCAAGTAGTTTTAGAGAGTAAGAGAGCCAAGGAATTGAATAAACGTTTGAAGAGGGAAATAAAAAAAAGAGAGCTGCTTGAATTGATAAGGCGCAATATTTTAAGTCAGGAAGAACTCATTAAAGCCCTGGGCATAGGCAAGGAGTTTCTTCATAGCTTAGTAAGGGAGATTATGACAAAAGGAAGCGATTATGAAAAGGAACTTGTAGCAAGACTAAACTTTGCAAGATCAGCCGTTGGAGAAATGCCATTAATGGATAAGAGGCAAAGAATGCTATTAACTACTTACCTTGAGAAATTTGCCGAATGGAAGGATAGACCAACACCAGCCATTGATGGCGAGATAAAAAGACTTAATTTGGAAATTAAAAGAGCCAGTGGTGAAGAGCGTGACAAGCTTCAGATGATGGTCAACGCCCTAAAAAAAATACTCGAGAAGAGGCGAGATTAGCGCTTTTTATTGCTACAGGAAATTTAGCATAATTTCCGTAAGATATATTAAATACCTCATATCTTAATTATAGTGGTTTTTCACAAACAAAGCAGCAATGAGCTCAAATCAGGAGGGTGATTTTATGGTTTTTTTAAAAAGGGCTTTTGTATTATTTGTTTTATGGTTTTTCCTAACCAATGCTTTTGCATTGAATCTTATTTTGCCAGAAAATGTTCCAGAAGGCACGAGTTTCTCAGCTTTTGCTAAAATTTCCGAAACCGGCTTTGATGAGATACGTGTGCTTTTGGGTGATAAGGTTATATTCACTCAAAAGCTAGGTGTTGAGACAAATGCAGAATATGTTGCCTATTATAAGGAATATTCGCCTTTGGGGGATAAAAGCCTTGTGCTTCTGCTAAATCCCTTAAAGGCAGGAAAATATGAGCTTGAAATACGTCTTTTAGCAGCTAATTCAACTAAAAGCAAAGATTCTGTAACTTTTAATGTTTTCAAGGTTGCAAGTGCCTCGAATTTTGATGCTTTGAACAGAGATGTAAGCTCACTTAAATCAGAGCTGAATTCCCTTAAGAGTGAAATAAATGCGGTTAAAGATAAAACATCATCACTCGAAACCAAACTAAGCAATAATGAAGCAGAAGTTTCATCGCTCAAAAATGAGCTGCAGTCATTGTCTAAATCATTGCAAGATTTGGAAGCTGAGGTTGATCAGCTAAGCACAAGCCTTTCAAGCACAAATGATTCACTTAATGAGCAAAAGGCATCGCTTTCAGAAGCAAAAGCTCAGTATAATGATCTAAATGAACAAATTACTGTTTTGACAGAAAGAGTCGGAAAGGTTGAGGAAAAAATGGAAGAAAAAAAGACTCCAGCATTTGGTTTTCTTACTCTTGAAAATAGTGCTATTTTCTTAACCTTGGTTTTGCTGGTTGTTGCCATCTTCCTTGCTTTGTCAATCGCAAAGAAGAAAAGCAAGCGCAGAAGCTTATTTGAGACAGAAAGCCATAAAGACACCAGTGAAGTGCTTGAAGACGTAATTACCGAGGATGTGCAAGCAGGCGGTCGCTGGGCATATAAGGGCGATCAAAAAGAAAAAGAGCCAGAAGAAAAAAAGCGCTTTAGCTTGGGTGATCTAATAAGGAGAAAATAGGATGCCAATAAGCAAGAATCGTGGAATGACATCAAAAGAGCCTTTCAGGTTGCCAAAATTGAGGCGGTCAGACATTGCGGAAAGGCGCAAGAAATTGATTGAAATTATAACTAGAAGGCCAGGAATACCAACAAAAGAACTCGCGACAATGCTGGGAATAAGCCAAGACGCTGTACAAAGAGATCTTTTCCGCTTATCTTTAGAGCCAGAAACAATGTCGATTGTTGCTGAGCATAAAAGGGCAATTATTATTAAAGAAAGAAGAAGACTAGCTGCTCTTAGACAAAAAGTTGTAGAACAAATATTAAAAGGCGTTAGGAGTAAAGGAGAGCTTGCTAGAAAGCTTAAAGTTGGAGAACAATCAATAAGAACCGTTATTGGTGAAATTAAAGCAACTGGCAGTTGGCATGAAAGGGAGGCCATTTCCTTATTGAGGAAAACGCCACATGCTGCACAAGAGCTTCATGATCCAAGGCAGAGAAAACTTATCAAAGCTTATCTTGAGAAATTTAATAGTTGGTCACAAAAGCCAGGAAATGAAATTAAAGCTGAAATGGAACGATTAAAACAAGAAATAAAGAGCGCAAAAGGTGAAATTCGGGATTTGCTGCAGATGGAAATTAACGCACTAAATAAAATACTTGAGAATCGCTCTCACTAAAGAAATTCTATCAGCGCTTTTTCCAATCTTCTATAAATGCCTCAATGCTCCTATCATATTTTTTTTCTGCTTCTTTAGAAAAATAGCATGCAGGCAATTCACCATTTTCACGATGATGCTTAAGGCATTCACAGCAAATGCCTTTTCTTGAACAACCTTGATAAGAGCATGGACAATTCTTAAGATTTCTTTCCTTTTTGCATTCCATCTTATAACCCCATTTGACGGCAAACCCTATTATCTTATTTTACTAATTATTATTTTAAATGTTCTTGGCAGTAATTTTTCATAGTATGCTGAATGGCTTTCTTTTGGCTTTTTTTGCTGGCATTAGCACCGCTGTTGGTGGCTTATTAATTTTTCTTATTAGGGACTTTAAAAAATATTATTTGGGCTTTTCACTGGCCTTTGCAACTGGCGTAATGCTAATGGTTTCATTTGTTGAGATTTTGCCAGCAGGCATTGAAGTGCTTGGCTATGGAACTGCACTAACTCTTTTCTTTGTAGGTTCATGCATTGCTTTTTTTACTGACTTTTTTGTGCCACACAGCTATCTTCTTGAGGATGAAAATAAAGGAAAAGTTTCTGAAAAAAGGTTGTTTAGAATAGGCGTGCTCGTTGCACTCGGTGTTTCCATACACAACCTTCCAGAAGGCTTTGCAATATTCGCCGCAAGCTTAAGTTCTATTAAGCTCGGTATTGTCATTGCGTTAGCGATTGCAATACACAACATAGCAGAAGGTTTTGCTGTTTCTATGCCTGTTTATTATGCAACAAAGAGCAGAAAGAAAGCCTTTTTGGCGTCATTTCTTTCCGGCATTGCTGAGCCGCTAGGTGCTGTTATTGCTGCAGTTTTCTTAGTTCCTTTATTGTCAGCGCAACTTATAGGCGCTTCGCTTGCCATTGTTGCTGGGATAATGGTTTATATTTGTATAGATGAGCTTCTCCCAGTTGCATATGATTGCGTGTCTGAAAAGCAGCATATAATGACCTTTGGCTTTTTTGTTGGCTGTGCCGTAATGGGTATTACGCTTGTGATGTTGGTATAAAGGGGGTGAATTTATGTATTCCAAGGAAGTTGAAAATACAGATTTAAAGATGGCAAGGCAAAGCTTGATTGAAGAGCTTGAGGCAATAAATTGGTATGAGACAAGAATTGTTAGCACAAAAGATACAAAACTAAAGAGAATATTGGAGCACAACAGGGATGAAGAAAAAGAGCATGTTGCAATGCTGATGGAATGGATTCAAAAGAATGATCCAGAGCAAGCGAAAGCCTTCGAGGAACACGATTAAGGTTATTTATTTAGGAGCAAAATTTCTGTCTTGGCCTGCGCAATTTCATTGCCTTGGGCCTCTAAAGTTGCATGTATTAAATATGCTCCGGGATATACGCCACCACAGCCAGAAGTGCAATAAGGCATTTTTGTATTGAACTCTATTCTATTATCCCCGATTTTTAGATTTACTATTCTTTCATCTTGAATGTAATTTCTAGTGTAAGTTTCTATTCCCCAGATTTTTACCTTTACATTTGGAATGCTGGCAGAAGATATCGCAATAACGTTAATCTTTGCATTTTCATTGGATGAGTATTCTTTCTTGTCGGTTTCGATTGATAAAGCAACATGGGTTTTTTGTGGTGAAATTTGGCCATAGTTGGTAATATTTTCTTGCTCTGATGCATTAATCTCTTTTTTTGTTTCCTCGATGCAGCCGCTAAGTACAATAGCTAACAAAAATATAGTGAAGCTCAGAATAAAAAGCAAAAAGGCTTTTTTTGAATATTTGCAATACATACTTATCATAAAAAAAAGAAGGTTATTTAAACATTTAATCTAAATATCTCAATATGCTCTCTTCTATAAAGAGTTTTTTCGGCTCAAGGTTCAATTTGGTTCTTTTCTTAGCTCTTGCCATGCTGGGCACTTTTCTTTTATTATACCAACAGACAAGCCAGCCCACAACAATAGAGGGCTTTGCAGTTCATTACTTTTATCTTCCAACATGCCCGCATTGCGCTGAGCAAAGGCCAATTGTTCTCGAACTTCAAAAAGAAATGCGCGATATAAATTTTTTTTTCCATGATGCTTCAACACCTGAAGGGCTTTCTCTTTATCACAAACTTGCCTCTGAAGTAGGCCTAGAACCCAGAGTCAGAGTTCCAGCAATATTTGTTGGTAAAGATCATATAAGGGCCTTAATTGGTGTGCATTCTAAAGAGGAAATAAGAAGCACAATACTAGAGTGCATTGAGGAATGCAAGCGCGCACAAGCAGGTCAAGTTAGCCATCACAAGTCGCAAGGCCTTGAAGAGAATCTTAAAGAGTTTAAACTGCCATTTCTCGGAAAAACGGATCTTACTTCATTTTCTCTTCCAGTTTTAGCAATAATTCTCGGCCTGATTGATGGCTTTAATCCCTGTGCTATGTGGGTTCTTGTATATTTAATAGCGCTTTTGGTTGGCATCGGGGAGAGAAAAAAGATATGGCTAATTGTTGGAAGCTTCGTGCTTGCTTCAGGCATACTTTATTTCTTGTTTATGACCGCATGGCTTAATTTGTTCTTGTTTGTTGGATATCTTAGGTCTGTAACAATATTGATAGGGCTTGTTGCACTTGGCGGGGGCATATATGGCTTAAAAGATTTCTTAACCACTAAAGGCACAATAACATGCAAAGTTGGCGATGAAAAATCGCATGAAAAAACAATTAGCAGAATTGAGGAACTTGTTTCAAAACCCCTTTCAATTGCTGTGATTTTTGGTATTTTTGCCTTGGCTTTTGTCGTAAATTCTATTGAATTTGTGTGTAGCTCTGCTTTACCTGCTGTTTTTACTCAAATCCTCGCTTTAAGTGCCATTGCTTCAATAGAGCGCTATTTTTATATAACGCTTTATGTTTTCTTTTTCATGCTCGATGATCTGTTAATTTTTGGTACTGCTGCCTTTGCATTAAGCAGCAAACTCGGGGAAAAATACGCAAGATACTGCAAGGGAATTGGCGGAGCAATACTTATACTGCTTGGCCTTATTTTGCTTTTTGCGCCAGAGCTTTTAAGATGACTGTGCGCATTACATTCTCTTTCATTTATAGTTAAAATGCACGGGCCAGGATTCGAACCTGGGAAGGCACTAAGCCGCAGGGTCCTAAGCCCTGCTCCTTTGGCCACTCGGACACCCGTGCATTTATTGGTGTGCTATAAAATAGTATTAAACTAAATTATAAAATGCATCGCATAAAAGCTAACTCATTTTTGCTATCTCTTTTATTCTATTGTTAAATTCGTTCATTTCAGCACGGATTTCTCTTATCTGACTGTTACTAAGCTTTCCCTCATTTGCCAATATGGAGAGACTAAGAAAGCTTTTTTGTAGTTTTTGTAGCTCTTTGCAAGCCACTTTAGACAAGCCCTCTATTATGCTTTCTCTTGTTCTTTCCTTTACTTTTACAAGCTGCTTTAAGCAGTCCATGCTTTTTTCTATTTTGCCTAGCTCTCTTCTCCCTTTGCGAGTTAAAGAATACTGCTTTATTTTTCTTCCCTTATTCTCAGCAGAGCTTCTTATAAGCCCGTTTTTTTCAAGCTTTGCAAGCACTGGGTATAAGGAACCGAAAGATGGCTTCCACATGCGGTTTGTAAGCTCAAAACATGCATTGTCAAGAGCATAGCCATGCAATTTCTTTTGCTTTAGTGCTTTTAGTACAAGATATTTAAGATGTCCCTTGAAAAGCATTTTTATTATTTTGGAGTCGTTTTCAGGCATAATTATATCGGATTCCGATATGTTTAAAATAATACCCATGTTAAAATTAAATGTGATTAAGATGGTAAGCAGCTGTAAGCATAGTTATTTGATATTAATTTTATTTGTTCTTATCTATCCAAATATCTCCTTGGCACAACAGCCGGCAGACCCTTATTATCTACTTAGAATTGATTCTACTTTACAGAAACCAACTGTGGCTTATCCAGGCAATTCAGTAAACTTAGCCATAACTCTAGAAAATATAGGGCTTTACACAACTGCTGAAAATATTAAACTTCAGCTTTTATTTCCAGCTCAGTTTAAGAGAGGTGCGGTTGAACAAATTGTTGATGCCATAAAACCGAAAGAGAAAAAAACAGTGGTGTTTGTTTTTGATACACCGCGAGATTTGCCTTCTGGCACTTATACTTTAACTCTTTTTATGAAATATAAAAGTGGTATTATTGACATAAATGACAACAGGTACATAAACTTGCTTATATCTGACATATATGATGTTTCTATCTCAAACGTAAGATCTTCAAATTATTTCCCACATATTGGTGATAAAATTGTTATAAGCGCAGATATAGTAAATGCTGGCTCATTAGAAGCAAGAAATGTTTATGCTGAGCTATCTATTTTGGGCGCAAATACGGCGCCGGGCTTCATATTGCAGTCAGACATGAGGCAAGAACTTGGAAATATGACTGTGGGAGAATCAAAAAAAATTGCATTTGAAATAACTGCAAGCGAGGCATCAAAGCCAGGCACTTATGCCTTTAAACTGAGCGCTGGCTGTAGGGACTGCGAAACGAAGACACAGATTTTTTCCATACACTTATACGGCAGACCTGACATTATAATCTCCGGCATAGATTACTCAATTTCAGGTAGAGACGATAAAAAAATAATGCAAGGTGACAATATTTCACTTGCAGTGCAGCTTGATAATCTTGGTAAAGAGAGTGCAAAAAAGGTCATAGTGAATATAGAAAACGATTCGTCACTTGTTGGCTCCAAAAGCGCATACATTGGTGAAATAAAAAGTGAGGATTCCGGATCAGCCATTTTTGATTTGAGCGTGGATAAAAACGCAACCATTGGCTACCATGAAATAAAGATAACAATAACATACCTCGATGAAATGCAAAAAGAGCAGAAGTTGCATACTGCCTACTCTGTTTATGTTGCAGCAGCCCCAGAACCAAGCCAATACATGCACTATGTATTCATAATCATAATATTAGTTCTTGTTTATATCATAATAAAGCTGATAATAAGACAACTTGCTTTAAGGAAGCTCTAATTTGGCCGATGATAGAAGATGATAAAGTTAGCTTTCTTCAACCTTTTCAGGAGAAAAATAAGGACATTTTTAGCAGTGCTGGGCATTGTGATAGGCATAACTGCGCTTATAACACTGACTGCAGTCATAGACGGGATATACAATGAGATGACCTCTGTTTTTGGCTCTTTTCAAGGCGTAATGGTAATGCAAAAAGGCGTTGCGGACCAGCCTTTTTCTAGGCTTGAAGAATCATTGGGGCAAAAGCTAACAAATGTGCAAGGTGTAAGAACAGTAGTTTCTGAGATATGGGCTGCTCCAAAGTCCATAGATAATCAACCATTGAGGTTTACCTCAATGTCTTCTTTTGTCTTTATATATGGCATAGATCCGGCACAATACAAAAAACTTCGCGGTTCTGGGTGGATTGGTGAATTAGAGCGTGGCGAAATGCTAGGCAGCAATGACAAAAGTTATGTTCTCTTGGGAAAAAACATAGCTGATGACAGAAAAAAGTTTGTAGGCTCCAATATAAGAGTGAATGAGAAACAGTTTAAGGTAAAGGGCATATTAAAGACAGAGTCTGAACTTTATGGCAATATAATTGTGATGGATATAGATGTTGCTAGAGAACTTGCAGGCATAAGTAAAGATAAAGTTAACACATTCTATGTTGAACTTGAAGACCCAAAAGAAGACAAAAAAGTTGCACAGCTTATAAATTTCTTATATGGTTCTCAAGTTGAAGCAATGGCAACTAGCGATTTTTCTGAAACCGTCTCTAACATGCTTGGAAACTTTAACATAGTTGCATTTGCAATTGCAGCAATATCTGCTTTTGTTGCGGCAATGGGCATAATTAATACTATACTGATGAGCGTTATGGAGCGCTATAAAGAAATAGGCACTTTAAAAGCATCCGGTTGGACTAGCTGGAGCATAATGAAATTGATCTTGCTAGAATCTGCATTTATGGGTTTGCTTGGAGGCCTCATTGGAATATTTATCGGCATAGCAATAGCACATTATATAGACACTTATTTTGGAATACCAACCCTAGTAACTACAAACTCAGTTGTCCAAGCTGCGCTTTTTGCATTTTTTGTGGGTTTATTTGCAGGAGCGTATCCTGCATATCGAGCAGCAAAGCTGGATCCTGTGGAGGCGATGAGGGGTGCCTAAAAAAAAGGTTATTGAAATGAAAAATGTCTGTAAAGAATACACCATGGGAAAGGTAAAAGTAAAGGCACTCTGCGGCGTCACCCTCGATGTATACGAAGGCGACTTCATTGTGATAATAGGCCCTAGTGGCTCCGGAAAAAGCACTATGTTGCATTTGATGGGTGCTCTCGATAAACCGAGCTCAGGAAAAGTTTTTATAAACGGAAAGGATTTGCAAACACTTGACGATTGGGGCTTAGCTATGCTTAGGAGGAAATTCATTGGCTTTGTATTCCAATCTTTTCACTTGATTCCGACTCTTAATGCCTTGGAAAATGTAATGCTACCTCTCGAGCCAACTAAAATCGATGATATCGAAAAGATTAAGAGAGCCAAGGAGTTGCTCAAAATAGTGGGTGTTGAACATAGAATGTTCCACAAACCCACAGAGCTTAGCGGTGGTGAATCACAAAGAGTAGCAATTGCAAGGGCCTTAATAAACGATCCTAAAATTGTACTTGCTGATGAACCAACAGGAAACCTTGACAGCAAAACAACTATGCAAATAATGGATACATTGCAAAAGATGAACAAGGAAAAAAATAAAACTTTCATAATAGTAACACATGACTTGTCCCTTACAAAATATGGCAATAGAATTCTTTACATAAAAGATGGCCTTATTGATAAAATGGAGGAAAGATAAGGTGTTTAAGACAGCCTTGATGAACCTGCAACGAAAAAAGTTGCGAACATTTCTTTCAGTTGGAATGATAGCAGTTGGAGTACTTGCGATAATCTTAATGACTGCATTGGCAGATGGTCTCTTTCTTGAGATAAAAAATACAATTTCTCAGGTTCAGGGCATAATTGTTTTTGAAAGAAGTGCTTATGGCCCAATATATGCGCAAACTGACGAAAAAATAGTTTACGAATTGAGAAGAATGCCTGGTATAAAAAAGGCAACACCGGTTATAACTGCGCTTACTAGAAGCATAGATGGCAAGGAAACACCACTGGGTTCGATGAGTATGACCGGCACCATAAGGCTTTTTGGTACGGTTTTTGAAAAAAGCGGTCAGACAGTCGGCGGAGTAACCGGCGAAATTCTTAAGGGCAGGAATCTACAACCGGGTGAAAAAGGAAGTGTTGTTATAGGGGAAGGCATATCTGATGATTACCGAAAATTTGTTGGAAACAAAATAAAGATAAATGATAAGCAATTTGTTATCGTTGGTGTTTACAGAACTGGTTCAAAGCTATTCAACTATGGTATTCTGATGGACATTGATGAATTGCGCGACCTAATAAGTTTTCCAAAGAATAAGGTTACGCAGATAAGCGTAGAACTCGAAAATCCAGAAAATTCAGAAAAAATGGCAAAACTTATAAAATTTAAGCTTGGTGACAATTATCGTGTAGTGAGTTCAAGCCAGTTTACTGAGTCATTATCTGGTGTCTTAGGAAACATCAGGCTACTTGTGATGGCTGTTGCATCAATAGCCTCATTAGTGGCTGCAGTTGGCATACTCAACACAATGCTTATGAGCGTTATGGAGCGCTACAAGGAAATTGGCATTCTGAAAGCATCTGGGTGGACCAATGGTACAATAATAAAGATGATCCTCTATGAGTCTACCATAATTGGAGTGTTTGGTGGTGTGCTAGGGCTTATGTTTGGCGTATTGATTGCTGATTATTTATATGGAAAAATACCTGTAAGATTGTATATATCGCCAGCATTGGCTATTGAGTCCTTTCTTTTTGCTGTACTTATAGGCTTGTTTGCAGGGCTTTACCCAGCTTGGAAGGCAAGTAAGTTTGACCCAATTGAAGCGCTAAGGGCAGAATGAAAAAATTTACATATGAAAAATTTTTCATATACTTTTTTCTCCCAAAACTTGTTTTCTTACCAAAACAATTAAATAGTTGTTCTTACATCTATTGGTGTATCTAAATTAGCAAGGGGGTGAAGTGGTGGCGGCAAAGAAGAAGGCAAAGAAGAAGTAATTTAGATTTTACTTAAACTTTTATTTATTTTTTATATAATTTTTCTTGCTTATTTTATTTTCTGCGGCAAATCCAATTGGCATCAAAACTATAGGCCTTTCATTAACTAGTCCGAGAATCTTCTTGACCAAATCTTCATCAAACGCACCAACCCAACATGTCGCTAAACCAACTGCTGTTGCAGCTAACTGCGCATAGCTTGCAGCAATTGTTGCGTCTTGTATGCTATAAAGTTCTGCGCCTCTTTTGCCGTATACTGCCGAACTTATTTCAGGTAATGCGCAAAAAACTAAAACTACAGGTGCCTCAAAAATGAAATTTTGGTTAAATGCAGCTTTAGCAAGTTCGCTCTTGATTTCTTTATTATTTAATGCAAGAATTTTATATGCTTTAAGGTTTCCTGCACTTGGTGCTTTTGTTACGGTTTCTAGGATTGTATCAAGTAAGTGTTTATCCATGCTTTTTTGTAAGTATTTTCTTGCAGAAAACCTTCTATTAACAACTTCGAAGAAATCCATTTACTCACCAACAAAAATTATTTTTTCTGCTTTGGTGACTAAAAACATTATTGCTGTAAATATTATAGTAGAAACTAAAATCAGAAGCCAGTCGTAGAAAGACAATGGCACTATTTTGAAAACTGTATTTAATGGAGTGTACAATATAATAAATTGCAAAATCATAGCAAATATCAGAGAAGCCCAAAGCCATTTGTTTGCGAGTATGTTTATTTTATAATTTGCTCTTACAATATTTGCACGCACCAATTCAAAAACGACTACGCTCGTAAAAGCAATTGTTTGCGCCCTTAAGAAACGATTTGTTTTATCTGTTGAATATAAGAAGGCATACATAAAAGTCAAAAGTATAATTACAGACATAATAAGCCCTATGCTAATTATTGAGAAAAGAACTTTTTGGTCTATAACACCTTCCTCCGCTTTTCTCGGCTTTCTTTCCATTATATTCTTTGCAGCTGGGTCTAGACCGAGTGCAATTGCTGGCATACTGTCTGTTAGCATGTTAATCCACAATAGCTGTGCTGCTGTTAGTATCGCGACATTATCGCCAAAGCTGTGGAATAATTGCATAATTGTAAAGAAAAAAACTACAAGTACTTCGCCCAAGTTTGCTGATAGCATGTAAGTCACAAACTTCTTTATGTTGTCGAATATGGCACGACCCTCTTCTACAGCATCTCTTATAGTGACAAAATTGTCATCAAGCAAAACAAGATCACTTACTTCTTTAGCAACATCTGTGCCACGTATGCCCATCGAAATGCCAACATCAGCTTTTTTTAAAGCTAAAGCATCATTTGCACCATCACCAGTCATTGCTACAATGTAGTTTTTAGCGTGTAGCGCATCCACAATCCTTACCTTTTGTATTGGTGTAACTCTTGCAAAAATCTCTACTGAATCAATTTTGCTTTTTAGTTCTTCATCACCCATATTTTCAAGATCTTTGCTGCTTGTAGCATTTTTGACATTAAAGCCAAGCTCTTTTCCTATTGCAATTGCAGTATCAAGGTTGTCACCGGTTACCATTATTACTTTTATACCAGCTCTTCTGCAATCCTCAAGTGCTTCTTTGACACCGGCTCTTGGTGGATCTATCATACCTTGCAAACCCAAAAAAACAAGATTTTTTTCAATAGTTTTTTCGTTGAGATCCAAAGCGCTAATTTTTTTAGTAGCGAAGGCAAGAACCCTCAATGCATTTTTAGCCATCTCTTTGTTCTCGTTAATTATTTTTTCTTTTATTTCTGTGGTCATTTTTACTTCCTTGCCATTTATAAAAACATGGCTACAATGCTCAAGCAAGATCTCTGGGGCCCCCTTGGTATAAACAACTAGTTCATTATTGCTTTTGCAAACAACACTCATCATTTTCCTTTCACTAGTAAAGGGTACTTCGTAAATGCGTGTATTTTTTGAATTTTCAACAGCTGGTTCTATATGCCCCTTTTTGGCTGCAATTAATAGGGCTATTTCAGTCGGGTCCCCAAAATACTCTTTTTTATCTTGAAATACGTGCTCCTTTGCATCATTGCAAAGGACACCACAAAGAAGCAAAGGCCTCAATTCATTTTCATCTATAGCTTTATCCCCACTGTAATGTCCTTTTTCGTCGTAACCAGTGCCAGTAACATCATATGTATGGCCATTGAAATATATTTTCCTAACAGTCATTTTATTCTCTGTTAGCGTGCCAGTTTTGTCAGTACATATTACATTCACAGATCCTAAGCTTTCTGCAACAGGAAGCTTTCTTGCAAGTGCTCTCTTCTTTGCCATTTTTCTTATCCCTAAAGTGAGCACAACACTTACAACGACTGGCAGACCTTCCGGGACTGCAGCCACTGCTAAAGAAACTGATCTTAAGAAGATCTCAAATGGAGTGTCATTTATTACTGCAAATTGCAAAACAGCCACAAAAGAGATTATTGCAATTACGCCAAGGCCAATTGCTTTTCCGAGTTTATCAACCTCAACCTGAAATGGAGTTGGTCTTTCCTTCACTTCTGAAAGCATCTTTGCGATTTTTCCTATTTCTGTTTCCTTGCCAATGGCGACAACAACCGCCTTTGCCTTGCCGCTGATTATGAACGTATTCATGTAAAGCATGTTTGCTCTCTCAGCCAAAACAGTTTCTTCTGGAAGCGCCTCCAAGTCTTTTGAAACAGGCATGCTTTCACCGGTTAGCATCGATTCGTCAACTTGCAGATTTACATGCTCGATAATCCTTGCGTCTGCAGGGACTTTTGATCCGGCTTCTAGAACTATTATATCTCCTGGTACAATTAGTTCCGCAGGCACTATTTTTTCAAAACCCTCACGTAAAACTACTGCATTAGGGGCAGCAAGTTTTTTCAACGCAAGAATGCTCTTTTCGGCTTTATATTCCTGAAAAAATCCAATAGTTGCATTTGCTATTAATATTATTGCAATTAGAATTGCATCAATCTCGTGACCTTCCCCGCCAGGAAGTAAACTCATTATGAATGAGACAACTGCAGCAGCAATTAGAATAAGAATCAAATAATCTGTGAATTGTTTGAGGAATATTTTTATTGGATTTATCTTGTACTCTGACTCAATTAAATTTTTGCCATATTGGCAGAGGCGCCTCTCAACTTCACTTTCAGTTAAGCCCGAAGAACTTGTTTTTAAGGCTTTTAGGACATCAGAAGCACTCATCGAATGCCAGTCCATGCAAACTATTAGGTAAAAGGCATATAAAAGGTTTTGCCAAAAACAGACTAAAATAATTTCTCTAAATTTTTTTTCGCAATGTGGCAAATCTCTCCATAGCTTAAACCACTTATTTCAGCAACTTTAGTAGCAACATCTTTTATCCAAGCCGGTTCGGATTTTTTTCCATTGTATTCTACCGGAGCGTCTGTCTCAAAAAGCACGCTTTCCACAGGTACAAGCTTAGCAAATTCTTGAACATGCTTTTCAAAAAGCACGCTTGGTCCTATTGAGATATAATAACCAAGCGAAATCGCTTTTTTAAGCAAATTTTCACAAGAAACAAACCAATGTAGCACAACCTTTCTTGCTTCATATTTCTCAAGGATTTTTAGGCAATCCTCACGTGCCATGCGCGAGTGCACAATAATTGGCATTTTTGCATTTTTGGCTATTTCGATGTGTCTTGCAAATATAGATTTTTGCTGTGCTTTTTGCCTTTCGTTAGCGTACTTAAAGTCAAGGCCGGTTTCGCCAATGGCTGAGCAAAGCGAAATATTTTTTTCAATAAAGGTGATAGTTGAAAGGATTTCATCATTTGTCATTTTAATTATCTCATTTGGATGAATACCAAATGCACACTTTACCGAACGAAATTTTTCCGAAATTTCCATGTTCTTTCGCATGCTTTTAAGATCAACAGAATTGGTAAGAATTAAGCATACTCCCATTTTTTCTGCATTTTTTATTTGATCTTCCGGCTTTGAAAACTCATCAAGATGGCAATGAATATCCGCAAGCATAAAATCAGAATAAAGTAAAAGTTTTTTATGAAGATTGCACAAGAAGAAAATCATGGAGTGTAGGCTTTCGCCAACAACTTTAGCATTGTTTCTTGAATGTGAGAGGTGCTTTTGGCTTCACTTTGTGAAAGGCATTAAAAGGCCTGATTTTGTATTTCCCTCTTTGCAAAGCGGCATGGATAAAATAATTAAAGAGCATTTTGACAGATACATTGACAAAGGCGTATTGCCACCCGAAATAAGAAAAAATGCGCTTTGTGATGGTTTCAAGCTTTTTAGTGATAAGGAAAAGCTTCGAGAGTGGCGCAATTCGAGAAGAGGGTTGCAATACATAGATAACTCTGGAATTGTGCTTGCTGGTGCGATTGACAGCATTTTAGAACATAATGGAAAGCTTATTGTACTTGACTTTAAAACACGTGGCTCTGCACCAAAAGAAGATAGTGCTTCGTATTATGAGCTGCAACTTGACATATACAACCTTTTGCTCAGAAAGAACGGCTACGAAACTGAAGATTATGGATATCTTTTATTTTATTATCCTAAAGAAATAAAGGAAACTGGGGAAATCGTTTTTGAATCCGATCTTGTTAAAGTTATGACAAACCCAGAACGAGGTGCAGAAGTTTTCAAGAGGGCACTCGCCTTATTATGCCTAAAAGAGCCCCCAGAGCCTAATAAAAACTGTGGATTTTGTAATTGGGCCAAAAAATGGCTTTAAATTATCAACCAATGTTTATCTGAACCCTTTTGCTTACATCAAGGCCCATTGGCACATCTAAAGCAGCTTCAACATACCATTTAGGCCTAGGTGCCATTAACATTACAAACTGCATCAGCGCACCTAAAGCTCCTGTACCGCTTAGATCAACCTTTGTCAGTAAATCCTGAGGAACAATGATCTCAAAGTCATATTCACCACCAGTGTATTCCTTTTCACCATCGAGATTCATTTCAAAAGAATATACAATATCATTGCTGTAGTCCGCTGATCTACCACCACCGATAACTACTGTTTTTCTTCCTTCTCTCACACCAAAAAACCTCACTTTAAGTCGCCTTGCCTTTACCGGCTTATTGAGCGCAAGAACAATCTTGCCGCGGATTGTTTCTCCTGGGCGATAATTAAACTTTTCTAGCTGCAAATCAATTTTTCCTTTTCCAAATCCTAACACAGCAATACCTCCTTTTTTAGTTAAGATATAAATGTCAGAGGTATTATTTATACTTTTCTTATACTAAGAAGAAGTGAAAATGCGGATTGGCAGTATGCTGCTAAGAGAGTTGGTTTTGCTGGTCTTTAAACCAATCAAACCAGGCTGCCAATCCGCTATTAACTTAAGTGTGCCAATGTTTAAATTTGTTTGGTTTATTAGCTTATGCGGATGAGGAAAGTGTTTTTTCATGGTTTTGAGCTTATTGTCTATGATTCAGTTTACGAGCCTTTTGAGGATTCCTATCTTTTGGCTGAAAATGTAAGAGTTATGCCAGGCACAAGTGCACTTGATATTGGCTGTGGTTGTGGAATTCAAGCAATAAATCTACTTAGGCAAGGAGCAATAGTTACAGCGACTGATATAAACAAATATGCTTTAAAAAATACAGAAGAAAACATAAAGCGCCTTGGCTTTTCCTCAAACGCAAAGATATTGTATGGTGACTTATTCGAGCCAGTCAAAGGTAAAAAGTTTGATTGCATTGTTTTTAATCCGCCTTATCTGCCGAATAATGGCAAAGAAGACAAAGCTCTTGACGGTGGCAAAAAAGGAAACGAGCTTTTATTCAGATTTATTGAACATTTGCCTAGATTTCTTAAAAAAAATGGCAGCGCTTACTTTATTCAAAGCAGCATTACCAATGAAGCAGAAACTAAACAAAAGCTTAAATATGTTGGGTTTAAATATAATGTTCTTACGAGAAAGCATTTTTTCTTTGAAGACCTTGTTGTCTTTAAAGCTTTTTTGTAGTTTTATAAAATTATGCCATTCTTAACAAAAACTAATGCTTTATTTTTCTATGTCACAGGAATTTTTTTTATTGTTCTGGCTTACTTTTTTATGGAGCCATTTTTGAGTAATGGGAAAAGAACGAATGAGTTACCTGCAAATAAGTCTTTAGCATTGGCAGCAAATTTAAAATTTTTTTACGCTATTGGCTTTTTTTTCATATTTTTTGGTGCGTTTATGTTCTTTGTTTCCGGTTTATACCCTGAAAAAAGAAAAGGTTTTTTTTAGGTGTCGCTTTTGCTAATCTTTGTCTCAAGCAATAGGCACAAATTTCTCGAGCTAAAAAAGATTTTGGCAAAGCATGGAGTAAAGCTAATGTGGCAAAAGGCAGAGCTTTCTGAAGATGGCGCAAAAAATGTTGAGGCGATAGCCAGACAAAAAGCCGCTGAAGCATACAAGATCTTTGGTAAGCCGCTAATAGTCGAAGATACTGGCGTGTTTTTCCAAGGCTATTCTAATTTTCCAGGAGTAATGGCTAAGCGCATATTTGAGAAAATCGGCTATGAAGGTCTCTTGAAAATGGCTGCAAAGAAATCAAACTTAGCTTATTTTAAGACAGCAATATGCTATACAGATGGAAAAAAAACCAAAGTTTTCGTTGGGAAGCTCAAAGGAAGAATATCACAACGTGTATGGTGTAAGAGCAAAAAGGTAATGCCATACGAAAGAATATTCATCCCGTTTAATGGTAAGAAGCCATTATGCATGATGGCCCGCAGTGAAAAAAACGAAATATCTCATAGAGCCTTAGCAGCAGAAAAGCTTGCCCTCTGGCTAAAAGCCCACCAAATTTAAGCTTTATTTATGCAATTTTTTCTTACGAACCTTTGTGCTTGTCTAATAATTGGCCTCAACTCCTCATTGATTGAATAAATCTTTTTCTTACCAGCTCTTTTGGAAAAAACAATGCCATAATTTTGAAGAATTTTTAGCTGATGCGATACATTTGTTTGTTCACAGCGCAGTTTTGTGCATATCTCTTTTACAGAAAGTTCTTCTTTCATTAACGCTTTAATAATTGAAAACCTTTTTTTTGAGGACAGGGCTCCGAAAAAGCCATAATTAGTTATCTTCATAATTAAACAATTAAACAAAAGCATTAAAAAATAAAAAAACTATAATGGAAAAAGGTTACAATGCGAGCGCAAAGGAAAATGACAACAAAATACGCTGAGCAGCTTAAGGTTGCTGCAGAACAGCTGAGATGCGCTAAAAAAGCAGGCATAAGGATAGGGTATGCGAATATTTGGAATAAAAGCCAAGATGCTGCATTTTATCGTGCGCTTGGACGAAGAAGACTGCCGCTTAAAATTGCACTTGCTGCACTTATAGGCACAAATCCCGCTTTGCGCTCAGCTGCTATTAGTGCCCTTTCCACAAAAAGCCAATCATTTCTAATGAAGCATGTCCCAAAAGCCTTGGAGAGCTTTGCTCCAGAGCAAAGAGCAAGAATACAGAGCGAGCTTGCATTTGTTAGTGAAAGCATAACGTCAAAAGAACATATTGAAATGGGCAAGATTAAAGCTCAAGATTTGCCAGAGCACCAAACAAAGAAATATCTTTTGACAAGACGTAAGCCCTATTTAGCAACCCCTTTCATAAAAAGTTTTTTCGAAAAAGCTAACAAGCTAAAAGCAATAAACAATCAATTAAAGTTGAAATTTGGCAGAGGCTATGTTGGTATGATTGTACGTGGCAGCATGGCCAAAGGGTATTTTGTTCCGCAATCCGACATAGATGTTGTCTTTATCGGCACTGCTCCAAGGCTAGAAATGAAGGCGCTTCAGCTCTGCAGAAAATACGGATTAAAGCTTGATGCCGCAACACGATTAATAAATCCCAAGGCGGTAATGCCTAGAGAAAGGCCCATCATATTGGAAAAAATTTTTTCAGGAATTTTTTTTGGTGATAAAAAGGCTTTGAAATCTTTACAAATGAAAATTTTCAGAGGCATGAGCAAAGATGAGTGGGAGCTTTTAAGAAGTACAATCTTTAATAAAGAAGCCGCAAACTTTGAAAAAGCATTTGAAAGGTTTGGTATAAGAGATCCTAATGAAAAAAGGCGCATAATTGTTGCCATTGGCTATCGTTTGCCACCAAAATATGAAGAAATGAAAAAGCTTTTGGGGATTGAACGAAATGTTAAACATTGATAATTTCTGGCTTTTAATTTTTTTGATATTAGTCTCTTTTTTTGTACTGAGCGCGTATTTTTTTCCTTATCTGCCAGACAAGATGCCAATCCATTGGAACATAAAGGGCGAGGTAGATGGTTATATGCAAAAGGAATTTGCACTGATGATCATGCCTCTGTCCTCCTTTATAATTGTGCTTCTGCTTGCATATCTCCCAAAAATAGATCCCTTAAAGGAAAATTATTCATTTTTCATGCCTTATTTTAAGGGTTTTGTGATAGTTATTATTCTTTTTTTTCTATACATTCATATCATTTTGCTCTCTTTTGGTTTAGGTTACAAAATAAATATTAACCAACTTTTGCTCATGGCACTCAGTCTGCTCTTTATTTATCTCTCCTTTTTGTTAAAAAAATCAAAACGCAATTGGTTCATTGGCATAAGGACACCATGGACTTTAAGCAGCGATACTGTTTGGGAAAAAACGCACCGCCTTGGGAGCTTTCTTTTTCTCTTTCAAGGTGCCATATTACTTTTTGCAGCCATTTTTGCTAACATGGCACCAGAAATTATTTTGGCATCAGTCTTTTCAATAATTATTTCAATAGCTCTGCTTTTTATATACTCTTATTTTTTATACTCTAAAGAACAGAAGTTAAAAACTTGCCCTTAACTTCTTTATAAGATCTATTAAATCAGCCCGCATATCAGGAGGCAATTGCCTAATCTCAAATTCGAGGGAAACATAATTGTATGTTTTTGTTCTGCCAACCAACATGCTAGTAAGTTGGCTCTTTATTGCCGTATGTCTTAATGCGTTTTTTTGTTCTTCTGTAATAAGACCTTTTTTTGCAGCATGCTCGATTGCACCAAAGATTTCGGTATTTACGATATGAGTGGTTTTTCTTGCTTCATAGTCAAGCACAGCATCCGTAATGCGAGCAAGCTTTCTTGATATTTCATCTTTCATTGCTTGGGTAAGGCCAAATTGTTTTGCTTTTGTTTCTGAAAGTCCTTTGTTCAATTCGATGAATTTAAGCTTCCAATCAAGCGGCTTTTCTGAAACAACAAGATCGTGCAACATTTTCTTGCTTGAGAACAGGTTTTTTAGATAGTCGGCTACAAGGCGCGCTGCAGCTGGCTTGCTTAGGGCTCTGCTCTTTACAAGTGATTCAACTTCTAAAAAAACTTTTGGCTCATATGCACCAGCATATGCTAATGCTAAATTTTCTGACTTAAGTGCTTTTTCAGTCTTTAGTTGCAATGCCCTCAATATGCGCCTGCCGGTCTTCCAAGGAATAATGCCATTTTTAATGTGATTCAATATAATGGCTGACTGAACAGATATCAACTCTGCTTTCTTTTCTCTGGGCGAATTGCTTTTGAGGATCTGCACGCATTCCATCATTATTGACTCGGCTGTTTTTTTCTCTCTAGGTCTATCAACAGGTATTTCAGCTTTTCTGCCGCCTCTAGGGAATCTTTTTGGAGTTTTTGGCATATATAACCCATACTTTTTCCCTATTTAAAAGTTTCGTTGATAACCATAGATAATTTGTTGGGTGTTATAGATGCAACCTGAAATAAGCGTGGTGATTCCTACGCATAAAAGACCCGATAAGCTAAGCATAGCGCTGGGTTCTTTATTGCAGCAGACTTATCCTAAAGAAAAATACGAAGTATTGGTTATTAGTGACACCAAAGATAATACTTTTGGTTCAATTAGCAAAAAATTTAGAAAGCACAAAGTAAAGTTTTATAAGATCAAAAACAAGTGCTGTGATGTAAAGAGGAATTATGGAATAAAAAAAGCAAAAGGAAAAATAATTGCATTCACTGACGATGATTGCATTCCAGATAAAGATTGGCTTGAAGAAATAGATAAAATTTTCAAAAAAAATGAAGACATAGCCGGCGTGGAAGGCTTGATATACAGCAACTTTAACCACTTGTACGAACAAGCTCCCGAAAACCTCACTGGTGGGAGATATATATCCGCAAACTATGCTTTCAAAAAATTTGCTCTTGAAGCAGTAGGTGGCTTTGATGAAAGATATTGTTATTTTGCAGAGGATACGGACCTAGCATTCAAAATAATCTCAAAGGGATACAAAATAGTTTTTAGCCCAACCGTCAGGGTTTTTCATCCTGCAAAATTGGTAAACCCAATCAACTTTTTAAAAAATCAGCATATAACAAGGAATACGCTGTTGCTTTACAAAAAGTTTCCTAAACTCTATCATGAGCATTTCGGTTACAGCATTTTTAGGGAGTTAGCATATGGCTGTATTGCTTGGGGCATATTTTTCTCATATTTGCTCGGTATCAAGATGTTTCCTTTTCTAATAATTGCTTTATCACTGTCAGTCACCGGCATAATCTATTTAGCTTCAAAAGCACGCAAGAGAAAGTACACCATAAAAGAGTTAGCAGCTTATTCCTTCTTTCTTTACTTGTGGTATCTCATAAATTTTTTTGTTTTCATTTATTATTGGACAACTTTAAAGGCAAGGGGGGGAGTTAGTTGAAAATCGCTTTTATTCTGCCAAATTCCTTGAATTTCATTGGTGGTGCAGAAGTATTTGTAAAGATGCTTGCTGATGCGCTTAAAAGACATGGCCATGAAGTGAGCGTATTTGCTTTCTCTGATCTTAAACTCAATTTATCTCAGAAAATAATTCTTTCCGCTATGAGGTTTTTTCCCTATAGAGAACTCTATAAAGCCAAACTTTTAGGGGCGCATTTTAATAAGAAAAACAATGGCTTTGATGTGGTGATAAGCAGTGACTATTATGGTTACTATGCAAAAGCACCAAAAAAGATAATGCTTTTGCATGATTGCTATCGTGACATATTTGAGTCTATAAGGCACAAAATATCATATCCATATTACCTTTGGGGACAACACCTTGGGCATCTACAAGAAAAATCAATGAAAAAAAGCGATATTGTTGTTGTCTTTAGCCGTCACGTCAAGGACTATGTCACGAGCAGAGGTTTGAAAGAGCCTATCTTAATACATCATGGAATTGATACAAGAAAGTTCAGACCAATCAAAAATGCAAGAAGTAAGCTTTCTTTAGATCTACCAAAAAACTTCTTGCTTTATGTTGGAAGTAATGCGCCCTGGAAAAATGTTGAAACAGTTATTAAAACAGCTGATTTTTATAAAGTAGTATTCTTGAGCAGGGCTGACCCCGAGAGCGAAAAAGTACAGTGGATTAAGAGCGTGAAAGATAGCGAAATGCCTTTGCTATATAACTGTGCAGATATATTATTGCATCCAGCTTATCATGAAGGTTTCGGTTATGCTGTAGCCGAAGCTATGGCTTGTGGCACGCCGCCAATTTTTACTAGAACTGGGTATGGTGATGAAATAGCTGATGCGATACCCGAAATAATTTTAAATAAACCTGATGATACTGCAGAAATAACTGAGAAGATTTCCTATATTTTGGAAAATCGTTCAAAGATATCAAAAAAATGTAGGAACTTCATAAAAAGGAACAACGATGTTGTGGAATGGGAGAAAAAGTTCCTTAAAATAATTGAAGAGTAAATTTTTTTGAGAAATGGTAATCTTATGAGTAACGATGAATCTTGGCTTTTTGCCAAAAGCACAGCATTTTCCTATGCTACAAGAATTGCAATGCTTGTCACGGGCCTTTTATACAATTATATAATTGCAAATGCCCTTGGGCCTACACAATATGGCATAGCAATGTTTGTGCTTGCATTTATTGGAAATATTGTTTACGTTTTTGGCGCTGATGTCTTTTACCAGCTGCTTTGCGTTTATATTCCAAGGGCAAGATCAAGAGCGCTTTTCTTATTCTTTGCAAAAGTTCTAATACCAATTTTCTTTTTTATGTTCATTGTATTTTATCTTTTTTCCGGGCACTTGCTTTCTCTCATTGGCAGAGGTGATGCTAAGCTATTTAGCACTGCATCCGTACTCTTCCTTTTCTTTCCGTTTTATCTTCTCTTTGAAGCACTTTTCAAGGGCTTGAAAAGCTTTGGCAAAGTAATGATAGTTACCGCTATCGAGAACTTCCTTAGCTTTGCGTTTGCATTTATTTTTGTAGTTTTTTTGGGGTACAATGTTTCGGGACCAATTTACGCTAAAATAATTTCAGTAACAATTGGCTTCATATTTTATATCGCAATGTTTAGCAAGCAAAAGTTTGAGGAAAAAGACATAGAATTCAAAGAAATTAAAAAATGTGCTAAAGAACTTTTTGTCTCAAACATTTTACAGAGGGCAAATATACAAGCTGTTCTTTTTTACATGGGTCTATTTTTAAGCTCTGCAACAATGGGTCTTTACTATATTGCCGAGAAAATTTCTGTTTATGCTGTGCAAATACCAACATTAGCACTAATTGATGTTATAGTGCCATTCGCAAGCCAAAGGGCAAAAAGCAGAAGAGATTTGGCCAGCTTGGTATCAAAAGGTCTTAAATTTTCTCTGATAGCAAGTGTAACTCTCGGCTTTTTTGCGTTGATTTTTGCGCCGCTAATACTTAACATATTTTTGCCAAAGTATAATGAGGCATATTTGCTGTTGCCTCTTTTCATGGCTTGGCTTTTTGGTGCTTCTCTTTTAATAATGGCCAATTGTGTATGCACAATGCTAAAAAGGATTGATTTATCTATCAAAAGCTCAATTATATCACTCATAGTTACTTTGGTTTTAGGCTTAGCGCTTACTAAAAACTTTGGCGTTTATGGATTGTTGGCATCGCAGATAGCAAGCACATACATTGGCTTTGTGTATCTATACTTAAAATACAGAATCCTTGGCTTTAAGATAGAAATTTTGCCTAATTTGGAAGATTTGATTTATTTCTTATCATTTATAATTAAAAGTACAAAAAGGGCTATTTCTGCAATCTGCAGAAAAAAATTTATTGTTTTTCGTGCTAAATAAAATATGGGTGCCAACGAAAAAAACATAGAAAAAAAGATTTCTGTTTCTTGGGATGAATTTGACTTGCTCTGTAGGCAACTTGTTTCTCAAATAAAGAGCGATGGTTTTTCACCAGATGTTATAATTGCTGTCAGTCGCGGCGGTCTTGTGCCAGCTCAAATAATATCGCATGAACTCAAGAATAATGAACTTTATGTAATAAAAGTGGAATATTATAAAGACGATATAGTAAAAAATGGCATGAAAACAAACAAAAAGCCGGTGATTGTACAAAAACTCAATAAAAGCATTAAGGGCAAGAAGGTTTTAGTTGTGGACGAAGTCTCTGATAGTGGAGCTACTTGCATTGCAGTAAAAAATTACATAGAAAGGCAAAAACCGGAGCAAGTAAAGTTCTTAACAGTGCATTGGAAACCCTGGTCTAAATTCAGGCCAGATTATTTTGCAAAAGAAGCAGACGGCTGGGTTGTTTATCCTTGGTCAAGCCGCTAAACTGCTTCTATTGTTGAGGGCGGCTTTTTTGAAATATTATAAGTAACACTCACAACACTTGGAATCTCATTCGTAATTCTTTGAGCAATCCTTGCCAGCTTTTGATAGCTTAGCTCAGTTGGCCTTGCTTTTGAAGCATCTTCACTTTCCCAGCACCTCACTTCAATCTGATTGCCAAAAACTCGTTTATTTTCTTTTATGCCAGTAATCTTATCTTCGTGCAATATGGCTAAATATTGGAAAGCATTTGTTTCTCTAAGCTCTTCTTCAACAATCTTTGTGGCTTTTCTCACCACGGCTATTTTTTGCAGCGTTACTTCACCAATGACACGAGCTGCAAGCGCTGGCCCCGGAAATGGCACTCTTTCATAGATTTCTTTTGGTAAGCCAAGCTCTTTTGCTATAACACGAATTGCTGGTTTTCTAAGCTCAGCCAATGGCTCAAGCACAATACAACCAAATTCTTTGATTGTGTTAAGGCCTATTTGCGATAGGATATTGTGCTGTCTTTTTATGCCTTTCACTGTTTCTTCAATGTCAGTATAATTTGTGCCATGCAGCAGAAACTTTGTGCCTTCCCTTTTCATTATTTTTGGGAATACGTCTCTGTAAAAAGCGAATGTTATTGCCTCCCTCTTTTTTTCTGGATCTTTAATACCTTTTAATCTATTAAAGAAAATTTTGCTGGCTTGTATGGTATTAACATGAATTCCAAGTTGCTTAAAAGTCTCAATAACTTCCTCCTTTTCACCATCTCTCATTAAGCCAGAGTCAACAAAATAGGTTTTCATTCTATTGCCAATTGCTTTATGGCCAAGCATTGCAACAACTGCAGAGTCAACGCCGCCCGAAAGCGCACAAATGGCTTTTTCAGCGCCAACCTTTGCTTGAATTTCTTTTGTTTTTTCTAAGATAAATTTTTTAGCATTGAGCTTTTCCAAAGGTATTTCCTTTAATCTTTTTAACCTAGACATATAAGTATTTGAACAAATCAAAATTTAAATTTGATTTAAAGAAAAATAGCTTATGGTGAAGGGGCTTTTGCTGAGGGAAATAACTCCCGAAGATATTCCAAAGATGCTTGCTTTTTAAGTCATTCTCAAAAGAAACTGTTCGCAAAAGATTTTTTGAAAAAATAAAGGAAATGAGCTACGAAATGCTCAAGCGTTATTGCATTTTAGACGAAAGAAAAGAGTTTGCAATAGTTGTAGAATTGCCCACTAAACACCTTGTTGGTGTTGCTAGAGCCACAATAATAAAAAGAGGCATCGCTGAAGTTGCCGTTGTTGTTACTGACAAATACCAGAGGCAAGGCATTGGCAAAAAAATTGCATAGTTCGATTGAGGAAAAAGCCAAGCTGAAAGGGATCAAAAAACTAATCGCAGTGGTTGAAAGAAGCAATGCTGTTGCAGTTAGCTTTTTTAATTGTATGGGTTACACTTTGAAAGAAATCCAAAACTTAGAAATAATATTGGAAAAGGAAATAATTATTAATTAGATATAAATAGTTATATATCAAAAATGGGTGATTTTATGGCTTCGAAAGTGTGGCTATTTTTGATATTATTTATTTACTTGATTTTATTGAATTCCTTTGTTAGTGCCGAGGAAGAACCAATTTGTGCTAGAGTTAAAGGTCGCTGTGTGCCTTGTGAAAAATATCACAGATCTTTTTCTGTTCGCTTTGAAAATTTGACTATAGATAAATTGGAATATTTGCCTGGTGAAACTATTTTTGGGTCATTTGATATCGTTGGTGCAATAGAACATCCTATGTCAGAAGGTAAAATAAAAATACAAGTACTGACTTACTTTAGAGGTAGTTTCGGTTTTGGTGAAGACGTTGTTGATGAATTTTTTATTCCAGACGAAATAAGTTTTAAAACATATAGCCAGCAACATGTAGATTTTAACTGGAAAATTCCCAATGGGCTTCCATCTGGAAGGTACAAAATAGCTTTCTATTACTACATGTCTTCTTATAGTCTTGGAGGACACTCAGATGTAACAGGTCTATATTCTACTGGAATAACATTTAAGGTTAAAGAAAGCAATGATGTTAGCTATATATATTTTGATCGAACAGCCGTATTTGTGAATGAAACCCAGTATAATCCAAACTTCTTTTTGCCAGAGTATGAATATGGCATACCATTGACAATAAAAATTCCATTAAAAAATATTGGTAAAGCAAAAGATGTAATTGTCACAAAAAGAATTTACTTGTGGGATGACGTAAAATATCCGCGATTATTAGAGTTGAATAAAAAAGGTGCTATTCCTGAAAATAGTCCAATAATTGCTGAACTGAAAGCAGTTAGCGGCCTTCAGAAAACTGAAGAGTTCGAAATTGGTGCTGACTCAACAAAAGATATAAAATATGAACTTGGTCTATTACCACCAGAGGCTTACATGGTTATAATAACTGCAGAGAATAAAGCAACACAGCAGAAGAGTGTTATGCCAATTCGAGTCCCAATACATGGAACCAAAGCAAGAATAGCTTTCGCTTCAATAGCAAAGTTTCCTTTAGCTGCAGGTGAAAGTACAACAATTGGTGCATGTTTTTCAATATCAACAACCATACGTGAAACTCTTTCTGAATCTGTTTATGTTGGTGATGGTAAAGAACCTGGTGAAGTATCAATAAACGATTTTAATTCTTTTTCAACGCTTGGCAGCATAGAATTTGAATTTCAAGACGAAAGCGGAAAATCTCTTTTGCATGAAACTGTGAAACCGATACTGATAATAGACGAAATGAGAGCTGTTGAGGTTCCATTTAAGGCAGAAAAAAACCTCTCAAGAGGTAAGCTAATAACCAAACTGTGGGATATTAATGGGCGTCTCCATGATATTGAAGAAACGTATTACGATTACAGCAAGTATGCTGATGTAAAAATGAAACTAAATATTAATTGCAAATTTATAGAGGATGGCCCCAAAGTTGCTGCAGAGATAGAATTGGTCGATGACATTGGCAGCAGATGCAAACTTGAAAAAAATGTAAACCTTATTGTTATAAATAAGAAAGATCTTAAACCAATTACAACAAAGACAATTAAACTTTCAGATTGCGTTGGAAATACCGAAGTCATTTTGCCAATAGTAACAGAAAGCTATATTATAAGAGCAGTACTCGCAGAAAACAATTCCATAACTGCCGAAGCTGAAATAAAAAGTAAAGAAATTCAAGAAACTCCAAATATTAAAAACGAAAACATAACTCCCGGTATTGTAGTAAAAGATGTTGGAAATAAAGGTATGAGTATGTCCATGATAATTGGAATTAGTTTTGCAACCTTTGCATTAGTTGCTTTGTTATCATTACTCTTATTGAAGTATTTAAGACAAAAAAAAGTCATAAAAATGGCTTTTTTATTTATTTTATTGTCAATTTTCCTTGGTTTAATGGAAACCCATAGGGCTGCTGAAATAGATGGATTTCAGCTTTTTTGCCCAACAACGCCAGATGTTGCTGATCCAGCCTGTTGGGAAAGTTATGTTAAGGCATATATGCGTATCAGTTGGGAACCAACTTTTACTACATTAGATGGGAAAGTTATAAGTGGGAATGTACTTTATTGTGAAGGAGAAGGTGGTCAAATAAAGTTTGACATGAACTCAAGTGTTTCTGGAGACTTTATGATTGCTGGGGGGTATACTTCTTGCCCGCCTATTGCATGGAAAAAAATAAGCGATTACGATAAAATTTCATCTTGGGATATGTTTTATGGACATGGGATAAACGAGTACTGCAATGCTAATATAGTTCAACCACAACTAATATTAAACGGAAAAAGCTATGCTCTCTGCAATGGTTGTCAAATAGGTGTAAATACGCTTGAAAATATAACGTGTGAAGATTGCCTGTACTCACCAACTGGTAAATATAACGTACTTGGTCAACCGCTTGAATATAAGTGTGCTAAATGTACAGTGCCATCAGGTCAACCACAGCCAGCCGGCCAACATAACAATATTCCTTGCTACACTTGTCGAGTAACTACGCCAGGTTCTCAACTAAGCACATGGAATATATTCTGCAAAGGTAATGTAAAAATATATGAAAATAATTCAGTAAAACAAAGTTTTGACATAACAAGTGCTCCACCGAGCACATCCTTTAATGTTCCAGCCGGCGCTTCAGAGTACAAAATAAAAGCAACATTAGATGTTGATTGTCTTGGTTATAGCGGTTATTTTTTGGGCTTTTGCTGGAATAGGCCTCACTATGTAAAACTAAATTCATATAGCCGCTCTCCTGGCCCTGTCGGATTACCGCCTTATAAAAACCTCTTGCCAGCTACATTAAGTGGGGAAGTTACTCTTAATGTTGTAGACCCTAATACTCTCTTCAACACTGATAAAATTGAAATATCTGACGTCACACACACTAGATTCCAAACAACTGGTGGCTGGGAAAAAGTAATTACCAAGTTTAGGGTAACAAACACAGATAAATATCCAGTAAAAATAGATTCTATTGAACTAAAAGAACCAAAAGGACAACTAAGCGTAATCCAAGGCAAGGGCATAATATTAAAGCCTGGTGAAGCAACAGATGTGATAATTGAGTCAATAGTTTTTACAATAAAACCAAGGATAGATATCTATTATTCTTATAATGGCTACACTATTTCGTGCAAAAAAAACCAAGGAATTAAAAGTATAACCTTTGACTTATTTCCAAATGAAGTTTATGCAATAAAATCTTTGAATGCAAAAAATACAAAAGTCGGTGAACCAATTGAAGTTAGTGTAACTTGCACAGCCGATCTAAACCTGAAAATTAGTTTATGGCCAACTGATGGAACAATAAAGGGTTCAAAACCAGTATTGCAAAACATAAAAATGAAGTGTAATAAAGATTACGTCGCAATTGGTACGGTGCAAGAACCAGGTGTTTATTATATTGAAGCAGAATTAGATATTCCAGGATATAGTATTTGCAAAACTTCTGATTGTAAACAAGGAAAATATATTTCAGTTGTAAGTCAACCTAAAGAAACCGCAGCAGCCGAGCTAAATATTTATTTTGTCTTAATTATAGCAATAGTTATAATGTTTATAACAAAGATAAAAGAGAGGAAATCCTAACTATCTCCTAAAAAGCCCAAACAAAAAGCGTTTTGGTTTCTCTGTTTGAATTACTGGTTGGGTTTGTGCAGGTTTCTCAGGCTCTTGTGTTGGCTGCGTTGGCTGAAGCTCTTTTTGCTTCTGTTCCACTAATTTGGCTACGTTTGCCTTTACTTCAACTTTGGCTGCTTTCTTAGAAACCTTTGCCTTCTTTTTTGTTGTCGCTTCGCTTTTTTTAAGCATTTTCTTTGAGCTTTTTTTCTTTTCTTCAGTTGCTGTAATATAAAGCTTCCCAAAAAGCCAATTACTGTGACCTTTAAACCATTTTGCAGCTATGCTTCCATCTTTTGCAAAAAATATTACCGTAGAATTTCTTTCTGTTATGGAATAATCCTTCGACTCGTATGTGCAAGGAAAATCTGCGTTTGTTAGTGGTAGCTCTGCCTTAATCGGCAAGAGATTTGCTAATGATTCAAAGGCAAAAGCATTCCATGCTGGGCAAGGCAAGACATCTTGCCAAAGTGGTTGCTTTGGCTTCTCACAAATTTCAGAAAGAACATTACAAAAGCCAATGTAAGAAGGCAAAGCGCCATTAGAATATTGCCTTGATAAAACGCTCTCAATAACACTATCAGCAACATTGCTGTTAATTCCTAATGGTGCCAATTGTTTGATTGTGGAAGCAATTACAGCACTATGCGCAACATAAAGTGGATACTTAAGGAATGTGTTTCCTCTGTATCCATAATAATAGAGCTTTTCTGTAGGATGCACGCTCTTGTTCAAAAAAGAGACAGCATCCTTTAGGCGCTCAACAACTTTTTCATCTTGTCTTACTTCACACATTTCAGCAAGACCCTTTATTGTAAAGGCACACCTGAAAAGTGGGGAAATTTCATCTTTTTCATCCATTGCAAAACAGCCATCTTTATATTGAAATTTAAGTAGTTGTATAGCTGTTGGAATGCAATAGTCTGTGATCATAGAAGGTTCATCAACCAAAAGCGAATAACGCATAATTGCACGGATTGTTGTTGCAGCTGCCGGAAGATTAAATAATTGACTATTATGGCTAAACTCTAAAAACGATCTCTTATAGTCCCAACACTTTGCTATTATAAAGCGCTCAATGTTGTTTTTTGCAACATTGAAAAACCTGTTATAATTCATGTTCTGTTTTTTTAATACGCTGCACAACCTTGTCAGTGCAAGGGTTGCGTAAGCGTTTCCGAAAAGTGATGCATAGTTCTCATCATTGCCGGGCTTATGCTCAAAACAGGAGTTGTAGAATATGTTTGCTTCCCATATATAGTTTGCGACCAGCCATTCACCACATTTCAATGCACTGTCTAAATATTCTTGCACAGCGGTCTTTTCATATAGCTTTAAATAGCCAAGCAATAGCGCACCTTGAGAAGCACTATCAGGATCAATGAAAGCAAGCTGACTTCTGATGGGGTCTACAATATAGCTGTGTAAACCATGCGAGAGATCAAGCCAAGAACTTAGATAAAAGTTCAAATTGCTTATTCTCTCACGCAGATCAGACATAATTACCAAACATATGAAAAATTAAACTCTTTTTAATATTAACGTTTTGGTTGTTTTCTAACAAATTGTCTAAACCAAGGTATTGTTTTTGAAAGCCCTTCTTCAAGCCCAATCTTTGGTTCCCAAGAAAGAAGCTTTTTTGCCAAAGAAATGTCAGGTTTTCTTCTTTCAGGATCATCTTTTGGCATGTCTTTGTAAATTATTTTAGATTTCGATCCGGTGAGCTTTATTATAATTTCTGCAAGTTCAATAATCTTATTTTCTTGTGGATTGCCGATATTTACAGGCATTGAATAATTGCATTTCATTAGCCGGTAAAGGCCTTCAATAGTATCACTTACATAGCAAAAAGATCTTGTTTGCTCACCTTTACCATAAACAGTTATCGGTTCGTTATTTATGGCCTGCATAATAAAATTTGGCATAACTCTACCATCATTTATAGCCATTCTGGGGCCATATGTATTGAATATCCTCGCAATCCTCGTTTTCATGCCAAATCTCTGCTGATAGTTTATGATTAAAGCCTCTGCAAAACGTTTTGATTCATCATAGCATGCCCTTGGCCCTATTGGATTTACGTTGCCAAAATAACTCTCAACCTGTGGATGAATAAGTGGGTTGCCATAAACCTCAGAAGTTGAAGTGTGTAGAAAAGCTGCATCTTTTTTTATTGCAAGCTCTAATAAGTTTTTTACACCCAATGAGTTTGCAAACATAGTCTCTATTGGCATGCGCTGGTAATGCAAAGGTGATGCTGGCGATGCAAGATTATATATTTCGTCAATTTTACCAGCCACTTTAATTTTTTTTGTTATATCCCCTTTTACGAATTTGAATTTCTTTTTTGGTAAATTCCTTATGTTTTCTGCTGATCCAGTACAAAGGTTATCAATGCCAATTACATAGTAATCATTGGCTATGAGATATTCTGAAAGATGTGAGCCAAGAAAACCTGCACAGCCAGTAACTAAGGCACGCATTTCATCTCCCTCCTAGCTATTTCAAGAGATTCCATTGAGCCAATATCAAACCATTTTCCTTTACAATTATAAGCGTAACTATCTTCTTTTTTGTGTAGCCACTGAATGAAAGTACCGGGTGCATCAAGACAATGGCCCGCATTAGCATACTCTTCAAAGAGTTTTACTATCTTTTTTGTATAGAAGTATATGCCTGTGCTAGCAAGCGTTGATTTTGGTTCTGGTGGTTTTTCTTGGAATTCTATTATTTTCCAGTTTTTGTCAACTGCTAAAACCCCATATTTTTTTGCTAACTCTATTGAGCCAACATCATAGGCACCCAAAACACAGCTTTTCTTCTTTTTATATAAATCGTAGATTGGCAAAAGTGAGAAATCGAATATATTATCACTGCTTATGTCTAGAAGTTCGCATTCAAGTCCATTCTGCCTTATTGCTAGCAATTTGTCACCTATTGCGCCTAAGCGCTCTTGCTCATTGTTGGTACCATCATTGATTATTTCTATGTGAAATGGATAATTGCTGTTAATACTTATTCCTTTAAGCCATTTTGCAAATACATCATAGTAATAATTGTTTGATATTATATAAACTGAATCAATACAGCCAAGCTCAACTATTTTGTCGAGTATGTGCTCAATCACAGGCCTCCCAGCAATATCAATGAGTGCTTTTGGTATGTAATAAGTTAAAGGCCGCAGCCTTGTGCCATAGCCGGCTGCGGGTATTATTGCTTTCATGGAACTATTCCTCTGTCGGCTTAAACCTCTGCTCAAGCTTTTTTAGGACATCTGGTAGTGTTGTATATTCAAGCTCTTTTTCGCTAACTCTGTGTGGCTCAAATGGACCGTGCATTCGCATATAGTCTGCTATCAAATTGCATCTTTCCCTTACATGATCAAAGCTTACATCGTCAAACAAATCCTTTGGACCTATTAGTTCTCCATTGCAAATCTGGAAGCCGAGGCCAACAACTCTCGGTGGGCCATCGAACCGTGTTGGTGTCGCATACTTAAGTGACACTGGCATTAAAGGACCCTTATGAGAACCTCTCATCCAGCCGCTCACTAAATGCCCTAAGGTAAAGCCTTCAATAACTTCACCAACTGATGGAAATCCGCTCTGTGCTCTTACAATGCAGACTGGGTCATCTTTGCCAACATATTGTCCTGCTAGAACATTAAGCTTTTCAGTGCAAACCTCTGCAGCAATCCTCTCTTCTGGTGATTCACTGCCCTTTTTGTAAATGCGCTTGATTGCATAAGTACTTGTGGTGCCTATGAGCGCCAAAAGTGCATACATTTCTTCAGGACAATGCAGTGTTGCCTTCAAATGCTTATAGACATCCATTATTTCAAATGAAAAACCAGCAGTTGCTTTCGGGTCAATGACAAGACCTGCGGTAGTAAAGGGATCAGCAAATACTTTGAAAAGCGGCAGGTTAAAAGCAGCCGGCTCTGTCTTATCACAAGCAAATATAAGCACTGGATCTGACTTTCTTTCCATGAAAGTCATTTCCGCAATACCTGGACCTTGGCCTCTTACATTGCCTGAGAAAGAGTCGCTCAGTAGATCTTGACCTGCAGCGTAAAGCTTCTTGCTTCTTGCATAATTTGCAACCTTCATGAATCCATCCCAAGCTAGTTTATGCACTTCAGCATTATCACGCCCTTTTCTGTGGGTCATCACGGTTTCAAGGTCATCACCACAATTAAAAACATGGTAGTCTACTATTGTGCCCACTTTTTTAGCTGCATCAAGATGGTCCTCCATCATTTTTATCATTTCCGGCAATACTGTGATATGCCCAGAAAGGCTTCCAACATCTGCTTTTATGCAAGACACAGTAATTAACCCCATCTATACACCTCCTTAATATGCATTTTATACCCCAATTCCCTCATAAACAAAGCCAATATCAGTAATGTTTTTCCTATTTAAAAGGTTTCTGCCGTCTATTATCAATGGTTTTTTCATTGAATTATGGATTTTCTTATAGTCAAGATTAGCGAATTCTCGCCATTCAGTAATAATTATTATAGCATCAGCACCTTTTGTTGCATCATAAGCGTTTTTGCAATAACGAATATCTGGAAATAAGGGCTTTGTGTTTTTCATGGCTGCTGGATCATAAGCACGAATAATTGCGCCTTCTTTTTTAAGTGCCCCAATTATTGTTAAGCTACTAGCGCTCCTAACATCATCAGTATTCGGCTTGAATGAAAGGCCAAGCAAGGCAATCTTCTTGCCGTTCAATTTTCCAAGGTGCTTCTTAAGCTTTAATACTGGCTGAAGCTTCGCTCTTTCATTAGAAATATGTGCTGCTCTGGCAATGCTCTGTGCTGCTTTGTTTCTTTTACCCATATAAACAAGCGCACTTACATCCTTTGGAAAACAAGACCCGCCCCAGCCACAACCAGCATTGAGAAAATAGGGGCCTATCCTTCTATCCATCCCAACGCCTTTTGAGACAGAAACAACGTTTGCACCAACTTTATCGCAAAGCATTGCAATCTCATTTATGAATGAAATTTTTATTGCAAGAAGCGCGTTTGATGCATATTTTATTAGTTCTGCTGTACGCAAATCAGTGTAAAACTTTTTACATTTTATATTTCTATAAAGTTCCTGCATTGCTTTCTTAGCTTTTGTACTTTCATAACCAACAACAATTCTGTCGGGTTTCATAAAATCATTAACTGCATTTCCCTCTCTAAGAAACTCTGGATTCGATACAACATAAAATTTACCTTTGTATCTTGCGTTGATTATTTTTTTCAATAGTTCTGCAGTGCCAACAGGCACAGTGCTCTTATTAACAATTACTTTTTCCTCATTTATTGCTTCAGCTATAGTGCAGGCAGCTTTCTTCCAAGAGCTGAGATCCGCTTTGCCATTTTTAGTCTGTGGTGTACAGACAGCAATCATAACTACATAAGACTCCTGAACTGCTCTTTTTGTGTCTGTGGTAAATTTTAATCTTCCATTTTTAAGGTTCTCTCTAATCATTGCTTCTAATTGTGGTTCATAAATGGGGCATATGCCAGCCTTAAGCATCTTTATTTTTTTCTCATCGATGTCAACGCAGACAACATTATGTCCAATTTGTGCTAAGCATGTGCCAGTTACTAAGCCAACATAACCTGTTCCTATCATTGCGATGCGCATATAATCCAGCAAGATTTAAATGCATAACATTTAAATAAATGAATGTTTCATAAATAGTATGAAAGATTATGATAAAAACTCCTAAAAGAAGAACAAGGACCACCATTTCTATAAGCGAAGATATACTTTCGAAAGTAGATTCTTTAGTTGATGGCCTATCGATAAGGAGCAGAAGCCAAGCTGTTGAATACGTGCTCACCAAGGCGCTCTCTGATAAGCTAAGCACTGCACTAGTGCTAGCTGGTGGAAAACCAAGTGATATAAGCATTGATGGTAAAATAAAGTTCATGGTTCAGATTGGCAAAAAGGCTTTGCTAGAGCATGTGTTAGACCATTTACATGGTTTTGGCATAAACAGGTTCATTGTGTATTTAGACTACAAAAAAGAAGAAATTGTCAATTATTTCAGTGCTTTGAGTAAACCATATAACATCACATTTATAAATGCGGAAAGGGCGAGCGGCACGGTAAGGCCTTTGCTTATGGCAAAGGACTATATTAGAGAATCTTTTTTACTTGCATATGGCGACACAATATGTAGGGTGGATTTGGGAAGCATGTACGCTTTCCATAAAGACCATTCAAGCATAATGACTATTGCGCTAACAAGTGTGGATGAACCAAAAAAATATGGTGTTGCTGTTATGGAAGGCCCAAAGATAAGGAATTTTGTTGAAAAGCCAAAATCAAAGGTTGAAAGCTATCTTGTAAACTCTGGTTATTTTATAATAGAGCCAACGATATTCTCTTACATACAGCCAACAGATAAAAGCATTGAAAGGGATATTCTTCCTAGATTGTCAAGGCAGGGCATAGTTTATGGGTATCCATTTCAAGGCCTGTACTTGAATATAAACAAAAGATTAGATATTGAGAAAGCAAATATTCTTTTGTGAGCATAACTCCAAATTATAAACATATCGCATACATAAACGCATATGAAAAAAGAAAATGCAATAAATGAAAAAACAAAAACAAGAAAAGCATTTGTGCTTGCTGGCGGCATGGGATTGCGCCTAAGACCATTCACTCTCGAAATACCAAAGCCAATGCTTCTTGTGAAAGGCAGGCCTATACTCGAATACAATATAAGGAACCTTATAGAGCATGGCGTAAAGCAAATCATCCTCGGCGTTAGCCACAAAAATGAAGTAATAAATGACTATTTTGGCAAAAAGTTTGATGGTGCAAGAATAACCTATTGCAAAGAAGAAAAACTCCTGGGTACTGCGGGTGCTCTAAAAAATGCGGAAAAATACTTAAAAGGCAAGAGCTTCTTTGTTTGCAATGGTGATGAAGTAAAAGATGTAAATTATAGCAAAATGGCACTTTTGCTTGAAAAGAAAAAAGCACTTGGCGTTATTGCACTAAAAAAACTTAAAAACATTGAAAACTTTGGCGTTGTCGAGCTTGAAGGTAATAAAGTTCTTAGGTTCATAGAAAAACCAAAATCATGGGAAACGGAAAGCAGAATAGTAAATGCGGGCGCATATGCATTATCCAACAAGATTTTAAGAATGATACCTAAAAAAAGACGCTATAGCTTAGAAAGGGATGTTTTTCCTGTGCTTTCATTCGAGCAAAGTCTTTATGGTTGCAAATGCGTGGGCCAATGGTTCCCAACAGATACGCCTGAAAAGTATGAGATTGCAATAAAAAAAGCAACATTTTTTAGAAGGTGGTTCGATGCATACAATAGTAACTAACTTTTCAAGGAAAGTAATTGTGCCTGAAGAGGGCATAAAGCTAAAAAATGAGCCAGAGCCTGTTGTTAGGAAAAAATATGAACAAGAAATCGATCGCATACTCATAACCAAAGGTTGCCTTGAAGCAAGAATAACGGCTCTTGCATTGGAAATAAGTGCAACATTTAAGAGAATTAAAGAACTTGACTGCTATGTAATTCTTAAAGGAGGCATGTTTTTTGCCGCAGATTTAATTAGAGCACTCGATGAGCAAAGTGATATTAGGACAAAGCTTGATTTTATAAAATGTTCCAGCTACGGAAACAGCTCAAAATCTAGTGGCAAAGTTGATCTCTATAAGATAGATGAACTGCAGGGTGAAAACGTATTACTTATAGAGGATATTGTTGATACTGGTAAAACACTCAAAATTCTTCAAGAAATGATTGGCAAAAATGCAAAAAGGTTTAAGACATGCGTGCTACTTGATAAAGGAATTGCAAAAGATGTGCAAGTTGACTTCGTTGGATTTCAAATACCACGCGTGTTTGTAGGCGGTTATGGTTTAGATTATGCTGGACATTACCGCGGCCTTCCAGAAATAGTAGTGATAAGAAAAGAGCTTTTAAAGAAGTAAAAATAAAGAAAAAAAGAAAATTTATGGAAAAGCACATTTACTTTCCTTTTTTGGTTTTTGCTCCGCAGCAACCAGCCATAATATCACCTCTTGCAATTATACTTACCGATTTAGCATTAATGTTTCGCTAACTTTAATGCCTCCTTAGATGCCTTTTTCTTAATCTTATCTTCCCAACTAATTACTCTTGCATCCATTAGTATTTCACCGTCGCATATCACTGTATGAACAGCATTTGGTTCAGCAGAATAAACTATATTTGATAGGAGATTGTGGCACGGCACCATTGATATGTGGTTAAGATCAATAAGAGAGATATCTGCAAGGCATCCAACAAATAATTTACCACAATCAATGTTTAGCGCCTCTGCTGCATTGATATTTGATAGCTTAAATGTACATTGGGCATTAAGCACAGATGCATCGTTCTGCTTGTGCTTTTGCAATAACGATGCGAACTTCATTGCTTCAAACATGTTTAAAGAATTGTTGCTTGCTGACCCATCTGTGCCAAGCATCAGCAAAACCTTGTTGTCCAGAAGCATCTTTAGTGGTGCTATGCCGCTGGCAAGCTTTAAGTTTGAGGTTGGACAACTAATTGCTTTAGCACAATTTTTAGCCAACAACTTTATTTCCTTTTCATTTAACCAAACGCAGTGTGCGTTGAAAAGATTTTTGTTCAAGAAGCCAATATGCGCAAGGTATTCCACAGGCCTCATGTTCTTTTCTTTTAAGCAATCAGATACTTCTTTTTGAGTTTCGCTTAAGTGAAAATGTATTGGCACAGAAAGCTCTTCTGAAAGTGATTTTGCTCCAAGTAAAACATCTTCCGTTGTCGTATAAATGGCATGAGGTCCAAGCGCAGGTATTATGTTTTTATATCGGCCAAGCACATTAATGGACTTTTTCACATCACTTTCATTTAATTTATTTGTAATAACTTTGCTTATAATTGCTCTCAAACCAGCTTTGCTTGCGGCTTTGGCTCCTTCTTCTTCGAAGAAATACATATCATTAAAACAAGTCGTGCCAGAGCGTATCATCTCTGCGCAAGCGAGCATTGTGCCGTAATAAACATGCTTTGGCTTCATTTTCGCTTCAATTGGAAATATGTACTCTGTTAGCCAAGTGTGTAACTCAAAATCATCGGCAAAACCTTTTAGCAATGACATTGCAGCGTGTGTATGCATATTGAAGAATCCAGGTATTGCAGCAAGCTCTTTACCATCAATTACAACATCACTTTTGTCAATCACGCCCTTGCCCATTGCTGAGATCTTATTGTCTTCAATTAGTATGTTTGAGCGCTTTCCATTTGGCAGCAAAGCCCCTTTGATAAAAATAGTCATTTTGTTCTCACCAACGCATAAATGATATTGGCTATAGTTTCTACATTCTTTGACGCATTGCTTACGATTTCTTCATATGTCAATGACTTTGAAATTCCATGAGCATAATTATCTACTGTGCAAATGCTAGCATAACACAAACCTTGTTCTTGAGCAAGCGTTGCTTCATCTGCAAGCGTCATCCCAACAATATCGGCAAAGCGCCTTATGAATTTTACTTCAGAAACGGTTTCAAGCCTCGGCCCTATTGTTTGGAAATAGATTGCCTTGCAAATTACAGGATAGCCAAGAAAATCACATGCTCTTAAAATTTTAGCCCTCATTTCTTCACAAAGCGCTGGAGTTATGCAATACATGTGGTCATTGAAATAAGTCTTTGGAAAAAATTGAATATAATCATGAGGCACAACAAGTGAACCCGGCTTTATCCTGCGTTTAAGGCTACCCACTGAGTTGATGGCCAATATTTCCTTAATACCTAATTTTTTAAAAGCAAGAATATTAGCGTAATGGTTTGTTTTGTGTGGCGGCAGATTTTCTTTTCCATGGCGCTGCACAAATGCAAAACCATCACCAATTCTTACAATAGTTGTTCCATAACTTGTCTTTATTTTTTTCTCTGAGTAGAAACCAAGTAAGTTTTTCTTTAGGAAAACAGTGCCCCCCAACACCCCAAGCATACTATCAATAATAAAACACTTTAAAAAGTATTAAAAACATTTTTAGAGGAGATTTTAGTATAAGAAAGATTTTATCTAAATATTTATTTGGTGAGGGTGATAATTTTGGTTAAAGGAAATTCAAAATTTTGTTTAAAAAAGGTATTTGTTTTACTCATTATTTGTGCTATTTTTACGACTTCAGCAATTGGTGCAGAGCCAGCAATACAGCTAATTGCGCCCATGGAAGGAGTGTACTTTAAAAGTGGATTACAAAGGGTTGATTTCAACGTAATGGACTCAGATATAAATGGCAGCACCGATAAAGAGTTATTGGTTGATTTCTATTATAGCAATGTTCAAGGACAATTCCAAAATTTTATAAGCTCACACAATCTTTCAGATCAAAACTTAGGTTTTTGCCAAAGCCCAAATTTTACGAGCTTTGTGAGATGTTTTGTTAATATAACATTACCTATAATTTCAGATGGCAATTATTTCTTGGACATGAATTTTTATGAAAAACAAGTTAATACAATAAATGACTTCAATAAGATATCTTCCAAGGTTTTTTATGTTGATAATACTCCACCAACAATCAAATTTACCTCACCAGATGTTAACTGTAATAGTAATACAAACATAACAAGCAACAATTTAAAGTTCACCTTAAGCGATACTGCAAGTGGTGTAGCAACCGCAACAATAGCAATAATAGGTATACAAAGGAACAGTAGCTTCAACTTTTCAAATGCCTGCTCCACAGCGGATGGCGGCAGAACATATGTTTGTGATTACAATGAGTTAGCCATAGATCGAACTGGAAGTTATAACACCAGGGCTTTTGCTTATGATCGTGCTTTGAACCAATCAGAAACGAGAAATAGTGCGGACTGCAATGTAATCTTTCACTACTCAGACAACACCCCACCAGCTAAGCCATTGCGCTTAATTACATATGCTGGGCCTGGCTCAATAACACTTACATGGAGTGCTAATACAGATTATGATCTGAATGGCTACAAGATATACTATAGAACAAATGATTGCAACTTCACAAAGGCGACTGGCACATTTGCTGGTTTTACAACCAGAACAAATTATGTTTTACAAGATCTCAATAGCGATCTAAACTATTATTTTAGGATTTCCGCTGTTGATTTTAGCGGCAATGAAAGCGAACTCTCAGATTGCAACAAAATAAAACCAAATATACGTATACTCCCATCTTTGCCTGAATTTTCATCAAATACACACAAAAACAATGTTTGGAGCAAAGACAGAAATGTTATAATAACTTGGAATGCGATACCTGGAGCAATAGGTTATTCATGCACTTGGGATACTTCAGCTGCGAAAGAACCTGACAAAGTAATAGATTCAAACAGCTATTGTTCAAATAGGCGCTTAGATTTAAAAAATTTAAATGAAGGCGTATATTATTTGAAAGTTCGCGCATGTGATGCCAATGGCATTTGCAGCAATGTTGCTACATTCACTGTGAAGATCGACTTTACAAAGCCCAGTAAGCCGAGCAACCTTGGAGCAGTAATTGATAACAACAATGTAAAACTTACTTGGAATGCCTCGACAGATGCAAGAAGCGGCATAAAGGAATACCGCGTTTACAGAGGTACGGCAAGCGATTTTAATATAGATGAAAATAACAGGCGAGCAATTCTTGTTGATACAACATGGACTGATACAAAAACAAGCAGTGGAACAAAATACTACTACAAAGTACTTGCAATTGATAATGCTGGCAATGAGAGCGACATTGCTAGCGTTAATATTGCTACAGCTGCAGCAAAAGTCGTAGTTGACATATCACAATATGTAAATGCAGGAAGCAAAAGCGTTAGGATTAGATCTACTGATGAGCTTATAGATGCATATGTTTACATAAAAAAAGCATCAGATAGCGACTGGATTAAGATTAAAGGCCCCATTACTGATGATGACTTCACTGCAACATTTACTGTTGAAAGTGGAGATGATGGTGTTGCAAAAATAAGAGTTATTGCGGATAATCTTGAAGAAACAATAAAAACTTTCGAAATAGATACAAAAAAGCCTGAAATAGTCTGGATTGCGCCAGAGCAAGGGGCTTCTATTGATGGCACTTATTTGCTTAAGGTTAAGATTAATGAGTCACAAACAAAAATGGAAAGTGTCACATTTTACATTGACAATAACAAAATAACAACGCTTACAACAGCCTCTGAGGAAGGACTTTATTGGTCACATAGTTGGAATACTGCAAATTTACCAAAAGGAAGTTACACCCTCAAGGCAGTTGCTTTAGACAAAGCAGGCAATGAAGCTTTAGCAACAGTAAACGTCGGTATTGGGATTACTTCAACGCAGCCGCCAAAGAAAACTGAAGCCGAGAAAAAAATATCAGATATAATGACAAAAAGAACGGAAGCTGCAAATATGTTGCAAAGCATAAGGAGCTACAATCTTGAAATAAGCAAAGAAGCAACTGATCTTTACAATGCGGTGCTTCAAGCAATATTCGATGCAAACACAAATTACAGCAAAGGCGATTATGACAGCGCCATTGAAAAGGCAAATGAAGCATCCGCAAAACTGAATGCTCTGTTTGAAAACTACGGTTTCTCAGAGGCTGAAACAAAAGTGCTTGAGATAAGCAAAGATATAGCAAAAGAACTTCTTTTGGCAAATGGTTTTGCTAATGATGCTGCCGAGGAAGCGGCAAAGAAAACTGTTGAGTTATCAGCAAAGAAAATAATAAAGGTTTTAATGATAAAAGATAAAAATGTTACAAAATATTATATAAAAGTATTTTTGCAATTCAAGTCATCGGATGATAAAATCCTTTTATGGGAAAACATTCCAAAAGATCTTGCAAAAAATGCTTCCCAAATAAAATCTGACGTAGCCTTTGAAGTCATAAAAGATGATCCTGTGTTGCTGTTTAAGCCACAAAAAAAGGATTCTGAAGATATTATAGTGGAATACTACCTTAAAACACCAATAAACGCAGCTGAATACCAAGCGCTAAAAGCTAAAAATGCATTTGAGCCAACAGCATTTGCATTAGTGCTTGAGCAGCAATTGCCTGGAGGGGGCATCTTAGAAGTAATTCTTTATGCAGTAGTAATACTCTTTTTGTTGCTTATAGTTGGGCTTATAATCTTATATATTCTAAAGCGAAAGAACAGCAGCTTTGGTGGTGGAAAAGCAGAAACTCAAAGAAGAGGCCCAAGATGGGCATATAGGGGCTAAACTGATAGAAATATTCTCGGCAGCACACATTTAATTTTTTTCTTTTCTAATGAATATATGTGTGCTGTGTTTGTAGCCGGTGCTGGTCCTGCCGGCATTATGACAGCTTCTGAACTATCAAAAAATGGTTGGGATGTTACTCTCATCGAAGAACACCCAAATGTTGGTACACCAGAACATTGCGCCGGATTACTTTCCGTGACTGGCCTTAGAGAGCTTGGTATTAATGCAAATAATTGCACAGTAAACGAGATAAATGGTGCAGAAATCTTTTCTCCTTCTGGGCACAAAATCTTAGTTGAAAAAGATGTGCCCGTGGCTTTGGTTATTTCACGCAAAGAATTTGATTTAATGCTTCTTAAGGATGCAATCAAAAATGGTGTTAAAGTTGAATTTGAGTCGAAGCTTATTGATGTTCGCAAAGAGAATATTTTCATTCAAAAGAAGAACAGAGGCGAACTTAGAAAGGCAAAGGTTGTTGTTGGCGCAGACGGAGTTAATTCTCGCACTAGGGAAATCATTGGTGTAAAACCAGACAAAAGCCACTATCTTAATTCATACCAAATTCGTGCAAATGGTTCTTTTGAGAGCAAAAAAGTGAAGCTTTACTTGGGCTCTTTTGCTAAAGGTTTTTTTGCTTGGATTATACCTGAAAATAATTCAATTGCAAGGATTGGCATTGCAACATCATTTGGCATTAACCCTAAAGAAGCTTTTGATGAATTTAAAAAGAAATATTTGCTTGATTTTGAAAAAATAGAAGAATCATCTTTTAAGATACCCTGCGGGCCACCAATTAATGAGCCGATAAATAATAATATTTTACTCGTGGGTGATGCAGCCTTCCATGCAAAGGCAACAACCGGCGGAGGCATTATAATGGGCCTTAATGCAGCAAAAATTTGCGCTCGGGCAATTGACAGTAACTTCAGAAATAATACTGGCTTGGAAAACTACAAATTTTTGCTTAAACCAATCACAAAAGAGCTTATTTTACACTGGAAGATGCGCTCATATCTTAACAAATTAAGCGAAAATACGTTAGACAAACTATTTATAAGAGCGCAGAAAGCAAACCTCGGTGAATTTTTGTCAGAGCATGGAGATATGGATTGGCCAAGTAGATTTATTCCAAAGATGCTCTCTAAACCTAGATTTTGGGGCTTTCTGCCAATGCTATTAAGATTTAGGTAGTGTTATGAAAACAGCCATAATATGCGTTTCAAAGCACCATGGCAACACGAAAAAAATAGCTAAAGCGATGGCAAAAATTCTAAAAGCAGATATTTTCGAGCCAAAAGATGTTAAAACAAAGAAACTTGAAGAATATGATTTCATAGGTCTTGGCTCCGGCATTTATGCTTTTAAGCATGATAAGGAGATTTTGGAGCTTGCATGCAAGATTCCAAAGCTAAAATCTAGCTTTTTTATTTTTTCAACATCTGGCAGTGGAAATGCTAAATATCACAAGACACTGAAAAAAACGCTAGAATCAAAGGGAAACAAAGTAATTGGAGAATTTGCATGTCCGGGTTATGATACTTTTGCAATATTTAAGCTCTTCGGTGGACTCAATAAAGGGCGGCCAAACAAAGATGATTTGGCTAAAGCCGAGGACTTTGCAAAAAAAATCCTAAATAAAAAAATTAGCCCCGGAGAGATTTGAACTCCCGTCCCTGGCTCCAAAGGCCAGGATGCTTGGCCGCTACACCACGGGGCTAAAAGAAATTGTAGTCAATATTATTAGTATTGCACAAATTTTAAAAATTGCTACACAATTTATTTCCCAAACCGCCTTTCTCTCCTAGAATACTCAGCTATTGCTTCATCAAGGTCTCTCTTTTCAAACTCAGGCCAATATTTTTGACAAAAGTATAGCTCAGAGTATGCAGAAAGATATGTCAAAAAGCCGCTCAATCTTTGTTCACCACTCGTCCTTATTATTAAGTCGGGTTCTTGAAAATTTCCATAAAGATAGTTTGAGAATACTTTTTCATCTACTTCGTTTGCCCTAAGCTTACCTTCGCTAACTTCTCTAGCAATATTTACAGCAGCATCAACAATTTCGCGCCGCCCATCATAGCCTATAGCTATGTTTATTAGCTTATTGTTTAAGTCTGCAGTTTTACTTTCAATATCTAATATATGTTTCCTAATGTGTTTACCCAAAAGATCCAACCTACCTATAAACTTTACTCTAATCCCTTTATCTCTAAGATAATTTTTTTTCTTTATGGACAAGAATTCCTTGTCAAATATTTTAAATAATAGATTTAATTCCCTCTTGCTTCTCTCCAAATTTTTCAGAGAAAGAGCATAAAAACTTCCAACTCTTATGGATGGATATTCTTCAAGCCACTCCAAAGTTTGCCAAGCTTTTTTAACGCCCAAACTATAGGCTTTTGCCAATGACATGCCGCTTTCTTTGGCAAAACGGCGATTACCATCTGGGATAAAAGCGATGGACTTTAGCATCAAAATCTCCCACTTGCAACAAGGGTAGCTGCCTAGTTATATTAGAATCTTCCAAAGATTGTTTTTAAAATATTATTTTGTAGAATTTTCAGTTACGTTTAGGCTTATTTGCCATTAGCTCAGTCCAACAAAGTTTATATAGTAGTTTCTGCTTACAAAGGTAATATGAACAAAATACCTAAAAATTTACTCAGCACAAAGTATCGGAAAGCAATGTGGAGTAATTAAAACAAGCGCAAACTTGTTACTTCGTTTTTGTTACTTCATTTGAGCCGAACCAGAAAGATGGCCTATCATAACTAGCCAAGCAAATCTTTAAATACTGGTTTAATTCTACTCTATTACATGCCAGAAGAGTTACTATTGCCAAAAAAACAGCAGGAAAAAGTAATAAAGAGGATTGAAGAAAAACATGATGAGTTAAAAGGTCTTTTAGACAACCTGCAGAAAGAAATGGAAATCATAAATAAGGCAAGAGAAAACGCAAGAGTTGAAAGGCAGTCTTTCTTTTCAAAAAAGAATGAGCCCTTTTTAGAACTTATAGATGTGCCTCCGCTTAAGATACTCAAAGGAAAATAGGCTGATTTAATGCTCAAAAATACAAGCAAAAAAAACAACATAGCAGGAAAAGTGCGTATCGCAGATAACTACTTTTCAAAAATGCGCGGCTTGATGTTTGAGCACAAAAAAAAATTTGATTATGCTCTCGTGCTATGCTTAGACGAAGAATCGCGGATTAAAGCAAGCATACACATGCTGTTTGTATTTTTTCCGATTGCAGTTTTTTTTCTCGATAGCCGCAAGAAAGTTGTTGATAAAAAACTAATGAAACCCTTTGCATTAAATTACACTCCAAAAAAACCCAGCAAATATATAGTTGAACTGCCAGCAGAGAAAATTGATGCTGCAGATATTGGAGATATTCTATCTTGGAATTAATACCTCACACTTCTCTGGGAACTTGCGTAAAAATTAGAGGAGGAGCAGAGCCCCTCCTTTGCCTTTTGCCTCCTCCTTTGGGAAAGAAGTCGGATTGCTTCCCACCACCCAATAATATTATATTAGCAAACCTTATATATAAAACATGTAGTTTTGCAAAACTAACTTTGCTCAGGGGCTTTTTTTAGATAAAAAAACTATTTACCTCTAATAGCAACATTTTCAAAATAACGCATGCTGATATAATTATTTATTTGTTGCTGTTCAAAATTTATAAATTGAGCTCAAAGGTGTTTTTATGAAAAAGCTCTTTATATTGATTTCTGGAACTCCTGGTTCGGGAAAAAGCACATTAACCGAGCGCCTAGCAGAAGAATTTAAGCTTAAAAGGATTTTTGCATCTGGAATAATGAAACAAATTAAGGAAGAAGCAAATATTGATATTGAAAAAGCATCTAAAGGCACAGGATTTTGGGAATCTGATGCAGGAAAGAAGCTTGTTAAGGAAAGGCAAAAGAATTTTTATTATGACATCGAGCTCGATAAGAGGCTTTTGAGTATAGCAGAAAAAGAGAATAGGGCTATTTTTGATAGCCGGATGATGGCATGGCTTTACAAAGGCAAAGATGCATTTAGAATTTGGGTTGACGCTAGTCCAAATGTGAGAGCAAAAAGAATAGCTAAGCGCGATCGGAAAAAAATTTGCGAGGTTGCCAAAGCGATGGAAAAGCGCTTAAAAACTGATGCCAAAATATACAAAAAGCTTTACAATGTAGATATTATTAGCGATAGGTCTCCGTTTGACCTTGTAATAAAAACAGATAATCTTGATGCTGATGATGTTTTTGAGATTGCTGCTACCGCAATTAGGAGGTTTTTTAAAATAAGCAATTAAGAGGATTTAGATGGATTCAGAAAGAGTTTTTGAACTAATAACAAGGAACACTGAAGAGGTTCTAACTGCCGAAGATCTTAGACAATATATTGAGGCTGGTTTGAAACTTAAGCACTACATTGGCTTTGAAATCTCTGGCAGGGTACACCTTGGTACTGGTCTATTAACAATGTCAAAGGTTGTAGATCTTATTAAAGCCAATGTTGATGTTTCTATTTTTCTTGCTGACTGGCACACATGGATAAATGACAAGCTTGGCGGTGATAGGGAAACAATAATAAAGGTTGCTAAGGGCTACTTTAAAGAGAGTTTAATTGCAGGCATAAAGTGCAATGGCGGAGACCCAAAAAAAGTAAAATTTGTACTTGCATCAGACCTCTACAAAGAAAATGATGAATATTGGGCAACAGTAGTTGATGTTAGCAAAAACTGTACGCTTGCGCGAATAATGAGAAGCATAACGATAATGGGTAGAAAAGAAGGTTCAGCGATTGATTTCGCAAAGCTAATATATCCACCAATGCAGGTTGCGGACATATATTTCCAGGGAATTAACATAGCTCATGCAGGAATAGACCAAAGAAAGGCACATGTGATTGCAAGAGAGGTAGCCCTAAAGCTTAAGATCAGGCCTTTGCTTGATAATAATGGCAATAAGATAAAGCCTGTTGCAATACACACGCCTCTATTGGCCGGGCTTTGTAAGCCGCCTATTTGGCCGATTCCTAGAGAGAAAGCAAAAGAAATGCTTTCAGAACTAAAAATGAGTAAATCACAGCCGGACAGTTGTATTTTCATACACGATACTGAAGAAGAAATACGCAGGAAGCTTTCAAATGCATTCTGCTGTGCAGGCGAAGTTTGCTACAACCCAATACTCAATTGGGCAAAAAATATAATATTTGCAAAGCAAAATGCAGAGCTAATTATTAAGAGGCCCGCTAAATTTGGTGGCAATGTAACTTATAAATCCTATGATTTACTCGAGAAAGATTTCTTGGAAAAAAAATTGCATCCACTTGACCTAAAAAACGCGGTTGCTGAGAAAATAATTGAGATACTTGAGCCTGCAAGAAAGCACTTTAAAAAACCTAGGCAATCAAAAATGCTTCAAGAGGTAGAGTGGCTCACAAGGAAGTAGTTTTATGAAAGATAAGGAAAAAAAAGAAATTTTGCCTGAAAGATTGCCGTCCAGGAAAAATTTCATTGATTGGTACAATAAAGTCATTGAGCTAGCAGAGGTAATAGATAGGCGCTATGGTGTAAAAGGCACTTTTGTATGGATGCCATATGGCCTCAAGATAATGAAAAAACTTGTCCGTACTTGGGATAGACTCTTTGAAGAAGCTGGAATTGAGGAAACATACTTTCCGCTTTTTGTGCCGCTCAAATATGCCGAACAGAATGACTCTTGGTTTGAGGGCTTCAAGAAAAATCTATATGCTGCTGTTCCATTTCTGGGTGATAATGCACAAGAAAAACTTATTATAAGGCCAACTGGAGAGCCTGCAATGTACCCTATGTTCAAGCTTTGGATTAGAGACGGCAAGCTTCCTATAAAGATCTATGAAACTGTATCTTCATTTAGGCTAGAGGGCAAAAAAACACATGCAATGATAAGAGACCGTGAGATAACTTATTGGTATGAGATACACACTGCGCACAAGACAAGGGAAGAAGCATATGAAGAAATGCAAAAGCACATAAAAATAAATGAAAACATTTGGAAGCTGTTGTGCTGCTACACAATAAAGATTGAAAAGCCCAAGTATGAGCTTTTCCCAGGAGCAGAATCAGCAATAGAATTTTACGTTCTTTTGCCGGATGGTCGCTTACTTGAGAACGGCTCAGTTAACAACCTTGGACAAGCGTATGCGAAAAAATTTGGTCTTGTGTTTGAAGATGCCAATGGGAAAAAACAATATTGTTGGCAAATATGTACTGGCAACGGCGCTCGTTATTTAGTATCAACAATCGCTTTGCACGGTGATGAAAGAGGTCTTGTGTTGCCACCAGCACTAGCACCAATCCAAGTTATAATAATACCAATATTTAAGAAAAACTCCACGGAAATAGAAAAAATTGCAAATGAGGTTGCTGATGAGCTTAAAAGAAATGGGGTTGTTGCAAATGTTGACGCGAGAAAAGACAAGAGTGCTGGAGAAAAATTCTACGTGTGGGATATAAAAGGTGTGCCCCTGCGTATAGAAATTGGAGAAAAAGAACTCAATTGCGGTAAGTTCACTGTTTTCAGGAGAGATACAAAAGAGAGGATTTTAGTTGAAAAAGCACAACTATGCAAATTCGTGAAAAAACTTCTTGATGAAGAGATTCCAAAAGAACTCTACGAAAAAACAAAAAGACTTGCTGAAGAAAAAATAAAGTATTTTGAAAACATAGTCGATGCGCTTAAATGGATAAAAAAGGGCGGTGCTGCTAAAGTACCATGGTGTGAAAATATTCAATGCTATGAAAAAATAGTTTCAATGGACGAAGGTTTGGACGCAGCTGGCAGCATTTTGCATGAGCACAAAAACTCTTCTTGCTGTATCTGTACAAAGCCAACAGAAAAAATCTTGCTTGTTGGAAAGGGATATTAAGGCCCAAAAAGCTTTAAACAGCAAAAAATACGTATTTCTGAGTTTTTTTTCAGTTTATAAATATTAAAGAACAAAAGAAAGGCAAAAGAAAGCTTTAAATTCTTTAATACTTTACTTTTATTGGTGATATTATGACTGAACTTCCAGTAGCGGCGGTTGATAGAATAATTAGAAAAGGAAGTGGTCTTAGAGTAAGCAACTCCGCAGCAGTAGAACTTGCAAAAATACTTGAAGAAGAAGGCATAAGAATCTCATTAAAGGCAAAAGTATTGGCAGAGCATGCAAAAAGAAAGACAATAACTGCTGAGGATATAAGGCTTGCTTTGAAATAGTTGCATTTATAATTGCTATATTGTCTCTTGCTTATAATTTTCTGAGAATATTTCTTTACAACTCTTTATTTTTTGTGAAAGGCAGCTTAAAAGCAAGTATTCTTGAAGCTCCAGAAAGCACTCTTTATTACCACTGATGTTGCATAAGTTTAAATCTTTTTTTATGAAAGCCACACGAGTATAGCACCTTTCCTTGTAACTAGGAATTTGCTCGCAAAACTCCTCTCCATTGCTCAGTTTATCACCGTAAACGCTTCTTTTGTCTATAAGGATGTCATCAATGTAAAACTCAATAACCTTAAGCTCTTGGCTGGATGGAATGTTGATTTTTAATTCTTTGTCACATAAACAACCCATAGGACAGTTACTGCCAAGTGCATTTAAATGGAGTCTTATTATGCCCTTAGAGATCTGGGTTTTAGGTGCCAACTTGATTCCACAACAAGTGTTTGCAATAACTTTGATTTCGTAGCCAAAAAAATTTTTGCGGATTGAAACAATTCTCTCTATATTTTTCTTTACTCCAAGCATCTCACAATTACCGCAGTCGGTGTATGAAAAAGACTTAGGCCAAAAAAGAGCAAATGAAAAAAGAGAAAGAATAATAAGAAGAAACATGGCTAATAAGAATTTACTATTCAAAAAAAACATTTCCACCATGGCTGCTCATATTTAGTTTGTTTTTTGCGTATTTAAATGTTATCTATGCGATCATTTCTTGTTTTTTGTGATTTTTGAATCACCGCTTTTGTAATTCACATAGGAAGCTAATTTCATTTAGCTCTATAATTTTGCTATTCAATTTTAGTGTGTCAAACAATCTTTTAAGCTGCAATTTTGAGAAATGTTCAGAAATCAGACCCTCTTTAGTATAAACAATACCTTTTCTAATCCGATTTATATGTAAGCCAACTCTTTTGTAAGATCTCTTCCTAACCTCTAATGACTTGTCATTATAAACGGATATTATTACTTTGCCGCTTTTTTACATACCCGAACCATTTCTTTTAAAACACGCTTTTTTATTTTTGGAAAAACACCAAAAGTATTACCCATGCAAATCACATAATCGAAATAGTCATTCTTAAAATCCAGCTTCTTTGCATCCATTACAAGTAGCTTTACGTTTTTGGATGCCGATAGTTTTTTTCGCTCTTTGGATCATAGCTGGGTTGATGTCAACGCCAATGACTTCTTTTGAGGAATTAGCCAATATTTCAATATGTCTCCCAAAACCACAACCAACATCCAAAATTTTTGCTTTTGGTTTTATATTCTCTTCCAGATAGCAAATTTCTTTTTGAAACCAATCTTTAATTTCGCCATCGGCTTGCTCAAGCCAAATCTCAAAAAATGGCTTTGAAAAAAAATTTTTTAGCATAGAAATTGCTTGAGACAAAAAATTTTTATATCCGTAGTGCATATTATTTGCGTATGTTCTTCAAGCCAAGAGTTGCATTGCCATCAGGTCAAGCAAGGGTGCTTTTGCTTTTCAGCAATAGTTTATCGTCATCATTGTATGTAATATCAGAGATAGAGAAAAATTCTGCAATGAAAGGATTATTTTCTATAGTTGGCTCTGCTACAGATAACGTGCGCGCCACAGGCATAAAAACAATCGATATGAAAAACATATACTATAGGTCATTTGATAGAAAGCTTTTTACAAGCAAAAAAGGTGGTTCTAAGGAAAATTGTGATGCTGAGTTCGTTGCAAAGATCAAAGAACTTACAGCTGAATTTAAGCCAAACATAATAATTTTGGACAATTTTGCAACAGATGGTGGCTCAATAGAGAATATATTTAAAATGCCTGTCTTGGACTCTATGGTTGTGTGCATAGAAGGAGTAAAGGTAACAACATTTTCTGGAGAAAATGCTATTAGAAATGCAATCCTTAACGATAAGAGAGAGCTTAGGGCTGGTGTATTCTTATACATAAATGGAAGTAAGCATCTTTTTGTGCTATCAAAGAAATTTCAAATAGACCTACAAAAATTAGGCGCGATTAGCATAAGTGATGACTTTGAAAGGTTCATAAGGCTCTCAAATGAAAAGTACATATGGAATTGTTCCGGGCCAGCGCTATTGAAAGCGCTTGAACTGGTAGCTTCTTGCAAGGCCGAAGAAAAAGGAGGTCGGCTCTATATTAAAGAAGGCGGATCATCAATTCAAGGCTTCTACAATATGATAACAGAATGCGCACAAGGAATTTGTGGTATAGAAAACCTGGGTTAGACAAAATAAAAAAGATTAACTGTAAACCGTTAAATTTTAAATAAAATGCCACCACTATTTTTTTGGTGTTTAAATGGCAAAAAAACAGGTAAAAGTAAAGAAGCTCGAAAAGGGTATTTTTGTTGCAAACACAAATGAAGACAAAGAACACAATTCAAAGGTTGCTTGTGAACTACTGAGCATATACTTCAAAGAAATAGCATCTAGAAGCATTAAAAGGCAGCTTGCTCTTTCTGATCTTGTAAAAGCATATAAATTCACATTGAAGCTTCTTGAGGAACAAACACAAAAAGATTTCGAAACCGAGCCCAAAAATGTTGAGAACGCAACGAACGACAAGCTGATGCAGATAAAAGCTGCAGTTGAAAAGCCAGCACAGGCTGAGAAGCCATATGTTCACATAAACTCTAAAGGCGAAATATATTATTTGCAGCGCAAGGGAAATTTCTACTTCTTCTCAAGGTCTCCGGAGGGGGCTGTGCCACTGCCAACTGGTTACAAAATTCACGAAAATCGTCGCACTGGTATGCCGATAATAAGAAAGGAATAAGCAATAGCCCCGGAGAGATTTGAACTCCCGTCGCGAGGTTACTCCTAAAGATCCAGAGCCTCGCATGCTTGGCCGCTACACCACGGGGCTACACAAAAAGAATAGTAAGAATATAGTTTAAAATTTTTTTGCTTGGCCAAATCACTTTCGCAAAGGCGTTTTGAAGGCGCTGTAAATAGTTGCGCCGAAGAGACCTGCATAAGCGATTGCAGAGAAAAGAAAATCAGCCTTTTTTGGGCTTTTCCTTGCGAGTTGAAGTAGTTTTTTACTAATCAACCTTTTTGGAAGACCATAGTTCTCATATATATAGTGAGTCAATGCAATATATGAGTAGTTTACTCTTTTTAATGACCAATCTTTAATAATTCTAACAGGCACATATTTGCCCATAACCTTTGTTTTTCCATCTTTTATTGCTTTGAGGACAGATTCAGTATCAGCTTCTGATATAATCTCGGTTTTACCATAGCCAAGCATCTCTACGCAATGTGCGTCACTTCCTGCAACCATTGGAACATTTTTCTTTTTTGCGAGGCGCTTTGCCCTGATATTAGAAAATCTGTCCTTATTTATAGCGTTAAAAACTTCTATTGCATCACAAGCCAATGCTTTCTTTCCAACGCCTTTGTTATCTATATCAAATGGGTGTGGCGCTATTGCTATGCCACCTTGTTCCCTTATTGTGTCAAGTGTCTCCCAAAATGTCTTTCTTGGTGCAATATATTCACTTAGACCTAAACCAATAACATGCTTGCCCTCAGCAGTTTCGATCTCTTCCCCTTTTATAACAACAATGCCATATTTTTTTGCAACCTTTTCAGCCTCAATAGCGCCATTGAAAACATTGTGATCCGTTATTGCCAACACATCAAGCCCCACTCTGCTTGCATGCCTAACCAGTTGCTCTGGACTATGTATGCCTTCAACCTTTATTTTTTCACCCATAGAATACCAAGTATGGGCGTGCAGCTCTGCTTTAAGAGGCTTAACCTTAAGCATATAGTGAATATAATATTTCAATGTTTATAAACATTTGCAGAATTCATTTTACCAAAAAGAATATTAAGGAAAATAACATTGAGGATTTAATGGAGAATGTTCCTGAAATGCTTTCAATTGGCATATGTGCACATAACGAAGAGGAAAGTATAGCCAAGACACTTGAGCACATTTTTAAGCAAACATTGTGGAAAAAAACATCACCAGATAGAAGAGAAATTATAATTTGTGCAAATGGCTGCACAGATAATACTGCAGCCATTGTAAAAAAGATCTCAAAAGAACACCCTGAAATTAAGTTGATAGAAATAAGTGAAAAAAGCAAGGCATTAGCTTGGAAAAGAATAGTTCATAGCTCGAGCCCAGCAGCTTCCAAAATATTTTTTGTTGATGCTGATGTTGTTGTGCATCATCATGCTCTTGAAAGAATAGCTGCCGCTTTCAAAGAAAAGCCTTGGATTTTGCTTGTTGGCGGCTTCGCTGTTCCGTTTGGAGTAAGAGAAACTAAGGATCAACGCATGCGACAAATAAATGAGGCATATAGAAAAAGAGTGCTTAAAAATAAGCCAAAGCACCTTTCTGGGGCTCTATATGGAATAAACAGAAATCATGCTCTCGAAATTGCAAAGAAGATGCCAGATAATATTCTTATTGAGGACGCCTACATACAGGCAGTTACTCCAAAGGAGCAATACATGAAAGTTTTTAGTGCAAAGGTTTATTTTAAACCACCTCTTAGCATTAAGGATTACGAAAATCAAATGAGAAGATTCGAAGCTGGAAAAATGCAGCTTAGTGCTTTAGGTCTTATAGGACGAAGATCTTTTTTAGCTGAATTAAGGGCAAAAATTGCTACTAGTCGTGGACTGCCTCTAAAAACTAGAATATCTGCTGGATACAGATGGGCAAAAACAAGGGTATCTGCAAGAATTCGGCGGGGGGATTTTTGGCCTAAAAATGTGAGCTCAAAACTCCATAGATCTAAGCAAAGAGGAATTAAAGCCTAAATTCCTTTACGATCTTCTCTTCTTCGCCTTCAATCCTTGCGATAATCTCAATGTATTTCTCAAGTCCTGAGTTAGTAAGCTTTGCTTTTATTAGTTCATCAACCTGGAATATGCCTGCTGAATTTTTCATCACAACTTCTATTGAAACAGGCACACTCTTGCCTTTGCTTATTTTTATATCTTTTATTGCCATTGCACTGACAGAATGTATTGAAACGCGACCCATTTCAAAGGGTATTCTTGCGCGGCCTTCTTTAGCATCCAGTGCATCAGCAATCCTTACGCAGCCAGCTTCAAGCGTCAAAGGGGTATAATCAACATGGTGGCATATTATGGCATGCAGGATCTCGCTTTTCACTATGACAGCTTCTTTGGAATTGTAAGCTTTGCTGAGAAGTTTATCTAATATGCCTGATGCGAGCACAATGCTAAAGTCCGCGTGTTTGTCTCTGTGAATAGCATGCCCAATATCGTGCAACAAGCCAGCCAAAACAACAACAACTTCTGAATCATGCTTTGTCATCTTATGGTCTTTTACCATAGCTGGCTCGAGGCCTGATTCTGTGAGCAACCTAAGAAGGCGAAGCGCAATATTTGATACAATTGCAGCATGGACCTTGCCATGATCATTTATGTTCATACGGTTTACTGCAATCATATTGGCTGAATCCCAATACTGTTCGATTTCTGGGCTTTTCTTCAAGGCATCTATTATTACATTCAATTTTTTATTATCTTCTATTGGTATATTTAAAACCAAACAAATCACCCACATATAATTTAAGATTCAAAACTCGCTTAACACAAATTAAGAAACAGCGATTTATATAATTTTCTCTCACCAATCTTAATAAAAACAAATATGTTTGGCTCATTTGCAAAAAAAGCAAAAAATAATCATTTTAAATGATACTCTGCATAAATTTATTCTGTAAAATAGCAGTGGGCATGTAGCTTAGCTTGGCTGGAGCACCCGGCTGATAACCGGGAGGTCGGCAGTTCAAATCTGCCCATGCCCATACAATCAAGGATAGTATCTATTTAATGTTCTTGGAAATGGCACAACATCTCTAATGTGCTGTGCTTTTGTAACCCAAGCAGTAAATCTGTCAAGGCCTAAGCCAAAGCCAGCATGCGGCACAGAGCCGTAGCGCCTCAAGTCAACATACCAGCCATATTGCTCTGGGCTAAGGCCTTCTTCTTTCATTCTCTCAAGCATTTCCTTAAGTTCCCAGATGCGTTCGCCAGAGCCAATTATTTCGCCATAACCTTCTGGGGCAAGAACATCGCAACAAAGCACATGCTTATTGTCTTCTGGATCAAGTCGGTGATAAAAGGGCTTGAGCTCCTTAGGATAGTGGGTCACAAGCAATGGGACTTTCCTCTCTTTAGTAATTTCGCGTTCCTCCTTTTCCCCGAAGTCTGTAGCTCCTTTTAAATATGGAAACCTTTTTTGCACGATTTTGAGCACTTCCTCATAACGCATACGATCATATTTTTTATAAGCGCTAGGTTCAAGTGTTTTAGGCTCTCTGCCTAATGCTTTGAGTTCTATTTCGTTCTGCTCAAGAACAGCGCGAACCATATATTTTATCATATTCTCTTCAATATCCAACAACTCTTTTAGACCAATCCATGGAAATTCGCCCTCAGCATGCCAGAATTCTGTAAGATGCCTTGTTGTTTTGCTTTTCTCAGCACGAAAGCTTGGGGCTATGGTATAAACATTGCCTAAGGAATACATCACAGCTTCAAGGTAAAATTGCGAGCTTTGCGTAAGATAAATTTTCTTTCCGAAATAAGGCACTTCAAAAAGGGTTGAGCCGCCTTCAACCATTCCAGAAACAAACATTGCGCCTTGAGTTTCGTAAGCATTTAATTCTTTCCTCATAAATTCTCTAAATGCTCTAAATACAGTGTCTCTTACTTTTAGTGCATCCCTCATCTTTGCGCTTCTTAACCATAAATGCCTCACATCAAGAAGAAATTCTGTTGAAAAATCTTTTTGTATCGGAAATTTTTCTGCCAGACCAATTATTTTAAAGTCTTCGATTGAGAGCTCAACGCCGTGCGGTGCTCTTTCATCTCTTCGTAGCGTACCAGAAAGTTCAACGCTTGATTCTATTGTTGCATTTAGGCACATCTGCCAAAGCTCTTTGTTTGTTTTTTCTGAATCGGCAACACACTGCAACTCTGAGGTTTCATCGCGCAAAAGAAAGAATATTTTGCCCTTGTGCTCGCGCATTCTCTTTATCCAGCCACGAATCTTTGCCTTTTGTGGGCATTTTTTAATGGCTTCAAGAATTTTGATAAATCCCATAAAAATACCTTCCTAATATTAGTGAATGCTGGTTTAATTATAAAAATGTTGACTTTTTGCTATGGTGAATAAATTCCCGGAACCTTGGGGAAAGCTGCTGCCTGCCAAACAGCCTCTAATCCACAAAGATATCTTGTAAACCGTTCAATGCCCAAGCCAAAACCAGCCGAAGGTGGAACTCCTTTCTCTAGCAGCTCAACATACCATTTAAAGTCATCAAGCTTTAATGAGGCCTGTTGCATTTTTTGTATTACCTTGCCAACGTCGTGCTCTCTTTCGCTGCCGGATATAGCCTCGCCGTAGCCTTCAGGGTAGATTAGATCGAAATCTATGAGAGAATCGCGGTTTTGCTTTTCATAAAAACCTCTTGAGCCCACAGGGTAATCAATTATCCAAAAAAAATCACCGATAAGCCCTGATAAAAATTTTTCTCCATTCCATGGTATTTCTAAACCATAAGTAACCCCAAATCCTTCTGAAGAAAGCAAATCCAACGCTTTTGCATAAGAGATCCTTTTAAATGGTTTCTTGGGCTTCTTTAAATTGCGTTCCAGTGTAAGCAGTTCTTCCTCACAACTTTTCCTTACTTTTTTGATGCAGTAGCAAAGCATCTCTTCAGCCAAACCCATAACATAGTCTCTATCTTGATAAGCTGCTTCAAGGTCAAGTTGTGTGAATTCCGCCAAATGCCTTTTGGTTCCTATGCTTTCCAATGGCTCAAGTCGAACGTTTGGTGAAAAAGCAAATATTTTCTCAAAAGCAGTTATTGCCAGCTGCTTGTGCAGGATCATGCTTGTTGTAACCTTGTAAGGCCTACCATAAAAATCAATGATTGCAGTGCCAGCGCCTCTTATGCCAGTATCAGTGCAGCTTGAAATTATTGGGGGCCTTATCTCAACAAAACCCTTTTTCCTCAGAAATTTGCTTAGATAAAAGCACGCATCTGATTGTACCTTTAAAGCCATTTTTGTCTGCTTATCTCCAAAATAAAGGTGCCTTTTTTCAATCTTCTCAATTTCTGCAATGCAAGTATCATGGCGCATAGAAATCACTCGCTTTTTTTAATAAAAGCGCAATCATTTAATATAAATTTTTTGCAAAAATCTATGTAAAAATTACAAAATAATGCATATGATTTAAAGCTTTTTGGAACATTTGTTCCATTATGGATCAAATAGATGAAAAAATTTTAGAAGAATTAAATGAAAACAGCGCACTTTCAAAGAGAAAAATTGCCAAGAGATCGGGCCTGCCTCTTACAACTGTCTTTCATAGGATAAAAAAGATGGAAAAAGAAGGAATCATAAGGAAATATACCATAGAAATTGATCATGAAAAGCTCGGCTTCGGCATATGCGCATATATCCTTGTAAGCATACAGCAAAACTCACCTGACGGAAAGAAATACTCACAGAAAGAAATTGCAACTTATATTAAAAAAATGTTTGCAAACGTTGAGAGTGTGTCAATAGTTACAGGAGATATTGACATGATAATAAAAGCAAGATTCAAGTCTATAAAAGAACTGAACTCATTCCTTACCAGCAAGCTTAGAAATGTTGACGGCGTTGCCAAAACAGTTACATCAGTTGTTCTTGAGGAAGTTTAGCCGTAAATTCTTTTTGCAGTTTTAGATTTGAGGCAAGCAAAAAGCGATCATTAAGTTGCCATTGCTTACCAATATGGTTAACCACAACACCGCCGGATTCGCGCACTACTAATGCTCCGGCAGCACCATCCCATGGATTTATGTCATTATGAAGCATGAAATCAATCCGCCCACAAGCAACATAGCAAAGCTCTAGTGCAATAGCCCCGAAATACCTGTATGTTGTAAAGAGTTTTCCTTTGGCAATTTCCTGAACTTTCTTTGCGAGGATGCAACCCATCGATGCAACCGCTTTATCAAGAGATTCTTTTTTTGAGACATGGATCCATTCGCTGTTAAGGTATGAATGCTTTCCTTTAATTGCGTAAAAGAGCTCGTCTTTTGTTGGGTCATAGACAACGCCTATCAGCGGCTCGTTGTTCTTTACCAGAGCAATGGATGTGCAGTAGAAAGGAATGCCCAAGGAATAATTTCTCGTACCATCTATGGGATCAACAATCCATAAAAAATCTGATTTTGAAGGCAAGACGCCTTTTTCTTCCCCAACAAAACCAATCTCTGGAAATTCGCAAGAAAGCCTTGCAATTATGGCCTGTTCTGCCTCAAGATCTGCATTTGTAACTATTTCGCCTTTCGAGTTCTTCTTTGAAACCTTTAAATCATAGCTTCTGCTCAATGCAATTCTACCTGCTTCTTTTGCTGCTTTTATTGCAGCATTAAGATATTCATCCATAAAAACACCCCATCAAAACTCTACAGCAAAAAGATCATTAGCGACATATGTTTTACCTTTATAAACTGACTTAACAATTTTTAAAATTGGTTCTGTTTCAACTGCAGGATAAAGATGTGAAAGCAGCAGCGCTTTTGCTTCTGCTTCTTTTGCAATATTAGCACACTGCAATGGAGTCATATGCACAGCAGAGCCAACAGAATCTGGAAAAGAGCAATCAGCAACAAGGAGATCCACATTCTTTGCAAGTGAAACTAAATTTTTTGTATAAGCAGTATCGCCAGAGAATGTTACACTTCTGCCCTGAGCTTCAAGCCTATAGCCAATACAGTTATCATGAGCCATTGGCATGGACTTTACCTTGAAGCCTGGCACTACGATTTTGCCATTATCCAATTCCTTTGTTATTATCCTGTACTGCGCTTCTTGCAGGATGGGAAAGGCAGCCCTTATTTTCTCAATAAAATCGTTAAGGCCTTTTGGGCCTATCAAATTTATCTGCGATAAGCTTCTTTTATCTCCAAATTTAAATGCGACTAATTTATATGCTAGAAAAGAAGCCAACTCTGAAGCGTGATCCGGATGGTAATGAGTTAAGAGAATAGTTCCTATACTTAGAACATCAGATGTTTTTTTAAGGTTTAAAAAGGAGCCTGAACCGAGGTCAACTACGGCTTTTGCATTTTCTGATTCTACCAAATATCCAGAACAAGCTCTTGTGCTAGACATTATTGCGCCGGAACCTAGAACTGTTACTTTCATATTTTCACAGCTGTTTTTTTATTAAATCCATAATGTGAACATTTTTTATTAATTGGGCAATCGCAACAAAGTGGCTTTTTTCTGCAAAATTCTTTGCCCAAAGCAACTAAAAGAGCATGAAATTCATTGTAAAGCGCTACATCTTTGTTGAGATTTTTCTCGAGAAACTCCTTAAGTGCGACTTTGCTTTTCATTTTCAAGCCAAAAAATCTATTCATTACTCTTTCTGTGTATGCATCAACCACAAAGCTTGGTTTTTTCGCAGCGTATAGTATTATTGAATCTGCAGTTTCTGGGCCTATGCCTTTAATTGAAAGCAACTCCTCACGAAGCCCATCATTTGGTTTGCTTAGAAATGAGTTTAAATTGCCGTGGTAATTGCAAACTACATGTTTACAAAAATCTTTCAATGTCTTTGCTTTCTGATTATAGTAGCCAGAGCTTCTTATAAGTTTTGTAAGATCTCTTAAGCTAGTGGAATTCATTGCTGATACGGTGAGTTTTCTTTTCTTTTTCAATTCCATGATTGATTTCTCTACATTTTTCCACGAGGTATTCTGTGTTAGTATTGCGCCAACACAGACCTCAAACTTTGTTTTGGCTGGCCACCAGTGCTGCTCACCAAAAAATTCAAAAAGTTCTGAAAAAAGTTTTTTTAGTCCAGCACCAGAGCATGAGTGCATGAAAAAAATCCTTATAGAAAAGCTTATTAATAAGTTTTTACTTTTATAGAAATGGAATATTTTGAAAAGGGGTGGAAGATTGCCAGCAAAGAAAAAGAAAAAATAATTTGATTGGATTTTTCCTATTCTTTTTATTTTTTTTCCTTTTTCTTTTTTATTTTTCTGATTCCCACAATGCCTTTTGTTGTGAATTTATGTCCAACTGTTTTGTGTTAATGCCAAACCTGTGCCTGATGTGTTGTGCAAACTCCCTCGAAAAACCATGCATCGTATAGACTTGCTTTGCACCAGATTCTTTAACATATGTAATAAGCTGGTCAAAATCAGCATGGTCTGATAAAGGAAAAATCTTATCAAAGCAGCCCTTATAAGGCCAACCGCTTGCCTTTGCGCTTGCAACCTTCTTGCCTATCGAATATTCTACTGCCTGAAAAAGATGCGTGCTACATAAAGATGGTGGCAATATCAACACATTAGACTCGCGAAGGTTGTGGTCAAGCTTAAAATATGTGCCAAGCTTAACTCCAAACTCTTCATAGATCTGGTTGTTCTTATAAACCTCTTCATGCACTACTGGTGATGCACCCAAATATTCATTTGCAAATGCTGTAAGCTCTTGTGCTTTGCCAAGCGCATAGCCTGAAAGTATCAGATAATGCCCACTAGCAAGTTGCTTGTTTGCCCAAGATGCAAATTCTTGATAAACTTTTTCCCTTTCCGGAAAAACGTATTCTGGCAAGCCAAATGTTGTTTCAATTACTAAGGCATCGCACTGCAAAATCTCTGCGCCCTCTGTTATCAAAGAATCTTGGAGTTTGAAATCAGAAGTTATTGCAATTCTTTCGGAAGCATCAATATAAACTTGGGCTGAGCCAAGAATGTGCCCTGAGTTTTTAAGAGAGATTTCAAATGAACCGAGCTCGGTTCTTTCACCAATTTTCAATGGTTTTTTTCTTGCAAAGCGGCTTTTTTCTTTCTCAATCAGCCTAAGCGTTTCCTCTGAGCCAATAACTGCGCCTTTTGAGGAAAAAACATGGTCTGTGTGTGCGTGCGTAACTATGCTGTGCTCCGCATAGCTACAGTCAATTGCCAAAGAAATTCCATCTGAAAGCAAAAGGCCTTTTTTCCACAGGATGTCCATGCAGTAATAATAATGCAATGGAGAATAAAAATGTTGGGGGAAGCAAAACGGGTAAAAATTAGTCGGAGTGCACACATTTGCCGGAAACGCATTTTGCTTCAGGCACTGGTGCGCACCTGTTTATAATCGTGCTGCACTTCATCTCGTGTTTATACCTTTGAACCTTCGAGAGAATACTGTTTTGGTCAAAATCCTTATTTACAAAATGATAACAGCCAAAGGCGATATACTCGCCGCCAAGCACAATTGCTTTGCAATCAACATCACTTTTGCAGTAATTTGCCATCTCCAAGCCGCTCTTAATTTCTGCATACAGGCTTGGGCATGAAACAGGGTCTCCACAGGACCATTGGGCATTTTAGGTGCCTCTTCTAAAAAGTATAAGAAATACATTATTGCAGATATAAAAATCAGAAAAAATGCTAACGCGATTAAAAAAAAGTGCTTCTCTTTCATAAAACAATTATTTATGTGGAAATATTTATTAATTCTCCACAAACAATTGACTATTGGTAGCTTTCCGCAGGTTATGCTTATAGGTTATAACAACGATAAACTGAAGTTGTATTTATTTTTATTGCCCATCCTATACTTGCCTTTTGCTTCACGTTGCAGTTGACACAAAAACAATTATAAACCAGTAGGCATTTTTTATATTTGGGGTAGAGGTTATGGAAGGTGCTTCAAGAGAACTTATTGGAAGATGCATAGAGCGCTTGTCATACCTTCAATTAAAAATGCGCGGCTCAAACTGGGCCGAGCTTTCATCAAACGCATTTGTAAGGCAGGCAGATAGCGCGCTTGAAGAGCTTGGGGAAATTGAAAAAATTCTTCTGGAAATTTCAAAAAATGTGAAGGAACCAAAAGAGCATGAATTTGAGGAAATAGTAAGGGAACATCGCAAGCTTATAACAACTATTAAGAGAAACATAGAGTATGAGAAAAATAAGATTGCAAAGGATCATCATGTAGCGCCCCCAAACCCTGAGCTTTTCGCTTCACTTCAACAGAAAGTACTTTCACTGATGCTGAGAACAAGGTTCTTTATGGAGCGCCTTATGCTACACGTTGGGCGCAGAGAAACAGCAAACGCTGGCAAAATTGAACAAGGGCGGCTTCTTGAACTGCTCGAGCAGAAAGAGCAAGAATTACAAGAACTTAAAAGGAAATACGAGGATGTGAAAAAGAGTGTTTTCTTCAGCATTGAGGAAAAAAGTGCTGCCGATCTTGAGCAAGAACTCTCAAAAATAATGCTTGCATTTGAAAAAGAAAAAAGAAAGCTTGAGGAAACATTTGCTGATTACAGGCACAAGATTGCATCTTTGCAATCTGAATTTATGCAGCTTGCAGACAGACTTCATGAAGCGCAGAGGCGCTTTGAAATTTTCTGCGAAAAAAGCTCCGAGCTTGTGCATTTGCTGAAAAAGGAGCGCGACTTTGCAAAGAAGCTTGTGATGGATATTGAGGCAGAAGTTCTCGAGCTCAGAAATACATACAGCAATGAACTTTTGAAGCTTGAACAGGCAAAGCTTGAGGCAAAGAAAAGCTCAGAGAAAGAATATGAGGCAAGAATAAGGGCTTTAGAGGATGAGATAATTGCAAAAGAGGAACTGCTTAAGCATTTCAGGGACATGGCTGCAAGCACAGATTCAGAGAAAAAAGAGCTGAAAGAAAGGATTGCTTTTCTCAATGCAGCAATGGCTGCCCGTGAAAAAGAAAACAGGGAAAAGAACCACAAGCAAAAGTCGGAATAATCAAACAAAATCATTTTATCTTTCTGCCTTTCCTTTCCATAAATTCCAGAAGCTCAATTATGGTTGGCTTTGCTACGGGCTTTTCTGCATTAAACATTATCTCAGCTTCCCTTATCAGCTTGAGGGCTTCAAAGCCAAGCGGCTTTGATTTACGCAAAGTTGGCAGTGGCTTGAAATCAGCTAATGCCAGGTATGCCTTTTTTTGCGGCATTCCTGAAAGATATCTTTTAAGCTTGTAGAGAGGAACCCACCGGCCAAGCCAGACATGACCTTCGTATCTCTCAAATTTGGCCTGCTTGGGTGCCGGCATTCTTGAAAGAATTTTTGTTGAAATTTCTTTCCTCTTTCCTCTGGTAATCTGCGATACTCCAGAGGATGTGGGCCCGTCAATTTCATGGCTCAGGTGTAAGGCAGCCCTTCTAGTGTCAACTTCTGCAAGACTCCGAATATTTTTTGCTCTATCGGCGGCTGAAACCAATTCTGTTTTTCTAACATTAACAGTCTCTATTCTTTCACGAAGCTTTGCTGGGTCACACATGGAAGCCAAAAAACCCCCAATTTTGTGGATAAGCTCTCTGTTTTTTTCAGAAACTGCCGGCCTTTCTTGTAAGCCCATTAAAAAACGCCTTGCACCCTTCAATGGCTTGGTGAAATCCCCTGTTGGCTGACCATCAAGAAAAATCATACTGGCTTCCTGTACTGCTGCACCGGCAACAATTCTTATACGGCGGCTTATTTCTTCTTGAAGTTGAGTACCTCCTGCCCGAGATGCTGTCAAAAGGTATAACTCTAGTTTAGCTCTTTCACTGCCCGGCAAATTACGAAAAGTTTTTGCTCTCATATGCTCAATAAACTTCAGTATTGACGCTGAAGAAAATTCAATTTGATGCCTTACAGCTGAGGGCTCTCCACGGCTTATTTCTTGCAAGGTGTTAAGGTAGCTTTTCGCTACGCGCTCGACTATCGAGAAATCTGCGCCAGCAGTTTCCATTTTGTTAAGACCCCGCATGAAAGATTGATGGCACGCTTTCACTACTTTTGCTCTTGTAGTGTTGCTGGCTTTTGATCTAAACGAAAACATTAGGTGTGCTTCAACTTCTTGGGGCGACATTTGAGAGAAATTAGCATTTAGAAGATTTTTGACACTCGGATTAGTGCCATGCTTATAAAATTTTTGCTTTCTGCGGCCCATAAATATTTATAGCAATACAATGACCTTATTTAATCTTTTGGTTTAGAGTATAGCGCTTTGTGGTCTCTTTTTATTAGCGCCACGATTTTCTATGAAATATTCAATTAAACACAGAACTTTCCAACGATTAGAATTTAAAGCCCTTGCTGCAGATTTTCCATTAATGAGATTGATTCCGGTAAGAAAGAAGGCTTCGGTTAAAAATACTCGTGCTTTGTTAAATGCACAACATATTTTGCCTTCCGAGAGGCGCGCAATGTTCTTTTTCTCAGACCCAAAGATAAAGAAAATTATTCAACAAATGCCTGCTGAACTCAGAGTGGCTGTTGAAAGGTTGAAAAGCGCCTCACCCACCGAGAGAGCTGGCGCAATAACTGAATTTTCTGTTTTTGTGAGGCGCCACTCCAAAGGCGCTTCAGAGAAAGCATTAGTAGATTTTGTTGAAAGGAGAAAATTCATCAAACACAATGCATTCAAGCATTCTAGCCTAGTTACTCCGTTTTTACATTATGCTCTTAAAGATCCGGATCCGGGGGTTAGATTAAGTGCACTAACTGCATTGCAGATTTTGCATTCCAAAAGCTCAATACCAAGGGTAGAGGCTAGGCTGAAAGATGTGTCGCCCGAGGTAAGAATGGAGGCAATAAAAACACTTACATTCATAGGTTCAAAGAAGTCAATACCAAATATTGAAGAAAGGCTTGCCGACAAAGATCCCAGGGTTCAGCAAACTGCCTCAAAGGCAATTAAGCGCCTTGGGGAAAAAGCAGGGGCTGCATTATTAACAAAAATTAAAGCCAAGAATAGAATAAGAAAGGAAATAAGAGATGCGGAAAAGAAATTGGCGTCTAATAAAGCCCAAGAAAGAATAGACGCCATTAATACATTATTCTTTTTTGGCTCAGCCAAATCTCTTAAAAAGGTTAGCCTACTTTTGGATGATCCTCACCCTGAAGTTAGGAGAAGGGCTGCCTTTTTCGTGCAGGTTTTCTCAAAAGATTTGGCAAGCCACCCGCTTTATTTTGAGCATCGCTCCAAAAAAAATTTTTTCTCGAAAAAAAGGCGCTTGGCCAGGGCAGAGTTTGAAAAAACCGGCTCCAGGCTTTTGCTGCTCGGGGGCAAACTTAGTGGCAAAGCAATTGTCAGGATAATTCCTGCTAGTGCCTTTGAAGCGTGGAAAAAGGCATTAGAAGCCAAAGAAGAATGGAGAAAAGCTGGATTTGATTATATTCCTGTAGAGCCTATATTCACAAAGAATGGCGTATTGAGGGCAAAAAAAACCAGATCAGGCAAAGTGATGGTAATCGCTGGTGTGCTCGGAAAATCACTAAACCTTTTTCTTTCAGACGTTAATAACAGCCGTTACAGAGATTTGCTAGAAAGAGATTGTGAAAGGATAATTCAAGTTTTAAGAAATATAGGTGTCGAACATGGGCACATACATGCAGACAATTTTTGTGTACAATTAAATCGAGGAAAACCAAGAGTATACATAATTGACTTTGACCGAGCATCAATTGTTAAGTAATAAGCTATTTAAGCTTACATTTTGTTTCCATAGTATGTAATAAACTCGTTCTTTTGTTATCAAAGTATTTCCACCTTCGAATGCCTCTTCGAAAGTTCGCTTTTCCCTGAAAAAGTAAACAATAATTGAGAGGCATGATCATAGTTCTTTCTTCATAAAGAGATGATTTTCAATAAGGCTTAACCCTCACAGATGCTGGTAAGATTGCAAGACTTTAGTTTTCAAAACGATAAAATCTTTACATCTCTTGC
>JAOAJX010000021.1 GCA_026413945.1 Candidatus Iainarchaeum sp. | reverse complement strand
GAACTATGACTCTGCCATGATCCCCGCAAATATTCCAAATCTCTTTTCATATTGAAAATCATCTCTTGATGAAGAAAGAACTATGACTTTCATTTATTTTCCCCTCGATTTTCATTCTTCCACCTCATTGAAAATCATCTCTTGATGAAGAAAGAACTATGACATTTCCTTCATGTTCATTTTCTCACCCTCCTTACTAAAAATTGAAAATCATCTCTTGATGAAGAAAGAACTATGACCCACCTCCCCTTTAAAATGGCCCTTAAAAAGCCCTTTAATTGAAAATCATCTCTTGATGAAGAAAGAACTATGACATTCCTAAGAGCCCCCTTGGGATTCTCTTGTAATCCCATTGAAAATCATCTCTTGATGAAGAAAGAACTATGACCTTCTTTTATAATCCCACGGGGATGTTAGAGCTTTTTTGAATTGAAAATCATCTCTTGATGAAGAAAGAACTATGACACTTTTTCCCCGAGGACCCCCATGAATATCCCGAAGCGTATTGAAAATCATCTCTTGATGAAG
>JAOAJX010000020.1 GCA_026413945.1 Candidatus Iainarchaeum sp. | reverse complement strand
TGTTTTTTGTAAAGTTCGAACAACAGAAAAAACATTAAAAAGAAAATGTAAGGTTAAAAAGCCAGTTTTGCTTATAATATCCTAAGAGTGCCTTCGTAGCTCAGCAGGTAGAGCAACCGGCTGTTAACCGGTGGGTCGGAGGTTCAAGTCCTCCCGAAGGCGCTAAATATTCTTTAACTTCTTTTTTTGATCTAATCTTTGTTAATTTTTAAATTTCAGGATTGCTCTTTATTTTAAGGTATTATTTCGCAGCCATTGTATTTAGTATGCTTAAAGTCCGATATATCTATTTTTCCATCTCTGATCAGTTCTCTTATCTTCGGAATAGCATTGTTTAAGTTCTCATATAAATTTTTAACACTTTCACAAACTAAATCAGAACCTTCTTTTGGCCAAGGTTTTGTTATGTTAGAGTATAGGCACCTTCCTCCACAAAACCAATATATTTCACATTTTTGGCAATCTCTATTCACAAAAATTCTTTTTATTTCCTCAGGCTTATGCGTTTCAATATGACCTAAATAATAG
>JAOAJX010000001.1 GCA_026413945.1 Candidatus Iainarchaeum sp. | reverse complement strand
GTATAAACTGTTGTTGGAGTACAGCCAGAGCTAAGGCAGTAGTATGTTGCCTTGCAGCCTGATCCAGTTCCATCATCACAAGATAAAGTTACATTGACATCCAGAGCGCTCCAGTCTCCGAATGTGTAATCGCTACCATCACTTTTCTTCGCGGTTGCTGTTGTTGTTGGACCTGTCTTGTCAATCTTTATGATTTTTTCTTGTGTTGATTCCTTGTTTCCCGCGTTATCATCAGAGTAGAACCTTAGGTATGTGGTTCCTTCTGAGGATATTGTTATTGGATCAGCATAAGTTGTTGTTGGATCGCAGGTATTTGTTGAATCTGTGCAGTAGTATGTTGCCTTACAGCCAGAGGTCGTATCTATGCATTGCAAAGTCACAGTAACATTGTTATTAGTCCAAGTTCCAAAGACATAGCTTCCAGCATTGGCTGTTGTTGCTGGCTTTGTTGTGTCTAATATAATTGAATCCTGCACAACACTGCTTTCGTTATCAGTGCTGGTTTTGCACTTAGCGTAAACAGTTCTGATGCCATCACTGCCACTTTGTAAAACCCAAGAATAGCCGCTCGGTTGTGGGTAACCAACCCATGTGCTCCAACTACTTCCATCATTGCTGAAGCTACATTGATAAATGTTATCTGTGCCACTCAAATACAGCAAAACGTTTAGCGAGTTTGTGTAAGTTGCGTTATTATTTATGTTAAAGTCATCTATCACTGGCTTGCCTTTGCTTATTTTCACTTGCGCTGATTTTGTTGTTTCCTTGTTCCAAACATTGTCAATTGAATAAAATCTTACATAGTATATGCCATCTTGATTAATAGCCAATGGCTCATTATAAATTATATTTGGCATACACGAGTTGTTGTTATCAATGCAGTAATATGTCTTGTAGCATCCGCTTCCGCTTACGCCGTCATTGCATGTGAGTGTTACCTCCACATCCAAATTACTCCAAGTTCCAAAAGTATAAGGGCTATTGTCACTTTTCTTTGCACTGGCAGTTGTAACGGGCGGATCAACATCATCAGTTATAACCATCCAATCAATGTAAAGCCTATCTTGAACTGCTGAGGGTCCGCTTTCCCCGCGGTCTTTATCTTGGAAAGACACAATGACTTGGCCATCGCTTGCTTTGGAAGTAACATTTAAAGTTAAGCAGTCATCAGCGTTGTATTTTACAATAAGACCATCTATGAAAATGTTTTCAGTACTTTTCAAGTTCGCAGAGAATTTTAATTTAAAGTTACTTAGCTTGTATGTATTGAGTTTGATTTCTTTTACATATTTGTTCCATGAATTGTTTGGGCCATAGTCCCCAAGCTCATCTATTAAAACCCAGCTTGAACCATTCCAAAAGTAAAGCTTCAAGTCGCCTTTCTTTATCGATTCCGGCCTATGCAATATCCAGAATTCCAAGGTTGCAGATTCCGCTTCTGTTAAGTCAATTGGATCAGAAATAAGTTCGCTAAGTGCTTCTCTTCCGGCAGAAACACTTCTAAGGCCAAATTTTCTTTCCGCAGATGTAATATACCATGTTGTTGGCGACTGCCATTGGCTAAGGTTATTCTCAAAATCATCATAAAAAGCGCTTTTCTCAATAAGCTCTTGCAGTTCACCAACATTTAGACCATCTGCCGTGACAACAAACCTTTCCTTAGAAGAATGCCCACAAACAGTGAGATTATTGGCCAAGCTTGCGTCGAGACCACTGAAAAGATAATTGGCGTCGAGTATTGTTTTACCGGAAACTTTGGCCTCTTGTATAACCCTATAAACATTGTTTTTCGTGTAAGTGTCGGCAATTGTTCCAGAATAGCTCGTGCCATTTATTATAGTTTCGTATGTAGCGTTTACCATATATGCGCTAGCGCCTGAAAAAAACAAAGAAAAAATTAAAGCAAAAATTAGTGTATTCAAAAATGGCTTACAGACTTTACCAAAAAATCTTTTTTGTCTCATGAGATTACCCCCAATAAGCATACACAAATCATAAGATAACTTAGTCAAGTTAATATATTATATTTATTAGACAAGCTTTTAAACCCTGTTTTTTTACTTTCTAACTAAAAAATGCCAAAAAAATCAAAATTTCAAACCATTGGAATGGCATTGCCTCTTTGCTTCAACCCCCCTCACTTCTTAACTAAATATATTAACTAAAAAGTTTATAAAACAATAATAATGTGGCAAAGCAGAAATAAAAATTAGCAAATTCAAGATTAAGTGCTAATGCGCCCATTGCGCAATCTTTTTTAGAGCTGAAAGCTCCTTTTTTATGGAGTTTAACTTCTCATTTATCTCTTTTATTTTCCTCTCGGTTTCCTGTTTTCTGAAGTTAAGCAATTGGTCGCTGTATTTTGCTAGTTTTTTGTTTTTCTTGTAAATTGGCGATTCCTCGAAGGTTATCTTAAGCTGCTTCCGATACTCTTCATTTTCCACAAATGTCTTAATCATTGGCTCCCAGCGCTTGTCGGCAACTAAATGCGCTGGAATATTCACTTTTTTCGCATCTTCTCTATACTGCTTATCACTTAGAAGTTTCATAAGATGCTTCCAATAGGTTTTCTTCGTATATTTCTTAAAAAAATGGATAAGATAATACCTTTCTGCATCCTTGTGCTTTTTCTCCCAAAAATTTTTTTGTTCTTCAAGCTCTTTTAAATTCTTCTCATGCTCTTTTATAAGATAATTAATGCGTTTCTTTGAGGGATAAACAAGCTCTGGCCATTCTTTGCTATTGCTTACTTTTACTCTTATAATGCCGCCACTTTCAAAGTAAGTCTTAAGCGCTTCTTCAAGAGCTTCATTCTTTGCCTTGACTTTCTGCTTAAAGGCCTTAATGTTATAAAAAGTCCCCTCGCGCATCCTTGAAATAATATTCAAAGGGCTTAATAAATGTTTTTTAAAATCTTCTATTAAACACTGTAATTAGGGGGTCTTCGAATGGAGGCTGCTTCTTCTAATTCTAGCGATTATAGCGAAATCAAATTTTTGGATATCAATCAGTACATAGGCGCCGCACTAATAATTATGTTATATGTTTTTTTACAATTTTGTTTTTTTCTTAATTTGTTAATATTAGGTATTTTTGTTAAACCGCTTATCTCAGGGGAGTGGTTAACACTAAATGAAACTCTCCTTGTTATTAGCATCATTTCGTTGGGTGCTCTCAAATTGCTCTTAAAGAAACCAAGGCCTCTTATTAAAAAAACACTCATATTGCTTACTTTGATTCCGGCAAACATTGCAATTATAATATTAAGGGGCTTAGAGTTGCACGCTGGGAAAATGCCCTTAAAGTTTCTTTTAATTCCTATTATAATATTTTTTACTTATTTAATTTTTAGCATATATGGCCTTTATCTCGCAGTCAAGGAAAAGAAAGGTACTTCTCTAGCAATAGGAACAGTGGCCAGCGTTTTCGTTTTTGGCCCACTATTGTTTTTTTATTTTTTTATTATAATGATGGCCCAATCAACTACCCCTCCGCGCGGGGGTTGCGACCAGTCTTCGATTTACAAGGAAATGTGTGAGGCCAAAACTTCTGAAAGGCTATGTATTATAGCCGACCTTGATGCAGACGGGGTTGGAGACTGTGTCTGGGATAGCAAAACCAAAGAATGCAATTTGGATCCTAACAAAACGCCAGCCCCATGTTATTGGCGATAAAGGGGGTGTGGTTTAGATACAAATTTAAATTATTGGAGTAAGCTATATAAAACATTCAATGCTTAATTTTAGCATGCTTGGTATGAGTCCTTCTCAAATGAGGCGCTTGATGAAAGACATCTCAATGCAAGAGTTAAACGCTAAGAGGGTAATTATAGAAATGGATGGGAAAAAAATAGTGATTGAAAATCCAAAGATTACTTCAATGCAAATACAAGGGCAAAAAACATACACTGTTTTAGGCAAAGAGCGAGTTGAAGAAGAGACAGGGATGAGCACAGAAATTGCTGAAGAAGACATAAGCCTTGTGCAGCAAAAGACAGGCAAAAGCAGAGATGAGGCAATAAGAGCATTGAAAGAAGCCAACAATGACCTTGCATTGGCAATAAAAAAGCTTACGGAAAAGTAGTTTAAAAAAATCTAATTCATTGAAATGCTTTTCTCTGTTGCAAAAACGCCAAGAGCTTTACCTCTTTGGGCATATACTGTTAGCTTAACATCTACATAATCGCCAACATTCCGCCCAAATGCAAGCATAACGCGTACTGGCTCGTTTATAGCAATATTTTCATCAGTGCCTGGCTTTTTAATTGAGCTCATAAGAAGAATTCCTTCTTCAGTAAATTTAGCATCAGGAATATCTATGCCTCTTTTCAAAAAGATTTCCTTAATCTTATCTTTTATATTAACTCTTTTATCTGAGGCTAAATAATCTTTCAGTATTACTTGAAGTTCGATTGAAAGATTTGCATCTTCTAAAGCATAATTCAAAGACTTTGATTTCAAGAGCTCAGAAAATTTGCTCTTTGCTTCCTTGTAACTTTCTTCTGAATCCTTAAATTCTATGCTTAATGTTAAAATTTTTTTATTCTGGTCATAGGACATTGAGGCCTTCTTAATGTGCTCTGAAATAAGGCTATTAGAATCAGAGTTAATATCACTTAAGGTTTTATCTATATCCTTGCTCTCCATGCTTGAAAGATCTATCTTAAACTTAAGCGGGTCTACAACTGATGTTTGCAAGAGAGCATCATTTACATCACTTATTGCCTTAATTTCATTCTCAATTTCTTTTGAGTTCAGAGCCATATAGCTTAAGGTATGCACTGCTAAAAATGAGGCCTCAATCTTTTCAATAATTGCATTTGTGTCAGCAACAAAAATATATGGTTGAGAAGATATGTTAAGTTGTTCAAATGCTTGTATTGTTCCTTTCACAATTGCGCTGCCCTGAACTTGAGCATAAAAATTTACCTTAATTGAATCACCACTCATTGTCTCATTACTCACTATTGCCGGTATGAATGGCTCTTCTAAATTGATGTCTTTTGAATTGTTTGAATCAATTTCCTTGAGTGTTATTTTAGCAGGAATCTTAACAATTGCTTGCCTATAGTAGCTTATATCGCTGAGAATTTTGTCGCTTTTAAGCTTTTCAATAAGTACCTCGAGATTTGCATCTTTCTTCAAAGCAGTATGAAACACGAATGCTGCTTTCTCCTTTCCTAAATCAGTTCTGTAGTTTGGGTTGCTTACATTATCAAAGCCAGCAGACCTTATCTGTCTCACAAGTTCTTGCATGTTATAGTTATCGGTGTATCCGAAGACTACATAAGTTGATGTCAGCTCAGTAACTAAACCATTTATATCTTCAGCATGGAAGCCTTTTGCTTTTGGCACTGGCGTTGGTGTTTGATTGTTTTGATCATTTTCTTGTTTAGGACCGTTACGAAAAACCATGCTAAGTACTGAAAATACAATAATTAAGCCTAAGATAATACTAAGCATTGTTTTGCGTTTTTCTGCATCCATCAAAACCACACCATGTATGATTTTTTATGATAAAAAGGCAAATAAAACCTTCTTAAAAAGATATAAAAAGCAATGCTAACATAGAGATTTTATTGTTAGCTTATTACTTTTTGTTTTGGTTGGTTAGATGGTGATGTTATGGCTTCCAAAAAAGGAGATATATTGAGGTTAAACTACACAATAAGAGATTCCAGTGAAGTTTTTGACACTACTTTAGAAAGTGTGGCTATCAAAGAAGGCATATTTCAAAAGGAGAGAAAGTATGAGCCAGCCATATTTATTGTTGGAATGCCAAATTTCTTTGAAAAGGTTGATGGTGAAATAGAAGGAATGTCCATTGGAGAAAAAAGAACTATTGCTTTAGAGCCCAGGGATGCCTTTGGCGAAAGGAATCCAGAGCTTGTAAGGGTTGTGCCTCTTAGCGAATTTAAAAGGAGAAAAGTGTTGCCATTTCCTGGGTTAGTGGTTGACGTAAATGGAATGCAAGGTAAAGTGCAAAGTGTAAGTGGTGGCAGAGTAAGAGTTGATTTTAACCATCAGCTTGCTGGCAAAGAGATTTTTTTTGAAGCAGAGGTTTTGGAAAAGGTTGAAAGTGATGAAAAGAAGGCAGAAGCGCTTGTTGAAAGGTATTTTGGAAAAGAAAAAGATGTTGAGGTAAAAATTTCTGGAAAAAAGTTGGATTTGATACTAAACTTTGATAAGGCCAAAAACATTGCTATGAGAAAGAATGATTTCGTTAAGGCTGCATTAAATTGTCTAAGTGTTGATGAGATAAACATCATAGAAAAATTTAGAAGAGTTGCGGAAAGCAAAACATAATGTAAAGAAGACTCTGAATGCTAAGAATATCTTTTTAAATATTGTGTAGAATTAAGTTCTATTACTACCCAATCTTTTTCTTTCGGTGATGTATTTGGCAGAGCAATCGGATATTAAAACCGGGACAACAACAGTAGGCATAATAGCAAAAGATGCTGTTGTTCTTGCAGCCGATATGAAAGCAACACTTGGCAACATTGGTTATGAGCTTGAAGCCCAAAAGATATATCGCATAACAGACAAGATTGCTGTTACAAACGCTGGCAGTGTTGGTGATTCTCTTGTAATAATAAGGTTCCTTCGTGCAAAAGCAAAAGTATATGAGACAGAAAATGGCAAACCAATCACTGCAAAAGCTGTTGCAACGCTGCTTTCAAACATACTTAATGCAAACAGGTATTTTCCATATATAGCGCAATTCATAATTGGCGGCATAGAGCCAAAGCCAACTATTTTTGAAGTAACTCCTTATGGGGATATGATAAACAGGGATAAGTTTGCAACCAGCGGCTCTGGAACACCCTTGGCTATGGCAATACTTGATAGTGAGTATAAGGCTGGAATGACAAAGGAACAGGCAATAGAAGTAGCTGTGCACGCTATTGACGCATCTAGAAAAAGAGACATATACACTGGCGGAAGGTCAATAGCTGTAATGGTTATAACAAGCAAGGGGATAGAAGAATTGCCTGAGAAAGAAGTAGAGAAGTACTTAAAAAAGAAACAGGAAAACAGCAGATAATTTTTTTAATGTTTTTTAATTCATCAGCTTTCCATCCTTTTATGTGCTTAATTTAATTGTGAAATATATGGGAAAGATAGACGAATTAAAGGATAGTATAAAAAAAATTTTACCTGCAGAAGCAGGGCTATCGAAAATTGAGCTTGAAGGGCCTGAAATAACAATATACACGAAGAAACCAGAGGCCTTTTTTGAGAATGAGGCCCTTGTCGCTAAAATTGCTTCTGAGCTTAAAAAAAGAGTAAATATAAGGGTTGACAAAACGATGCTCAAAGACCCCTTAGAAGCAAGGGAGATCATATTAAACATAATACCCAAAGAAGCGGATGTAAAAGATATAAAATTCAGCGACTACTTTGGAGAAGTGCTAATAGAAGCGATAAAGCCAGGTCTTGTTATAGGTAAGGGGGGAGCAACTTCAAAAGAAATAATAATGAAGACTGGTTGGACACCTCACATATATAGGGCACCAACATCGAAATCAGAAACTCTTAAAGGCATAAGACATCATTTGTATCGGTATCAGAAGGAAAGAAAGGCAATACTGTCGAAAATTGCTGAAAAAATATACAGTGAACCGAGAAGCAACAATACATGGAGCAGAATAGTTTGCCTTGGCGGTTTCAGGGAAGTTGGGAGAAGCTGTATTCTATTTGAAAAGAACGAAACGAAAATAATCCTTGATTGCGGCATAAACGTCGGTTCAAATAAAGAGCAATTTCCGTATTTGGATGCTTTAAATTTCCCTCTTGATGAGATAGATGCTGTTGTGGTTACGCACGCTCACATGGATCATGCAGGTTTTGTGCCTTATCTATATAGAAACGGATATGATGGGCCAGTCTATTGCACGGAACCGACAAGAGACTTAATGACATTATTGCATTTTGATTACATAGATGTTGTTGTTAAGGAAGGTTCAGATCCGGTATACATTGAACAAGATGTAAAAACAATGTTAAAGCACTGCATTGTGCGTGAATACAATGAAGTTACAGATATTGCACCAGAAATAAGGTTGACGCTACATAACGCGGCACATATACTTGGTTCTGCATCTGTCCATTTGCATGTTGGTATGGGGGAGCATAACTTGCTTTACACTGGTGACATAAAATATGGTTTTACTAGGTTGTTTGATGTTATGGACACGAAATATCCAAGACTTGAAACCATCATAATTGAGAGTACTTATGGTGACAAGCTTGATATACAACCAAGCAGAGAAGTATCTGAAAGCACACTAATAAAAATAATAAATGAAACAATTGAAAAAGGTGGAAATGTTCTTATACCTGTATTCGCTGTTGGGCGTGGGCAAGAGATCATGCTTGTAATTGAAAATTACTATAAGAGGGGGGAATTTAAAGGAAAGTGCTATATAGATGGAATGACTGCAGAGGCAAACGCCATATTTACGGCATACCCTGAGTATATGCGCGAAAGTTTGCGTAGGCGTATTTTGCAAAATGACTCGCCATTCACATCAGAAATATTTGAAACTGTAAAGGACAATGAGCGCAATGACATAATAAATAATGGGGGCTCAGTCATAATTGCAAGCAGTGGAATGCTAACTGGCGGCCCATCTTTTGAGTATCTGAAAGCATTGGCGGAGGAACAAAAAAACACTTTAATATTTGTTGGCTACCAAGCAGAGGGCACTCTTGGGCGGAAGATACAAAATGGCACTAACATCATACCAGTCTCTGGCAAAAATGACAAGACAAAAGCATTGAAAATAAATATGAGGGTTGAAACAATAGAGGGCTTTTCAGGGCATTGTGACAGAAATCAATTAATAGCATACATAAAAAGTTTAAAGCCACCGGCTAAGCAAATAATAGTAAACCATGGGGAAAAGCAGAAGGCAGTAAACTTCGCTAACTTTATCTCAACCAGGTTAGGTATAAGGGCGACTGCGTTGCAAAACTTGGATGCGAAGCGCCTTTCATGATCACTTATTTGGAATTTTAAGAAAAACTTTTTTTCTTTTGGAAATACTATTTTCAAAGAACTTTTATTTATACATAATATGTTTTAACTAAAAAACTAAATAGAATTAATTTTTTTTGAAAATTTTTTTAGAATAGGCACTTATACATAAGTAAATAAGACCTTTAGAAGCTTATTTTTTTAAAAAAAGTTTTTTTGAAACACTATACATAAAAAAAACCAATTTTTTTACTTATTTAGCGAAAAGTTTTTATATAAGTTTGCTGTTTTTAGTATAGGGTTTGGGGGGGACTTAAAATGGCCTGTGAAAATGTGAAGTGCGGGCGTGCCAAGAAGCTTTACAATAATATTGGAAGCAGCATAGTGATTCCTGATAATCAGTTAGCTAAAAATAAGGCCAAACTAATTCTTAATGCACCTCACCAACCCAAACCCTCCCTTAACAAGTGTAGTTGATTTAATTGATATTGACTCAATCGTAAAAAGTACATTTTTTTAATTGGTTCAGGTAAGTTCTTAATTATGCGTCTTTTAATTACTGGGTCTCCAGGCACAGGCAAAACTACTTTGGCAGAGAAGCTTTCAAGAGTAACAAAACACAGATGCATAAATGAGCTTGAGTTTTCTTTAGCTAATAAGCTAGGGCGTTGGGATGCAAAGGAAAATGAGCTTGTGGTGCCGCTTACAAAACTTAAGAACGCTCTTATCAAAGAAATCAAGGGGGTGAATGACGTAATTTTAGAAGGGCATCTTCTTTGTGAAATTAAACTTCCCGTAGATGCTATAATTCTCCTAAGGGTTGATCCTGAGATTTTAAATGAGCGGTTGGAAAGGAAAAAATATTCTATGACAAAGATTGCTGATAATGTTTTTTGTGAAGGAATAGATTATTGCAAGAAGCAACTAATGAGAAAATACCAAAAAGAGAGAATTATAGAGATAAAAAATGAATCTAATATAAAAAATACGTTAGATGAGGTTCTGAAGGAGTTAAAGAGGCGTGGTATTTATGAAGCTTAAATCAGAATTATTCTTCTTGGCGTTTCTGCTTTTCTTGTCTGCTTGTTTTGCTGAAAAAATATTTGAGCAAAGCTTAGGTGGTTTTGGTTACAGTGGTTTTGAGGTAGTTACTAATTCAGAAGAGAAATGCAAAGAATATGCTATAAACATACCTGATGAAAATGGCTATTTGTTCTTAACAATTGCTGCAAATTTTCTCCCAAGCAACAAAGGAACCGCAACAATAGATTGCTACATAAACGATAAGTTTTTAGGAAGCGTTAATGCAAAAGATTTTGATTGCAGTGTTAGCCCTTGTGTATATTATTTGCCTTTGAGTAACAATATTCTTTCTGCTGACTCAAAGCTTAAATTCTGCCTCAATCCAAGCCAAAGCATTACAAAAATAGTTTTAAGTAACAATTCAAAAATTGGCTCTTACCTAATGGGTATTTTTAGGCAGGATGAATTTAAGAAGTGTGTTGTTTCTGGAGATCTTTGCGTTGAGCGTTACGAGGCAGTTATAGGTGAAGATCTCAATGTAAAAATAATTTTAAAAAATTCAGGGAATTATGAGGCTAGAGCATTGATTTATGCGGTCAGACCGATAGTCCCAGACAAAAACATCAGAAAGGAGCTTAGTGAGCTTACATTCATAGAAAAATTCAAACCTGGCGAAATAAAGGAATTCTATTACACTGTGAGAGCCAAGTCAGAAGATTTCTTCAACCTTCCACCAGCAGCAACATATTATTACGACTGCTTCGGGAGGGAAACAATAGTTTTTTCAAACCCAGTTACCATAGTGCCAAAAGAAAAGCCAGATGTTGATGCAAAAATTCTTTATAGAGAGGAAGGTAATAAAAAAATCGCGCAGGTCATAATATCAAATAGGTCAGGTGTTGAATTAAATGGCGTTGAAGTCTCTTTGTCTGGAACTGGCCTTATTTATGAGCCTGAAAAGCAGATATTTAGCATAGAACCAAGAAATACAAAGGCTGTGGACTTTCAGCTAAAATATATTTCAAGCAATGAAATAGGTTGCTCTGTGAAGATAGAAGACTATAATATGATTTTAAGTTGCAATGTTCTGGATATTTCAAAAAAGGAAATCAACATTGTTCTCATTGCCATAGTGGGCCTTATTTTAGTTGCAGTTGCAATTGGAGTTTACTTATATTTAAACTCTCTGCCAGAATAACTTAAAAACAAAATAAAAAAAATAAATGAGCTAAAATTCTTTGTTTTCGAGAGATATGCTCCGCAAAACCCGCTTTGGTCTACACTTATCCTTTTTCTTTTTTAGGTTTTTTACAATGTAAAAAGACGCTATTGCAAATACAAAAAAAATTGAAAGATATGTTAATGGTTGAGTCTGTTCTTTGCTCAATGTTGCAAGAGCTAATTTGGAGTATACTACGGCTTGAAGATAATTGCCATCCTTAAAGTTTGATTCTGCAGCGTAAAGAATATTTTTGGCACTATCATTACTGGCCTTATTCCTCAATTCTTGTAGGTATTTTTCTGCGCTTTCTTTGAGGTTTTCTTCTATAGCGATCAATTCAGAGTAGGCTTGTTGAATTGTCGCTATTTTTTGGTATATTTTTTTGGAATTAGCAAGTTTAAGTGCGTCAATTTTCTGCTCGGCTTCAACTAATGCTTTCAATTCTTGAAAGATGAAATCCTTTGATTGCGATAAGATCTTTTCAAGATTAGCGATTTTGAGCTGATTGAATTCCGGCATATACCTGGCTTCGATAAGAAGCTCCTGCGGCACAGATTCTAATTGCAGCAAAAGAAATTTTGTTTTTACCTCATAATTCTTCGAAATCTCAAGAATTGAATTAAGTTGTCCCTTTAGTGAATCAAAGGCGGAATCTATCATTGATAAAGCATGATCATTAAGGTCTTTTGTTAAAATACTAAGCTCTCGCAATTCTTTCGCGGCCTGAGCTGAATTACCCTTTGCAATCTCAGTAACTATCTTTTCGTAGATTTCATTAGATTTTTTTACAAAATCGTAGCTTTTGCTATCCGCAATCCCGATATACTTAAGCAATGCATAGGTTTTATTGGAAGAATCTACGCATTCTTTTGCTTTAAGTCTCATCTCAGACTCTGGAGAAATGGTTTTTATCTGCAAGTTAGATAAGGTTTTTTCTAGGAGAAATATGGCATTGTTGATATCAATCTTTGATAGTTCCTCTGCAACTAAAATTGCGTTCTCAGCATCAGATATTTTGTACGAAAGTTCATCGCACAGATCATTAAGCAGAAGCTCCCTTGCAATTTTAAGCTCCTCTTTTATTTTGGATAGGGCAGTCTCTACTGCTGATTTGTAGAAGAGATACCTCTGGTATTTTTGCTTTAAAATTTCTTCTTTACTTTTGAGCTCAAAAGCTGACTTGTATATTTCACTTAGTTTCTCAATGCTTAATCTATTTGCATCTTGGAGTGAATCCAATAGGTCTTGGGCTTCTTGCTTTAGCTTGCTATCAGTTATTTCTGAAAGTATTTTTTTTGCTTCGTTTGTGAGCTCATTCTTGAAGTGGGTAAGGTCTATAATTGTAAGTTTAATGTAAAACCTGCGCTCTGAATATGCAGGAATCTTATCAAGAATTATTTTTATTGCTTGGGGTTCTTTAGAAAAACTCACCCCTTTGCCCTTTTCATCCATTAAATCAATGCCGGCATAGCCTTTAGGAATTGGACAATAAAAAAAGGTTTCGGTTCCATCAAATGCTGTTTTGTTTTTTGCGGTACAAAGATAGGTAAGGATAATTGTATTTGCATCTATCCTAGATTCTGATATAAGCGAAAGTGTGCTTTCAATTGGTTTATCTATGCTGTAGTTTATTGTTAATAAATCGTTTGGCTCTAAATCAAAAAGAACTGTCTGGAGTTCGTATCCTTGAGAAAAGAATGCATGCTCTTTTTCTCTAAAGATGGCTTTTGCTGTTGCGCCGCTTATCTGTACTATAGAAACCCTGGCTCTTGGAAGATTTACATCGCCAAAGAAGATATATTTTTCTGAAATTAAGCCAAAATCTGGATTGAGTGCAATGTTCCTTGAAACCATCTTCAAACCAAATTCTTTAGTGCATTGATACTCAAAGCTAGTGATGCCTAACGGTAAGTTATGAAAATCTATAACAATGCTTTTTCCTGAAATCCCTGAAAAATTTACATTATAGATATTTGGTGTCTTATAAAGTAGCTCACAATTTTGGCCATCGAACTTTATTGATACATTTAGAGGTTTTTCAAAATGAATCAGTGTGTTTTCAAAGTAAAAGAAGAAACTTGATTCGGTTGTAGTTGGCTCAAAACTTTTAAGTAAGACTTCGCGCAATGGCAATGCTTTTATTCTGCAATTCTTTGAAATTTGCTCTTGAAGGAATATCTTGGTCTTTTCAAGTAAACCTGAGATAAGTCTCTCAAGATCAGCTTTAACAGAATCTATTATAGGCATCGACTTCTCAAGTATAAGACCTTTTGGGCCAAAATAATCCTTTATTTCATAGAAGAGCTTGTTTCTCTCAAACAAAAATTTCTCTAGGAATTCATTATAGGCTGATGCTTCTTCAAATTTTTTTTCAAGGTCGTCAATGCGGTAGTTTGTGCGTATGTCCTCTTCAACATCTATTAGCAGCAAATTACAATCACTTAAAACGTTGTTTGAGTCGAGCATTATTTTATATCTGCTCTTTAGATAGTCGTTTTTTGTGAATTGAATCAAAACAGAAAGCTTCTCATCGCAATCCGATTGGTAAAGAGCTTTTTCATTGCCTTTTCTTTTTTCAGCATTTTCTTTGAGCCTAGCTCTGAGCTCAATAAAGGAGCTGCAGTACATTAGCTTTTCATCTTTGTTTGCAAGCAAGTATTTCTCCTTCAAAGAAGCAAGCTCTGTTGTCTCTGCTTGTAAAGAAAGTTCGTAATCACATCTTGCAACAAGAATGTTGATGCTCTTTTCCATAGAATCGAGAGAGTAAATTATGTTGTCGATATCAGTATTGAGAAGCTTAAGATTTGAGGTTCTTAAGCCAATGGTTATGCGCCCAGACAGCCATGCAGAACGATTATCAATTAAACCCCTTTCAATTGCATTTATTTTTGCTGTTGAGTTAAGCGCTGCATCAGCTGGCGAACTAAAAATCTGGTTATCGAAAGAAACTGTTAGCGGCTCGTTGAGCAGCTTCTGCATGTTCATTAAGAAATTTTCATCAGCATAATGAAAAGAGTTCGATGTAAAAAAGTTTGCTTTCGATTTTGCAGAGCTTATTTTTTCCTCGATGCTTTTTTCAAGCATTGACAAATTCTCTAAAAGGGATGCCTTTTTTAATGAGTCTTCTTTTGCTAATTTAACGAAATCGCCAGCCAAAGAACTCTTTTTTCCAACGAGTTTTGAAAGAAGTTTTAGAAACTCATCTGGTCTTTCATTTGAGAGAAAACTAAGCATCCTTTCAGTTGTCTCTATATTGGAGACGAATTCAGCATACTTATTTGGCAGACCAGCGAAGATTGGCAAATATGCGCTCTTTTCTTGGTTTTCATATATATAATATTCGAATGGCAGCCCCAAAGTGCTTATGAAAAGCTCTCTAAATGTTTTCTTTTTTATAACCTCGGGTTTTGCACCTGCAAAAGCTCTTTTATTTGCGGTTTCTTCTGCTAAGCGCCTTGCATCTGAAGCGTAGTTGTTAAAACCCAAGTTTTCTTTTGAAAGTATTTGACGCTCATTGTCATTAAGCCTTATGTAAAATGCATAAATTGGCTCTTCTTTTATCATGTTTATATCCTGTTCCTCAAGCTTCCTTTTTTCATACAATATGAATCCAAAAGAAGCTTCAAGTGCAAGGTCTGACTCCTCGAAAGATTTTTCAATGTAATAGCGAAAGTCATTTGCACTATCTAAAGCGAGTTCAAAGTTTTTTTCCGAGCATGCATCTCTTATCTTTTTTAAGTAATGCATTGATTCATTATAGTAATACCACGACTTAGAAAGGTGTGTTTTGTAATAATAAAGAATTTGTCTAGATTCTAGGGTAAGTGAACTATCAGAAAAATCAAAAAGTTCTTTTTCTATCATAGAGAAGCATTCTTCGAGGCTTAAGCACTGTGGCACATAACCTGCGTCATATGCGGTTAGGTTAAGGCATCTCTGCTTATATTCCTCAAGAAGTGCTTCATTTTCGTAATCAATGCATGCCGAAAGGAATAGCGTGCCAGCCAAAAACAACATAATGAAAAATAAGTGTATCTTTGACTCTCTTAGCATTGATCAATTCTTTCTCTGGAAAAATTTAAAAAACAAATTGCTTTTTTAGTTGTTTTGCAAATTGATTTAAACAAGCTCGAAATTCTCGCTGCTTATATCCACTAAGAGAAGTTTTTTTCTTAAAGCTTGAGTTTTCTGTGCTAATTTTGTTGCTAAATCGAGATTCAAGATTCTGCTTTTGTGTGATACCAGTATTACTCCTAATTCTGGCTCACATACTGAGAGCTTACATAGTGCTGCAAAAAAACCCTCAAGATCACCAAGCTCAAACTCGAAGGCAACTTCAATATTGTTAGCGGTAATCCAGCAGATATCATATTCTATTTTAGTATTGCTGATATCTAGTGTGTATGGTGCACTTACATCAAAGCCAAGATCTGAACCCAGGCAGCAGTAATAAGTCTTTGTGAGATCAATTAAGTTGCCTTCCCTTTGGTTTATAAAAGTCTGCAACTGTTCGAAATCGATGATCTCTTTTACCAAGGGATCTAAAGCAGATGCCATGAAAAAACTAAATAACAGAAAATAATATTAAGTTGTCATACAAAAGCATAATTATGGAACTGTCTGAAAAAGAATGCGAAGAACTCATTATCATGGCTAGGAAAGCTATAGAATATTATAATCTAACTGGTAGAATTTACTCAGCAAATATCAAGGAAAAAGGCTTAATGCAGAAAAAAGGTGTTTTTGTTACACTGCATACTTATCCTGAAAATGAGCTTCGTGGTTGCATTGGAATACCATATCCTGAAATGCCGCTTATTAAAGCAGTTATTGAGGCAGCTGTCGGCTCTTCGCGTGATCCAAGATTTTTACCTGTGTACGATGAGGAGCTAAAAAAATGTATTGTTGAAATATCAGTGCTAAGCAAACCAGAGAAAATAGATAACAAAATGGCACCAAAGATAGTTGTTGTTGGAAAACATGGAGTAATTATAAGAAGGTCGTATCATAGTGGCCTTCTTTTGCCTCAAGTTGCTATTGAATATGGATGGAACAGTGAAACGTTCTTGGAACAAGCGTGTCTCAAAGCAGGTTTGCAAAAAAATTTTTGGCGCATGCCTGACACAGAGATATTTATTTTTGAAGCGTTTGTCTTTAAGGAAGAAAAGCCTTGCGGTAAAGTCCTAGTGCAAAAATTGAATGGTTGATTTAATATTATTTTCGCTTAGTTTTATTTTGAAACATCGATACATTTTTTGAGTGAGTCGTGTATTTCCAAATTTTCTGTTTTACATTTTTTTAGCTGCTCTGCTAAGCTAACATCAAGCAAAGGCTCTAAGACGTAATGCTGTACAATAGCGCCTATCGCAATTCCAAAAATAAGAAAAAAAATCAGCACAAGTTTTCTCGCAGTCCAAAATTTTTTAGTCGACCCATTTTTTTCTTGCAAAAGATCACCTTTTGAATATTCAGATTTAGAAACGATATGTTTAAATATTAGAAAAGCGTATAACTATACGAAGTTTAATGAGGTGCTAAAAAAAGTTTATTATGTATAGGGTTGTGAGGTAAGGGTTTATAAAATTTAATATTTTTACTTTATAGGGTGAAACCATGTATAAGTACACTATTGCGAGAGAAATTGCTGCAAAAAGGGTAATTACTAATAGGGGCGAAGAACTCGGCAAGCTCTCAGATCTTCTAATAAATGAGCGTACTGGTGAAATAGAGAAATTAGTTATAGAAATAGACAAGAATAGCAAGATAGTGAAAAGGTTGAGAAGCACCGAGCCAATAATAGAAGTTCCTTATGCTGCAGTTACTGCTGTAAGCGATGTTTTCATAGTTGATGAACGCGAAGTTGTTTCAACTTGATTGCGACCTCTCTTTTTTATTGTCTTTATTTTCTGTGGTGTGAATCTCTATCTTTAAAGAGCGTTTGCTGAAATCGATGCTCTTTAGCAAGACGTTGCCAAAGGTTAAATTATACATAATTTGCCCTTTTCCCTTTTTACTATTTGTTTCTGCTTTAGCAAACTCAAAAGCAGAGCAAATATCATTGAAATTTTCATATATTGTACGGGCTTTATCTTTTAATTCCAATGCGGATCTCTCACAACTCTTTATTTTTGCAATCTGTTTTTCCAAAGCTTTTTGAAGCTCTTCTGCCTTTTTATTTACTGGCATTATTTTTATCTTGGAATTATTTTGCATAACAAAAATCTCATTAAGCGCATCATTCAGCCCTTTGAATTCATGAATGCAAGAAGATGCAAAAATTTTTGGTAGAAAATTGAGGAGGTATAAGGAGTTGCGGTGTTCTACAACATATGCTCTGCCACTCGCATCAGACATTGAAAGCATCAGCTTTGTTTTTTCATATAGTTTCTTTAGCTCTGATTCTGGGATAGCAGCGATACTGATATCTTTTTCTATACACACTTCGAGACAAGACGCTTCGGCAATCAAAGGTGACAAACCAAAAGATTTTACAAGCCAAGGAATTATTTTTGCTTCTGGATCTTTCTTTGCGATTATAACAAAATCTTCGGCAGTTATTTTATCTAGCAAGGTAGAACTTGGTGGTTCGACATATTGAAATCCTTTTTTTATTTTTCTTGCGCTCCATTCTTCAGTGCGCAGACAGCCAAGCACTTTCTTTGATTGGTCGGTCAAGATGACATTTCCTTTTGAAAAAAGCTCAAGCACTAGAAAATGATCTCCAAAGTTTAGCATAAAAACTCGTTCCGAATCGAGTTGATCTATTGAGTTGAGCCTCTTTGATCTGAGATGTTTGTTCAAAAAAGCACCAAAACCGGAAGTTTGCTGTTTTGCCGGAAGCTGATATTTGGAGATAAAAAAATATTTGTTGCAGATCACAAGATCTTTTTCACCGGCTTTTGTATAAAGCTTGATCTTTATTGCATCTTGCGGGAGCTCTTGCACTTTTTTTACTATAGAGTTCTCTATGCTTTCATATTTTATCTCTTTAATCAGAGTGGCAAACGATTGACTGGGTATGTTCAGCTTATCATTGGAAATGAATAAATCTGCAGCCATAAAGATTTTTTAATTGGAAACCTTAATAAATGCCGGCGCCTATGCTGAGAGATATTTCAGCATCACTTTTAAAAGTGCTGGCTTGCTAATAAGTTTCTTGAGTATTATTGCTCTAATCTTCGCGAAGTCTCCACTCTGTATTGTCAGTATCTCCTCACCAGTAAAAGCTTCAGCAATTGTATTAAAGTCATTATCATTAAGAGATTCCATCATTTTCCTTATTTGAACCAGTCGCATTAACTTATTCCCACAGCGTTCCCACCATATTCTGTTGTATTCGTCAAAAGTTGCATCTGAAAAATCATTTTTTTGGAATGCTTTTTCGAAAACGCTAGTGGCAATATCTGCTGCCTCCATTGCTATGCCCATGCCGCCGCCATGTATTGGGTTAACTTGATGAGCGGCATCACCTATAACTATAAGATTGTCTGCAGTCATTTTCTTAAGGAGCCCACCAACAGGTATCACACCAGAATTGACTTCAATTATAGAGCCTTTCTTTATCTCCGGTCTGACCTCAATCCATTTGTCCAAGTATTCTTTTGCTGAACCTCTGATGTGTGCACCTATGCCAATGCCTACGTTAGCATGCTGCTTACCCTTTGGAAATAGCCAAACATATCCTCTAGGCGCAATATCGTTCCCAAACCATAGATGAATAAATTTTTCTTTTTCGAATTCAATGCCAGCCATCTCATATTGAATGCCGGAGTCTAAGTCCTCTGGCTTTATGCTTATTGGCAACCCCATCTTGTTTGCTATAACGCTTTGTGGCCCGTCACATGCGAAAATTGCTTTAGCAAAGTATGTGTTTGCGAAAAGGTCACATACACTAACAATGACTCCGCCTTCAGTTCTCTTTACTTCAGTTACGTTGCTTTTTACCTTTACAGTTGCACCTGCTTTTGCTGCTTTTTTGGCTAGATGCTTTTCAAATGCTTTGCGCTCTAGTACAAAGCCCATGGTTTTGCCAAAATCAATCTCAACTGCACTACCGTTTGGTGCATAAAGAATTGCACCATTTATTTTTTGTGATGCCCAACGCCTATCTGGCTTGATTCCGAGCTTTTGAAGATGCCCTAAGCTTATACCTTCGCCACATTGCTTTGGAACTCCAATTTCTTGTTTTTTATCCAAACAGAGTACATTTAAGCCTCTATTCGCGAGCTGTTCTGCGGCTCTTAGACCTGCAACGCTTCCACCTATTACAATGACATCATATTTATCCATAAAACCACATCTTAGTGATTTTAATTATTTAGATAATTATTTAGAGCAAAATATAAAATAAGAGAATATTAGATTAAAAACATTTTTGAAGCAATATTTCAGCTATTAGATTACAGATAATTTCTACATAATTTATACGTCATATTTTTAAAGAGTACAATGCAAAAATATTATAGAGGCTATTTTTGGCTTGCTTTAACTAAATTTTTGGAGGGGGCTTTATGGCTGGAAATATGGTTGTTGGTGATGGGGTAATACGTTTTGAAGTTAGCGAAGAGCTTAGGCAGAAATTGCTGAATGAAGAGCGCAAGCTTAGAGCCAAACAGCCAGAACCCTGGACAAAGACAAAATTTAGGCGTTATGCAAATTTTGGGAAGATTAAGATATAGTTTTAGCCAGCCACAAACTATTTTAAGCTTTGCATTAACTTTTCATTCTATGTCATCTATGATTGGGCATAAATCACTATGCATCAGTGGTGAGGAAACAGAAATATTCACATTAAAAAATGGGGCAAAGGTTTTATTCGGCAAAAGCAAAAGCAATGTCTTTGCTGCTGAGCTATTAGTTAATTTTGGTTCTGCTTTCGAGAAAAAAAGGAGCTCTGGTATTGCGCATTTTATAGAGCATATGTTCTTTTCTGGAACTAGAAAACACAGTAGACTGCAAATCTCAAAGAAGATTGATTCTGTCGGTGGCTATTTAAACGCTTTTACATCGAGGGAAAATATTGGATATTTGATCAAAACTGATGTCAAGCACGGCATTATGGCAATAAACGTGCTGTTAGATTGCTTTAGAGACTGCCAATTCTACAAAGATCAAGTTGAGATTGAAAGAAAAATAATAGCGAATGAGATAAGAGATGCTTATGACAACCCAACAAGGCACACAATCATTGAATTCTATAGAGAGTGTTTGGATAAAGCTTTTGGCAAACCGATTGCTGGCAATGAAAAAAATGTTCTTAAATTCAAGAGAAAGGATCTCCTCTTTAATTTTAGGAAGAGCCATCACATTAAGAATTGTTTATTCTCGATAGTTGCACCTGACGAACCATCCAAATATTTAAATTCTATTGGCATTATTGAACCAAAATGTAGAAAAAAGCCATTGAAACTTAAAAAGTGCGATGTTGGCTCTAAGCATAAAGAAGTATTTATAGAGAAAAAGATTGAGCAGACACATCTTTGCATTGGTTTTCCCACTGTGAGCTCCTTCGATGAAAATTATGCAGTATTGAGCTTGTTAGAAGCAATTTTGGGTGGTGGCCTTAGCTCAAGAATAGTTTATAAGATAAGGGAAAAGCATGGGTTAAGCTACATGGCTCATGCGTTTTTGGAGGCCGAGCCAAAGCATGGTATTTTCTGTATCTATGCTGCGACAAGGCCTGATAAAGCAAAAAAAGTTACTGATATAATAAAAAAAGAGTTAGCACGTATAGCCCACGGCAAAATAAGTGAGAGTGAACTTAAAAAGGCTAAAAAGCATATATTTGGCTCTTATGCCATCTCTTGGGAAGATTCACTCGAGAAAGCAAGAGATAATTCTTTTGCTTATTGTTCTGGTTGGAATTGGCAAGAATACTTTGAGAAGATAAAAATGCTTAGGTTGTCAGAAGTTAAAAGGGTTGCGCGCGAATTAATAGACACTAAGAATCTGTGCTATGTTTATCTTGGGCCTAAACTCTAAACGAAAAAATTAAATAAGGCGAGACTATAATACTTCTTAATATTTCATGGCAATTAAAGGATTTTTTAGAAGAATAAAGCCAGAAAGAAATTTAAAAAAGCTTGAGATGGCCAGAGAACGCTATGTTGGGTTGATTTCAGAAATTAAAGGCTTTAGAGTTACCGCTGAAAGAAGTAAGTCGCTTAGGGATAAAAGCATACTTGAAGCTTTGCTTAAAGTAAGGACTATAACTTTAAAAATAAGAAAAGGTGCAATTTCTAAAGCAGAGGCAAGAAAAATGATCAGTTTCATAGATACTGCACTTAGAAATGCAGAGCTTCAAAATGCAGAGTTGGAGCGTTGGAGCAAAATTGTCAAAAAGTATACTGAAAAAATAGACCATCCTGAAATTAGGTCAGAAGTAGAGATGGAAAACTCAAAAATTGATTTGTTTTCTTGTGAACTTTTTCCTAATGGAAGCAAAGGATTAAGTTATGCTCAGGCAGTTGAGTATATTGTGAACATAAGAGAAAGGCTAATGCATCTGCTACATAACTAATTTGCCCACAGAATAGCTTATTATACATAATAATTGTGGGATTATGCACATATAGTGCAGTATAATGTATATTATACTGCAATATATGGGTTTCTAATTTGATAATTTAATTATGTATAAATGTCTTGTAATGTCTTGTCTTATTTTAAATGTCTTATTTGCTTTCTTACTATCAGATTTTTGTGTAAGAGTTTTGTGTAAGAAAAATTCTGTGGAATTTTTCTAGAGCTTTGCAGAGCAATAATTTTGGTGTAAATATTAGTTAAGATATTTGCTGTTTGCTGTGATAAGCACTGTAACTTTTTAGAGATATAAGAAAAAATTTCTGAAAAAGTTAGAAAGCCAAATTTATCTTTTTTGCCGAAAAAAACAATTTTTGGGCCTTTATCTGCAAAAAAAGGAAATTTTACGATAATTCATATTTAACAGATATTGGGCCTATTGGGCCTAAATATTGGGCTTGCTTTTATAAATGCTTTTATGAACTAAGAATAGCATTATTGACAAAAAGCCCAAAAAGGCCGCCTTAAAAGCTGCAGAGAGGCCTAAAAATAAGAAATTTTAACTATATACATAACTATACTATTCGCAATTTTTTCATTATAAAAAGCTAAAATTGTGGGGTTTCGGGCAAAATTTACTAGTCAACGATTAATGAAATTGTTTTTTCTGTCTGATTTTTAGTGTATTGATAATTTCCTTCAAACTCCTGAACAATTACTTGAATTGCTTTTTCGCCGGCAGATAAGTTATGCTTAGGCCATATCTCAAGGTAAAGTATTCTTTCTTCAGCAGGCATTATTTTGTCAATATTAATTATTTCTGCTGTTTTAAAGCCACCTTTTGAGAAAGCGAGTTCATTGGGAAGCATGACACGGACAGTCAGCTTCTTAATGGAATCATCAATATTCTTAACAAAAAGATCAAGGGCTACCTTGTCCCTTTTTTTAAGGGACATTCTCAATGGACTAAATCTGTAGTTAATAGCTACAGCCATGCATAATCACCTTACAATCAAACGCTATAAGTTTGGAGTAAATATTATCAGTAAATATTATTATTAAAGTATAATATATCGTTTGGTATTAAAAATTTAATTTGAAGGTAGGTTGCCTTAGAGAAAACATTTTATTTCTTTCGGAAAAAAAATTTTTCATGCCGCGTGTTTTGAGAAGTCACAAACGTAATGAAAAACCGAATGAAAAGAAACCTCTGATAAGAAATGGGCCATCAGAATTTCCTGAAGCTGAATTGCTGAGAGGTGAGTTGAATTTAAGGAAACTTGATCTACCGCAGAGTGTAACGATGACAAAACGCTCTCTTTTGCGTTGGGTATGTTTGAGTATTGGTTTGGTCAGTGAAAAAGAAAGCAGGCGCATAGGTATAGAAGTAATCGATGCACTTTTTTATTTTTTGTTCTCGGAAAAGAAAAAGCCAACAGCAGATCAGATAAGAAAATATCTTGAAGAGAAGAAAGGTATAAAGACATCAGAAAGATTAGTGCGGTACCACCTACAAAAAATGTTGGACATTAATCTTATTGAAAGGAAAAATGGCTGTTATTGTATAAACTCAGCACCAAATGCGGAGCGCGAAGATTTCGTTTCAGCAGTTGAGTATCATCTGAGAAATGAATTCGAACAAAGCATAAAGCAGATAATTTTAGGTGTTGATAAGCTTGTTGAAAAATATAGGATTTGAATTGCTTAATTGATTTAGTGCTTTTTCTCAAAAACCATTAATTCAAAGCTCTTTGAGTCGAAATTTGTCTCATCATTACTTTCATAGACAAATAGCTCTATTTTATATTTTCCTGGAGCTGTTATTGAGAAATTGATGGAATCATTGGCAGACTCATTGCTGAGAAGCGCAAAATCTTTTCCTTTGAAGTCCTTTATAAATAGCCAAACTTCGCCTGAAAGCTCTGTATGAGAGGCATAAAGTTTAGCCACGGAAGTTGCAATAAGCGATGTTTTGCCTGTGTTTTTTATTGAGTAGTTAATATATATATTTTCACCAGCGAAAGCAGTGTTCTGGTTAACATCAATGCCAAAGCTTTCGATTGTAATTTGCGCGGGCTCTTGCCCAAAGTAAACTTTGCAAATAGTTAATGACTGGAATCTACATCTTACTGATACATATGCCTGCTTCTTTTGTTTTGAGGTTATGAACCTTGAGGTTTTTATATTATTCCATTCAAGATTTTTCCCACACTTTTGCGCCATTTCACAGCACAAAGAAGGACTGTTACAAAGAAAAATCAGTGATCTTTGTTCATTCTCAAAAATATCTGCAATCAATGTGCCTTGCAGAGGGAGCATCTTTGAGAAGTATTTACCTGGTTGAGATTCTGCAATTCGAATCAGTTCTTTGATTTCTTTCTCAAGATCCAAAGTTGGTTCAAACAAGCCAAAAATCTGTAATAACAAAGCAATCATTACAATTGCCAAAAATGCAACAACAAAAAGCCTGAAAGTATCCATACTTAACAAAGTATCAGATGTTAAGCTTTTAACCATAAATGCACAATCGCTTTTTATGATTGCCATAATAGTATCTAAACTAGATCCTGCTGGAATGAATATTGCAAAAGAGCTTTTTAGCAATGGTTTTGAAGAATGTGAAGAGAACTTTGATGGAAATGGGGTTTACCAAAGCAATGAAAAAAACATGAAACTATATTTTATAAATTCTGATCAGATATTTGCTGATTATGTAGATAAAATTAATTGTAAATTGTTTGTCTTTGCTTCGAAGCATTCTTCGGAATCTAAAAGACCAACGCTTACTGTGCATCCAATAGGAAATTGGGCAAAAGCGCATTTTGGTGGCAAAGATTTTGAGTTAGTGCCAACAAGCTCTGCGGTTATGAAAGCATACATATGTTATCTTAATGAGTTAAAGAAGAAGTTATGTATAGATTATGATGTTGTTTATGAGGCAACACACCATGGCCCGTATTTAACAAAACCTGCACTTTATATTGAGATTGGCTCAAGCATTGCACAATGGACTGATACAAAAGCAGCAAATGTTGTTGCAAAAACAATTGTTGATGCTGATTATAATATTAAGTCCAAGGCAGTGCTTGGGTTCGGGGGCTTACATTACAACCAGCACTTCACGAAAATGGCATTAGAAACGGAACTTGCTTTCTCGCACATGTGCCCTAAGCATTATTTAGCAAAACTGACTAAAGAATCTATTGAAAAGGCAATAAAGTCTACAGTGGAAACTGTCAAGGCCTTTGTAATTGAAAAAAAAGGCCTTTCAACAGAGAAGGCAAGAGTAATATCTATGCTAGAAGATTTTGGGCTTGAAATTATTAAAACATAAAATGTTATTGAAGATGTTTGAGCATCTAGGGTTGTAATCTGCCACGCCCAACTGCTTCTTTAGGGCTTTTTGCCCCAATCAGGAAAAGGGCAACTTTTATTTCGTGAATTATTTTGCTAAGGTAATTTTCAACCTCTTTGTGACCACCTTTGGCTTGGGCTTCAAGGACTGGTTTTGCGATAGCAACCATGTTTGCTCCAAGCACAAACGATTTTACAGCATCGAGGCCTGAGCGTATGCCACCACTAGCAATTATGATTCCTTTGAAGGCTTTTCTGCACTCTGCCACGCTGCTTGCAGTTGGTATGCCAAAATCCCAAAATGTTTCACCGAAAGCTGACTTATTTCTAATAAATTCTATTGCAGTCCATGAAGTGCCACCGGCACCTTGTACATCGATTGCTTTTATGTTTGTTTTTGCTAGTTCTTGCGCTACTCGAAAAGAGACCCCATGACCAACTTCTTTTACATAGACTGGCTTACTTAGCTTTTTAGAAACCTCATCAATCTTTTTAAGACACCCTTTAAATCTTGGCGTACCCTCTGGTTGTATTGATTCCTGTGCAGCATTTATGTGTATTGCCAAGGCATCAGCACCAATCGATTCTAAGGCATATTCGATTTGTTCCAATGAATAATCCTTTAGTTGTGTTACTCCTAAATTACCAGCAACAAAAATATTTGGTGCGACATCTCTCACAAAATAAGTATGCTTGAGCTGTGGATTTTCAAGCATTGCTCTTTGAGAACCAACACCAAACGCAATACCAAGAGATTCACATGCTTTCGCAATATCTCTATTTATCTGCTTCGCTTCTTCTATACCTCCAACCATGCCGCTAACCATAAGTGGTGCTTTTAGTTTTTTACCCAAAAAATCAGTCTCAAGACAAACGTCATCAAGGTCTATTTCTGGCAAAGCAGAATATTCCAAAAGCACTTTCTCAAGCCATGTTGTAGTTGAGCGGAAGTTTACATTTTGTGTGAGTGAAATCTCAATGTGCTCGCGCTTTCTATCTCTGATTGACATAAAAAAGATACGATTGCAACTTTATTTAAAAGGTTATTCTTTATTTTCTTTATTCACTTAGAGGCTTTCAATTAATCTTTAAGGTTCTTTCTTCAACTCTTCCAAACCCATTGCAAGAAATAGTTTCCCTAAAGATGCCCCAAAACTTTTTGCGCTTTCTTCACATTCTTGCTTTTCTTTATTCGTTAAACTGGAATCTGCACACATTAAAACATCAGTATAAAGAAAGCAGTTTGTAGTATATAATTGTTTTGCTGGGTTTCGTGAACTAGTACTATTTAACAGTCTTATTTGGCTTTGGCTTTTCTGCTAAAAGCAGCATTTACTTGTACTTGGGAAAAACCGGCAAGTATTAATTCGGGCGCAGTATATCCAGCATGTACTAATTCATCCACATCAAATCCAGCAGCTCTTAAGTCGATTGCAGTATATCCGAATCTTCTTAATTCTTCTAAGCTATGTCCAGCAGCAAATAATTCACCTGCAGTATATCCTACTTTTTTTGGCCCACCTGGGGCAAATTTGCTGCCTAGCCGCCTTAATTCATCTAAAGTAAATCCGGCATGTATTATGTCATATACACTAAATCCAGCACGTTTTAAGTCAATTGCAGAATATCCGAGTAGTCTTAATTCGCTGGCCTTATACCCTAATTCTGCCAATTTTTTGCGGTAAATCCTCTTGCCTTGAGTCTTCGTGTATTTAGGCCTTTTGCCAACAAAACTCTTACCGGTAGTGGTTGTTTTGCGGCAGCGGAAATCAGACTTGCGATTTGCTCACTAGTCATTTGTTTTAATTCTCTCTTTATTACCACTGCTCTTGAAGTTTTCGGTTGTCTTAACCTGTTTTTCGGTAAAGGCATAAACTATTATTCACCAAAAAGTTAAAAATGGTTTTTAATGGTGTTTAACTCTTAGCCAATTATAGTGCCGATTCTTTTTCCTAAAATTGCCTTTTTCAAATTGCCTTTTTGCTCTGCGCCAATTATTTGGGCCCTAATTCCCTTGTTTGAGAGAGCAACGAGGTCTTCAACTTTTGAAAGCATTCCGCCAGTAACATCTACGCCGTGAGAGCCAGAAAGCATATTTCTTATATTTGGAAAATTCTTTGCAGTGATTTTAGGTATTAACTTTGCACAAGGACTTAGCAATGGATCTGATGTATAAACTCCATTAACTATGCCTGCAACGATTATCCTTTTAGCTTTGAGTTTTAAAGCTAAGTGTGAAAGTATCTGTTCTGTTGATATTATTGTTATGCCCTTTTCAGTGTCAAACACAGCATCGCCATACGGCACTGGCAATATGTTATGCTGCAAAGCTTCTTCTATTGCGCAAAGATTGCTTTGAATTATTTTTCCATTTTTGCAGAACATGAAAGAGCTTGGCTGCATGCTTATTGCATTTATGCCTGCTTTTAGAAACTCGCCTACAACAATGCGATTTAGTCTTGCTGCGGCATCATGGGTGAGGCAAAAGCCCTTCAGGCTGTTTTTATTTAAAATGCCTTCATTGACCCTGTACTCTTTTGCGGGATAATGAGGAAAGCTTCCACCACCGTGGGCAACAATGAGTCTTTTTTTCCCAATGAATGGTTTTATTTCATGTGCTAATGAGGCAATCAAATTTAGCCTAGCTTTCTCCTTTTTACGTTTGTCAGTTATTAGAGAGCCGCCGAGTTTAATTAAAACGAGTTCTTTCAAAAAATCACCACTGCTTTATCTGCATCAACTTTCAGCATAGTAATTTTATTTAGTTTTTCTATTTTTATTTTATCAATACAAGGGATTTCTGAAATTATTGCACCTATTGCAACTATTGTTTCGCATTCTTTAAGAATCATTGCTGCAGGTGCTTTTTTGTTCTTTTTTAAGCGGTATATTGTATAACTGCCAACAGTAGAACCCTTGCCATGAGGGAAAATAAGTATTTTTCCTGCTATGTTCACTCCTTCAAGCGGGTGTCCCTTTTCAATTATAATTCCAGTATCAGGATCAATTCCCCCAAAAAATGATATTGGTTGTTCGCTGAAAAGGCATTCGCCTTCAGCCTTTCCTGAAGAAATTTTTCTACCTTTAAGAATCAATTTAAAGCCACCTTTATGCATTCTTCAAGTGTAGCAAGTCTTACTTTAAAATTGTTTGAACCGCGCCCATAGAAGCATGCTTTTGCTGAATTTGTAATCATGCCATTAAATCTACCTTTAAGCGGGGCAACAGCCATACAAGTGTCGCAAGCAAATCTGGCACCAGCCTTTTCAATAACCTCGGTGTAACCCATAAGATCGGAAATTTTCTTTACTGGTCTTGCACAGAACACCCAAAATTCTTTTTTTACCATTTTGCCATCAAGTGCTGAGGCAATCTGCTGGATTTCTGTTATGGAAGCATGTGGACAACCTATTGCAATGAAGTCATATTCATTAGTATCAAAAAATGAGTTCTTCGCTTTTTCAATATCGGCTGATGTTATGTATAATTTTTTCTTAGGTGCTTTTACTTTTTCGGGGGTCAAATCTTTTATATGAAAAAGTGCAGTACCACCAAAAGTCGCAATTGAGGCACAAAGACTTTTCAATTCATCAAGATCAGCATCAGAAATTCCTCTTATCAGAGGTATTTCACCTCCGATTTTTTCACCGATAATTTTACCAAGTGCGCCAAAATCAGTTATATCAGTAAGGTTTGCTTTGACTTCTACAAGATATTTTGGTTTGCGGTTCTTTTCTATATGAAGGCCATAATCAGGTGTTTTTCCAGTAATAGCACTTGCTAGGCTCGATAAACCGCTTTCGCGATTTGTTCTTGCACCAATAATCGAGTTTGCAAAACATACGGCACTGCTTTCACTCCATGCAATATGTGAGCCGTACTTTGGAATATTGCCTATTAAGTAAGGTGTACAAGTGCAACTCACAATAACCCCAATCTTCTTGAAAGCGCTTAAAATGCGTTGTTGCTTTTCAGCAAAATTTTTATCTATGCCCAAGCATTGCCAATTTTCAATATCTATGCCAGCTGGATTTAAAGTTGTTAGAGGAACTTTTATTTTGCCATCTTTAGCAAGGTCTTCCAACAATTCTAAGCCTGCATCACCAATAGTGTGATAACTTACACCAGAAATCTGGACACTGTCTACAGTAATTAATCTCTTTGCTGAGTAAATTTTTCCGAGTGCTACAAGAATTTCCATTGCTTTTTTTGCTGCATTACCGTGTTTTCCTTCCAGATACTCTTTTTCTTCTTTGCTTAGCTTCATCTTTTTTCACCAAATATTTATCCAACTCAATTCTTTCATAGTTTACCTTTGTAAAATCTGCTTTATCTCTGCCCATAGGGATAGTTAAGTCAAAGCCAACTTTACATGTTATTCTGCTTGGGTGCTCAGCACTTGGATCCAAGCTAGAACCTTTTTGTTTTGGGAATATGTGTATTTGCTTGTCGCCTTGCAATCTTGTTGCAAAGGCCCATTCAACTTCTTGCATATTATTAGCATCGATGTCAGCATCAACAACAAAAACATGCTTTAAGGAGCTATGGCCTTTAAATGCAGCTTCAATCACTCTTTTTATTTGTTCATCGCTTTCTTTCTGCACTTGAACTACAGCATGAAGCCATGAACAGCCTCCTTGAGTTATGTTTACATTTAAACATTTTGCAACTTTGCTAACTTCTGAAAATATTGTTGGTTCTCTCGGCATTCCCATAAGCAGCCCATGCTCGTTACCACCCGGTAATAACGCATGCCATATCGCATTTTTTCTATGGGTTATTCTCTTAACCTTTAGAATTGGTTGTTTTCTAACAAAGTCCCTTGTACCAGTAAGATCTAAAAACATGCCTTCGTTAGCAAGCTCATTCATTGTAAGTGTGCCTTCTATTATAAATTCAGAACTTGAAGGAACATATACATCTGCAAATTGTGCCTTAACAACCCCAAAACTCTCGAGTGCACTTGCAATCTCAAACTCGAACTGTCCAATTGGGGGGCTTGTAGCTCCAGCTAACAAGACGCTAGCAGGATTGCCAATACATACTGCAACATTAAGTTCACCGGATGCTCTTTGTAAAAACTCATAGAGATTACGTTCACAAACCCTAACGGAGAATGTTTTTTTATCTAATTGCATACATCGATGAAAAGAAGCGTTCATGCCTAATTCTTTGTCTTTTGCAATGAAGACACCAGAAGTTATGTAGTTACCACCGTCAATTTTCGTATGCCTTAGTATTGGCAATTTGTCCAAATCAACATCTTTTTCTTCAACAATTATATCTTGACATGGGCTTTTCTTTATAATATTCAATTCTTTTGGTTTGTTCAACGCATTAACCATTATTTTTATTAAATCTCTTTCATCGCAACCAAAGTAATCTGCGATGTAATGTTTCGAGGAAAACACATTCCCAGCAACCTTGAATTGAGATTCTTTTATGTTTTCAAACAGTACTGGTTTGCCATCAAGAGCTTTAAGTATTGCTGCTGCTTCAAATCTCTTAGATACGGGTTTACTTACTTTTATCAGTTCCTTGCTTTTATCGAGCTTCTGAATAAAACTTCTAAAGTCCATAGTTCCACCTCTTGTAGAGTTCATTCTCGATTGAAAGAAGGTCTAAGATCTTTCCAACTATAAAAGCCTCGATATCAGAAATGCTTTTTGGCTTGGAATAAAAAGCTGGGGAAAGAGGAAAAACGATGCCGCCATAAAGAGAAATTTTGTAAAGATTTTTAAGTGCAGGTGTGCTCAAAGGAGTTTCTCTTATGCAAAGGATGAGCTTTTTTCTTTGTCTAAGCATATTATCTGCGCATCTTGCAATAAGGTTATCAGTGTGTGCATTGGCAATATCGCTTGCAGTTTTTATGCTTGCTGGCAATATAACCATTGCATCAACTGGAAAGCTTGTGCTAGAGATGCTCGCATCTAATTCGTCGTTATTGTAAATTTTTATTCCTTTATAAGTTAATTGTTGCTCTTCAAAATTTGCTACTTTCTTTGCCCATTCAGAAAATATAAGATGCATCTCTACTTTTCTCTTTTTAAGTTCTTTAATTAGTAATGATACGTAATTAATACCGCTTGCACCACACGATGCAACTATTAATCGCATGCTTTTACTCCTTCACCGCCTATTGTGGTGATTATTGCTTCAGCTCCTGTGGACTCTATGGCTTTAGCTATTTTTTCTTCTTCCCCTCTTTTTGCAAGTGCAAACATCACTCCGCCCCAGCCACCGCCACTAAGTTTTGCACCCAAAGCACCAGCATGGAGTGCTTCGTTAATACAGTCATCAATCTTTGGATGACTAAGACCGAGTTTTGATAGTATTTTTTGATTTTTGTTTATGAGTTTGCCAATTCTGTAAATATCTTCAGCCTCAAGTGCTTTTTCAATCTTTTCACATATAGATTCTATCTTTTCGAATTCCTTTTCAACCATATTAGGAAACCTTCTCATAAGTGATGGTACGTGCATGCCAACAGTAAGCGCTGTGGGGGCTCTTACTTTTGTATTACCTATCACTATGCTAAAACTGTGTTTTCCTAGCTCTTTGGAGTTTATTTTTGTTTTTCCTTCACAATCTATCTTTTGAATTTTGTTATAACCACCAATTGAACTTGAGAAAATTTCACTACCAGATGCTTTGCCACCATGTATCTTGACTTGTAGAGGGTATAGATAATCAAAAAAGTTTTCTTTTTTTATTCTAAGATCAAAAAGAAGATTAAGTGAATACAATGCTGCGCTTAAAGTTGCTGTGCTTGAGCTAAGGCCGGACTCTACTGGCACATCTGATTCAATTCTTATCTCAAGGCCGTCTCTAATATCATGCTTATGCATAAGCATTTCAACCAAATCAAAGAAAACAAAGAGCTCATTTTTTCCTTCATGGTTAACAATATTATTTTCCTTAATTTTAGCTTTTGCAATACCAAATTCTCTGCTTATAACAGAAATGGTATTGCCTTTTGATTTGAATGAAGTGCAATAAGCTCTTTTATTAACAGCAGCAATTATTGCTGGTTTCCCATAAACTACTGCGTGCTCGCCAGTCAGAAAAAGATTGCCTGGAGCGCTAGCTTTAGCACTATCCAACTAATCACCAACACCATATTATTGAATTACTTTAAATTTATAACCGTAAGTTATAGTACCGTATTTATCTGGTTCGCCAATCTGTCTGAAAACTTTTTTTACTTTGGCGCCAATCTTTATTTTTTCTTGTTCTGAATCAACAATTTGGCTTAACACCTTGGCTTTATTTTCAAGCTCGATAACTGCCAAATAGTAAGGTGCCTCATTTTTGAATCCCTCTGGAGGCACATGAACCTTTGTATAGCTCAAGATCTTTCCTTGTCTTGGCATCTCCATTTGTATCAATTTTCCTTTTCGCCTGCAGTTTGGACATATTGGTCTTGGCGGAAAAAAGGCTTGTTTACATACTTCACAGTAATTTCCCTTTAGGAGATATCTCTCTGGAAATTTTCTCCAGTTTAAAGGCGCAATGTTGTGCATGGAGTCACCCCTTAAATCTCCTATAAATAGTAACAATGGCTGTTGCACCTGAGCCGCCAACATTATGCGTTAAACATGTTTTGGCCTTTTTAACTTGCCGCTCTCCTGCTAACTCCATTAGCTGATAATATGCCTCAGCTGCCTGTGCAACTCCAGTGGCGCCAACGGGGTGGCCTTTACCCTTAAGACCTCCGCTTGGATTAATAGGTATTTTTCCTTTAAGTGAGGTCTCACCTTTTTCTGTGGCAATGCCACCTTTCCCTTTCTCAAAAAAACCAAGGTCTTCAATTGCAAGAATCTCTGCAATTGTGAAACAATCATGAACCTCGGCAAAATCAATATCTTTTGGACTAAGCCCTGTTTTTTGGTAAGCTCTTTGAGCGGCCATCCTTGTGGCTTTTAGCTCAGTTAAACTTTTTCTACCTGTTATTGCCAATGAGTCTGAAGCTTGCTCAGAGGCAATTATTTCTACGCCTTTGAGACCCAGTTCTTCAGCTTTTTCATTTGAACAAAGTATTAAAGCGGCCGCACCATCAGTAATCGGTGAGCAGTCCAAAACTTTTATTGGTTCTGCAACATATCCAGATCCCATAACATCCTCTATTGCTATTTGGCGGTGAAATTGTGCATTTGGATTAAAAATCGCGTTGGCGTGGTTTTTTACTGCGACTGCAGCCATTTGTTCCTCGGTAGTACCAAAATCTTGCATATGAGCCCTGGCGAGCAAAGCATAGAGGCTAGGAAAGGTTGCACCATGGAATAATTCTATTTCCTGGTCACCCGCACCACCTAAAGCAAAACTAACACCTTCTGTGCTAAGCTCAGTCATCTTTTCGACTCCGCCGACAGCAACGATATCATGAGCGCCGCTTTTAATTGAAAGGTATGCAGTCCTCAAAGCAACACCACCAGATGCGCAGGCTGCTTCAACTCTGGTGCTTGGAATTGGATTTAAGCCAAGTTGGTCTGCAATAAGCGCACCTATGTGTTCTTGGCCTATAAATCTACCTGATGCCATACAGCCACCATAAATTGCTTCAATCTTCTCACCATGTAGGCCTGAACTTTCTATAGCTTTTAGGGCTGCTTCAAGTATAAGCTCCCTGAAAGAAAGTTCCCAGTGCTCGTCAAATTTTGTAACACCTGCACCAATAATTACAACCATAAAAATCACTTACAAGCTTTTTATTTTGCGTCTATGTCTTAAATAAAGTGCATAATCAATATACTCTTTTTCCTTAATCATTTCTAGCACAGGCACCTTTGCTCTCCTATCTGAGATGTTATCAGTTGTATTTATTATAAAGGCATCACTTCCCGCACCACTGCCATAGCTTACAGCAAGTATTTTTTGCTTTGGTTTTGCGATATCAAGTATGCTGGCTAACCCTATCATGGTAGATCCACTATAAGTGTTTCCTATTAGTGGTGTTATAAGGCCTTGCTCCACCTTTTTTGTTTCTATACCAAGGATACTCGCGGCTTTTAAGGGAAACTTTCCGTTTGGTTGATGAAAAACAGCATAGTCAAATTCGTCCGCCCTATAACCTGTTTCTTCAAGGATCATTTTGGCGGCACCTATGACGTGCTTAAAATAGGCTTCTGCTGTAAACCTTCCGGTGTGCTCTGGAAATTCCGCTTTAGGTCTACGCCAAAAATCTGGCATATCACTTGTATAACTACATGTGCTCTCAATTTCTGCTATAACTTCATCTTTCTTATCTCCTATGAAAAATGCAGCAGCCCCGCTTGCTGCTGTAAATTCAAGTGCATCGTTTGGTTTGCTTTGTGCAGTATCAGAGCCTATAGCTAGGCCGATATCGATCATTCTTGCCTTTTTTAGTGCATAGCAAACTTGCATTCCAGCAGTTCCAGCTTTACAGGCAAATTCCATATCAACAGCATAATATTTATTTGTTGTTCCGAGAGCATCACCAACAATGCTTGATGTAGGATTTACTGCATAAGGATGGCTTTCGGAGCCAACATAGATAGCATTTATTCTTTTTGGGTCTATGGAAAAGTCTTCTATGCCTCGTCTTGCCGCTTCTACTGCAAGTGTGCAAGCATCTTCATCTATAGAAGCCACTGCTTTTTCATTCACACCGATTCCACCTGAGCTTTTTTGCCATACTCGCTCTATTTCGCTTACTTTTATCCTTAACTTTGGTACATAGATGCCATAGCCAACTATGCCTGCAGTCATAAAGTATCTCTCCTGATTTTTTTGAGTATTTCTTTTGCAGATGCTTCATTAATAGATTTTGAAGAAATCATGGCTTCAGCAACAGCATCAATCTCGTAGTTTTTGGCTCCGGCTTGCACAGCTATATTTTTTGCATGAAGTTTCATGTGACCATATTGAATTCCTTTAGTGGATAATGCGTAAAGTGCAGCAAAGTTTTGTGCGAGCCCAACCGATGCTGCAACCTCTGCTAATTCTTGTGCACTTTTAACTCCAAGTATATTAAGGCACAATTTAGCCATTGGATTTACCCTAGTAGAACCACCAACAATTCCAAACTGTAGAGGCATGGTTATTTCTCCGATAAGGTTTCCATTTTTATCTTTATAATATTTCGTAAGTGGTTTATAATTACCTTTAATACAAGCATACCCGTGAGCGCCAGCTTCTAATGCCCTGAAATCATTGCCTGTAGCTATTGCTATAGCATCTATACCATTCATTATTCCTTTATTGTGAGTTACTGCTCTGTAAGGATCAGCCAATGCAAACTTCCAAGCTTTAATAATCTCGTCAACTATGCCTTTGCCAGACTCTTCTTCAAGTAAATGCTTTGTAAATACTGCTTTAGCCTTCGCTAACCGGTAAACAGCAAGGTTTGAAATTATTTTGATTCCTGTCCTACAGTTTGCAATTTTTTCAATTTCTGGTGCAATGGTTTCGCACATTGTGTTGATGGCATTTGCACCCATTGCATCCCGAACATCAACAATCAAATGTAATACAATAAAGCCCTCAAAATGCCTGATAATTAAATCTTTGGCACCACCACCAAACGAAACAAGAACCTTGTCACAAGCGTTTGCTTTTTCAAGAAGAGCTTTTTTGTTGGCTCTAATTTTTTTAATGACTGAGTTTGTTTTTTTGCCTTTGACCATAATTTGTATCTGGCCGATCATATGCTGTTTGTTGGCATCAGCTTTAAAACCACCGCTAAGCCTTGCAATTTTCGCAGCTTTGCTTGCGGCCGCAACCACACTGCTTTCTTCAATTGCCATAGGAATCAAGTAGTCCTTTCCATTTACCACAAAGTTGGTTGCTATCCCCAAAGGAAGCCCAAAGACACCAACAACGTTCTCGATCATTATGTCGGCTGTTTTGAAATCCATTGGTTTAAGCTCTTTAAGCAAATGGAGTTCTTCATCTGAGATTTTACAATTTTGCTTTAAAACTTCAAGGCGCTCTTCTTGGCTCATCTTGTAAAAGCCGCTTATGTTTGAAGCCATTAAACCACATAACACATATTGCCCAAACAAAATTAAAAAGGTTACGCTTTTTGGCTATGTTTATTTCGTCAAAAAGCGAATATTTATTTTAGGTAGCTTTGGAATGTGCTTTTTTAATTATTATTCGTTCAAATATTTAAATGCCTGAATCATTCTTTTTGCTCAAAAGACTGAATGCTTTTGGCCATAATTTGTGGTTTATTTTGAAAGTAGGCTTTTCTATTGAAGAAATGCTAAAAATAGCTTCTTATCTTCTTTATGTGGCTTTTTTCTCTAAGAAAATTGAGGCGGAGCCGGATTTTTTGGAATCTTGATTTAAAGAGCGTGATTTTTTGATTAAAGTTGTTGTATTTGATATTGGTGGTGTGCTTATAGAGCGTCCGAGCAAAAAAAGGCTAAAATTTTTTGCGAAGGATTTTGGGTTAAACACGAGACAAAAAGAAAAAGTAGTTGAGGCATACAAAAAAATGGAACTTAAATGGATGAAGGGCCTAATCAAGGAAAAAGATCTTATTTCAGAGCTTTTAAAAAAGGTCGGTGCTAAAGCAAAGTCGAGAAAGGTTTGGAAAGATTATTTAAAAAAAGCTTACAAAGAGAAAAAAGAAGTCATCGAAGTTGTGAAGGCTATTAAAAAAGCTGGATACAAACTTGCAATACTATCAAATGCAAGCTCGCCGGATGTTGAATATCTTAAAGAAAAGAAATTTATGAAACTATTTGACTACGCCTTTTTTTCATGCGAGCTTAGATGTGCAAAGCCAGAAAAAAAGATATTTGTTAAAATGCTTCGAGTTTTAGGTGTAAAAACAAAGGAAATAATTTTGGTTGATGACCTTAAAGAAAATGTGATTGCTGCAAAAAAGATTGGAATGAAAGCAATAGTTTTCAAGGATTTGGTTTCTTTAAAAAAAGGCCTAAAGCATTATGGAATAATTTTTTAGGTGTCTTTATGAAATATAGCAAAGAAGATATGGCAATAATTTCAGATTATGTCAGCAATTTTGACAAGAAGGTTTATATTTTCAAGAATTTGCCACCTGAGCTGGTGAGCACAATTTTTGCTTACGTCAGCAGATCACCTCTTGGCTTTAGGGAAATCTTGCTAAAGATGATAAAAGAAGAAGGATTGCCTTATAAGTCAAGCGGCCAGAAGAAGCCTTTGGCGGCTGAAAAGAAAGCAGCTGAATTTCAAAAAAAATGGGTTGTCGGCTTTGGGCATTTTAGCATAGCTGAGCATGCTGTGATAAATATTGCGATTGAGGATATTAGCATTTTGCTTACGAAAATTTTTGAGGATAATCGGCTTGCAAGCTACACTGAAAAAAGCACGCGCTACCAGATTTTTGATAAAGGGCATTACTACAAACCAAAAAGAATAATGAATTCAAGATATGGAAGAATATATGAGAAAACCCTCGATGAGCTATTTGACTTTTATTCTCAGAATTTTAGCGCTGCTGAAAGCTATTTCAGAGAGAAATTTCCAAAAAAAGAAAGCATGAGTGATGCTTATTATGCATCTTATATCAAAGGAAAGACATGTGATGTTTTGCGTTATGTTTTGCCAGCAGCTACATTAACAAATGTTGCGGCAACATTTAATGCAAGGTCATTGGCACACGCTGTTGAGAAATTACTCTCAAACAAACTCGAGGAGGCCCAATCATTGGGCTTGCTGATAAAAGAAGAGGCATCAAAGATAATGCCAATTTTGGGAAGCTTTGCAGAGAAAAACCCGTATATTGAAGAAACTGACTTGAGTATTGCAAATATAGCAAAAGAAGAATTTAGTGAAGAAAAAAAAGAAATGGTGAAGGAAGTAGCAGGTAATGAGGTAAATTTACTATATTATGAGCAAGATGCTGAAGATAAGCTTGTAGCAGCTATTATGTATAAAAATCTTCACATCCCTTTTCAAAAAGTGCTTGATAAAGTAAAAAAACTAAGCAGAGCAAAGAAAGAAAGAATATTTGAAGAGTTTTTCAAGAGGATTCAAAACAAAGATGAACCGTTGAGGGAAATTGAACATTCAACGTACACTTTTGAAATTTTAATGGATTATGGCGCTTACAGAGATATTCAAAGGCATCGCATATGCACCCAGACAACTCAGCTATTGAGCACAAGGCATGGTTTCTGTGTTCCTGAAGAACTTTCAAATTTTGGCCTTAAAAAAGATTTTTGTGAGCTTATGAGAAAAGCTGGTGAGTTATACCATAAAATAGCCGAATATAGTCCTATTGATGCGCAGTATTGTGTGCCTCTTGCATTCAGAAAGCGCACTTTATTCACTATGAATTCCCGTGAACTTTATCATATAATAAAGTTGAGATCTAGCAAAGCTGGTCACAAGAGCTACAGGAGAGTTGCACAGCAGATGTATTTTGAGCTGCAAAAAGTGCAGCCTCTACTCGCAAAATATTTTGCAGTTGAATTGGATTAGGCATTTATTTTGTTGCAAGCAAGCTTGCATATTTTTGCTTGCATTCATTGCGCCAATTTACTTTTACGATTATGTTAATACTGCCGTATTGAACAATGTTAATATCTTTGTCCGGAAGTTTGTCGCAAATTGAGGATCCTACGCCACTGTAAAAGCCATAAGTTGCATAGCAATTAGGGACATTGTAAAGAAAGCCATAGTTTTCCATAGTGTTATATTTTGAAATATTATCTTCAGTAAATTTCTTTATGGCATCGCATAATGGGAGAATATTTTTGGCAGTTTTTGGATTTTGAGAATAGCCATAATAGCTCATAAGAGTGCTTAGGCAGTATTCTTTAATGGTTATATCAGTTGTTCCGGTAATGCAGTTTTGAACTTTTGCCTCAATATTTACATCTTCTGGCTCTGGCGTTACCGTAGGAAGTGGTGGGAAAGTATAATCTCCATAATATGTGGGGTAGCACGATGTTTTATCGCAGTTTTTTCCTATGCAAATATTAAGGTAGATTGTATTATAACTGCTTATATCTTTTTCCACATCGACTGAAACTTTTTTTGTTTTACCTGCTTTAATCTCAAATAAGCCCATGTTCTTATCGAAAATAGGGCTTTTTCTATAATAATCAGAGTAACCTTTTATCGTAAGATCCCCCGAATAATCTTTTGTGGCATATGTGTTGTATAAAGTAAAACTTACTTTGTTTTGGTCACAAGTTAGGTTGCTTGCATAAAAATCACCGTATGAACTTTTGCTACAATAATAATCGTAACAATCGTCATCGACACAGACCTCTAGATATCCAGAACCTGAAAGCTCAGTTTCTGGTTTAAATTCAAAGCTTTTTTTCTTGTATGATTCTAAGGAAACATACCCAAAGTCTTTCTCAAAAATAGTCTCATATGAAAGTCCGTCTTTGAGCCTTGCTTTGAGGTTTCCCTGCACATCATCGTATGAGTACAATGAGAAGTAGATATTTGCATCACTGCAAGTTGCAGAAAGAATGTAGAAGTATTTAGAAAAAGAGGATATATAACAACCATAGCTTTTGCTTTTTTGGCATTTTTCGCCTATGCATAGCCGTATTTCTTTTGAACCGTAAGATATGTTTTTATCCAGCGCAATCTTGAATGACCTAGAATCAAATGCCTTGATGCTTATTTCACCGAGGTTTTTCTCAAACTCAATGTTAGAGTCCTTTCTAATCGATGATTCTTCATAATCTTTTGCTATCCAGTAAGATTCTTTTGAAAGGGTCAGCCTTGCTTGCCCTTTAAGATCTTCAAAAGCAGTTAGCATTAGTTTAATATTTTTATTGTTGCAGTTTGCGTCAATAGAAAATGGAACCGGTGGCTTTATGTGTTGCTCGCTAACTTTGCCAAATTCTATCTTTTTCAAGTTAAACTTAAGTGAAAAGCCAATTGGCTTTTTGAGATTCTTCATTTTTATGGAAAAGTTGGAATCCATCAATGCCAAAACACCGTATTGTTTATCAAGGCAAACTTCAGCGTTAAAAACTATTTCCTCGTAGAGGTCTTCTTTTTTTTCATTGTTTACTTCTGAGACCAAAGAAAAAGCTGTTGGAATTTTTGGCGGCTCTCCTGTTATTGAACTGTAGCCATTATCTGTGGCCGCTAAGTATGCAATACTCTGAAGCCATGAGATGTTTATATCTTTGCCAGAATAATCCAATTTGTAGCATTTTGCATCTCTCTCAACTATTTTCTTCTCACCAATGAAGGTAATGTTATAATCTATCTTTTTTGTTAAATCGATGCTTTGAGCCGCTTTTGATGGATCATATATTGAGTAAAAACTTTCCTTGCTAATTTCACAAAACCATTCGCTCTCTTTTGATGATCTTAATATGCTATATATTGATGAATAGTTTGTCTTTTGGCATTTGATCGATTTGCCATTGACATTGTAAATCTCGGTTTCGGATTCTACTCCAAAAACACTTATAAGTAAGCTTACTTTGTTGAGTGACTTAGAAAAGTATGTGTTTGTAACATCAAAGCTATAATTTATGCCGAGGCCAGAACCGGGTGAGGTGTAACCGAAAATATTTGGCATTGAAATAGACATCAGATAATCTGCTTTGTAGGGTGGTGCCTCATAACTTTTTTTTATGAGAGCATAATATTCTTCTTCAACGCTAATCTCGTTTTTTGGAAATATGAGCTCTCTCAAATCTGGAATCAAAAGGATGGCAGAGATAGATGCCACAGAAACAATTATTAAAGCAATTAAGGCAATTGATTCAAGCTTCATAAGATCACCGTCGTTTTTTACATTAATATAAATGGCTAATATAAAAACTTATCGTTACTTGTCTTTTGACTTGCAATTAGCAATTGATTAGCAATTGAAATCAAAAGGAATAAAAAGCGAATAACACATAATTATAGTAGCTGGTGATGTGATGGGGGAAATTATATCTATAATTTCCGGCAAGGGTGGTGTAGGAAAGACGACTGTTGCTCTAAACCTTGCATCTGCTTTTAATAAAAAAGGCTATAATACGCTTGTTTTTGACGGCAATGTGAGCAGCCCAACAGGGGCTCTTTATTTGGGCTATTTGCCAGCAGATAGGACAATAAACAATGTTCTAAAAGGCGATATTGAGCTTGATGGTGCAATTCTCACTCACGATTCGGGAGTAAAACTGCTAACATGCAGTTTGGGTATTGCTGATCTTAAAAGCGATTATAGAAAGGCATTTGGGCTTTTAAACACCTTGAAGAAGAAGCATGATGTTATCTTTTTAGATGCTGGCGCTGGGCTCGATGAGGAAGCACAGCTTGCAATTGAGGCAAGCGATTTTGTAATAGTGGTTACAAATCCTGAGTTGCCAGCAACAATAGATGCGTTGCGAGCTGTAAGGTTGGCTAGGGCCTTCAACAAGAAGGTTCTTGGGGTTATTGTGAACAAAGTAAACTATGGGTTGCCCCAGCTTCCCGTTGAGGAGGTTGGCAATATTGCTGAAGCACCCGTAATTGGTAGTATAATTGAAGATGACGCTGTGCATGAAGCATTCGCTTATAATCAGCCAGTAGTTCATATGAGACCTAATGCAAAAGCAAGCGCTGACTTTATGAATATAGCTTCAAAAATTTTAGGAGAAGATAAGAAATATAGGGGCAATGCGATACTCGATAGGTTTTCTTTCTGGCTCCATAAAATAGGGTTGAAATATTTACCATAATTGATAAAAACACAATTTGAAGGTGATTTAATATGGTTGAGAAATATGTGTATGCCTTTTCAGAGGGCTCCAAAGAAAAAAAATTTTTGCTTGGTGGCAAAGGGGCAAACTTGGCTGAAATGACAAAGTTGGGTCTTCCGGTGCCACAAGGCTTTATAATAACAACAAAAGCTTGCATTCATTTCTTAAGAAACAATTGCCAATATCCAAAAGGAATGAAAGAACAGGTCCTCGATTCAATAAAAAAACTAGAAAAGAAAACAAAGAGAAAGTTTGGTGGCTCACCTGCGCTTCTCGTTTCAGTTAGGAGTGGTGCACCTATTTCGATGCCAGGAATGATGGACACAATCCTTAACTTGGGAATCAATGATGCAGTTGCTGAGCAGATGATAAAAGAAACCAAAAATGAGCGCTTTGTTTATGACCTTTATAGGCGTCTCATACAAATGTTTGGCGAAACAGTGAAGGGAATCGACCCTAAAAAATTTGATTCCGTGCTTGAGCATGCTAAAAAAGAGCTTGGCTTAAGATATGATTCTGAGCTTGACTCAAAAGAAATGAAAAAAATTGTTGAAAAATTCAAGAAAATATATGCTCAAGAAACAAATGAAGATTTTCCTCAAGATGTTTATCTGCAGCTATTTGAGGCCATAAATGCTGTCTTTAACTCTTGGAATAGCAAAAGGGCGATAACGTATAGAAAGCTTGAAGGTATACCTGATGACATTGGCACCGCAGTTAATGTACAGATGATGGTATATGGCAACAAGAATAATAACTCTGCTACAGGAGTTCTCTTCACTAGAAATCCGTCTAGTGGCGCTAAAGGTCTTTATGGTGAATATTTAATAGCTGCTCAAGGCGAAGATGTTGTCGCTGGAATTAGAACACCTAATGATATAAGATTACTTGCTAAGGAGATGCCAAAAGCTTATAAACAAATTGAAAAGATTGTTAGGAAGTTAGAGGCACATTACCGAGATGTGCAAGACGTTGAATTTACCATTGAAGATGGGAAGCTCTACATATTGCAAACAAGAGATGGAAAAAGAACTGCAATGGCTGCAGTAAAAATTGCGGTTGATATGGTTAAAGAAGGCCTCATAAGCAAGGAGGAGGCTATAATGAGGATAAAGCCAGAGCAGATTGACCAGCTTTTGCACAAACAAATTGATCCTGGGGCTAAGCTGAATATAATTGCGAAAGGCCTTCCGGCAAGCCCTGGTGCAGCATCTGGAAAAGTGGTGTTTGATGCTGATATTGCTGAAGCTATGGGCAAAAACAATGAAAAAGTTCTTCTATTAAGACCCGAAACTACACCAGAAGATATTCATGGTGTTATTGCTGCAAAAGGTGTTTTAACTTCTAGAGGGGGCATGACGAGCCATGCAGCAGTAGTAGCTCGTGGTATGGGAAAGCCATGTGTTGCTGGTTGCGAGGCATTGCAGATTGATCTTGAAAATAAGCAAGCACGTATTGGGGCTTTAATAATAAAAGAGTTTGATGTTCTTACAATAGATGGAAATACTGGAGATGTAATACTTGGTGAAGCGCCAACTATTGAGCCAAAGATAAGCAGTGAGCTAAAAACACTTCTTTCTTGGGCTGACTCAATAAGAGTTCTTGGAGTTAAAACAAATGCAGATAATCCCACAGATTCTGCAAAAGCGAGGGAATTCGGTGCAGAAGGCATAGGCCTTTGCAGAACAGAGCATATGTTTATGGCAAAGGAAAGAGTTCCTGTTGTACAAGAGATGATAATTGCAACAAAAACAGAAGAAAGAAAGAGAGCTTTGGAAAAGCTCTTGCCAATGCAAAGGCAAGACTTTTATGAGATGTTCAAAATAATGAACAATTTGCCAGTAACTATACGCCTTTTAGATCCGCCTTTGCATGAGTTTTTGCCCAGCAAAGACGCCTTGTTGAAGGATATAAGAGTTCTTGAATGTGAACAATGCAAAAAAAATATTTCGCTCTCAGAGATAAAGGAAAAGGCAATCCTTCTTGAAAAAGCAAGGGCATTATCTGAAGCAAATCCAATGCTTGGTCATAGAGGGGTACGCCTTGGCATAACAATGCCTGAAGTTTATGAAATGCAGGTACAGGCAATTTTTGAGGCAGCTGCAAAAGCAACAAGGGAAGGTTATAAGGTAAAGTTGCAGATAATGATACCTCTTGTTGGCATAGAGAAAGAGATTGAAATAATGGCTGACCTTGTGAGAAAAAAGGCAGAAGACATCATGAAAAAGGAGGGTCTAAGGATTAGCTATAAAGTTGGGACAATGATTGAGTTGCCTCGCGCTTGTGTGGTGGCAGATAAGATAGCCAAGCATGTCGAGTTTTTCTCTTTTGGCACTAATGATTTAACACAGACAACCTTTGGTTTTTCAAGAGATGATGCTGAGCCAAAGTTCTTGCCACAGTATATTGCAAAGGGGATACTGCTTGAAAACCCATTTGCCAGGCTTGATACAGAAGGCGTCGGTGAGCTAATGAGAATGGCTGTCGAAAAAGCAAGAAAAACAAATGAAAAAATAGAGCTTGGTATTTGCGGCGAGCATGGTGGAAATCCGCCTTCTATTGAGTTTTGCCACAAAATTGGCCTTGATTATGTAAGCTGTTCTCCTTTTAGAGTCCCAGTAGCGAGAATTGCTGCTGCTCAAGCTACAATAAAAAGCCAAGGTTTGCTCAAGAAAAAAAAGGGAAAGAAAAGATAGTGCAGGCATATAAACATTACTTTCATTACTTTTAAGATGGAACCAATAAGGTTTGAGTTTGATGGCTTTAACCATGAATTAATAGAAAAACTTTGCTCCAAAATATCAAAGGCTTTAGAAGAGTATGATTTTAGCGGTTTCCTTGTTGGTTGCACCTTTGAAGATTATTTGAGCAACGAAGGAAAAGAAATTTTGAGAAAAGAATTTCAGCCATTAATAGTAAGGAGATTAGAAGAATCTCTTGGGAAGAAAGCAGATTACTTAAGGCCTGATATTGAGATTTTGATAAACTTTAACCAAGACTTAGTATACTTTCTTGTTCACTCTGTTTATGTGAAAGGAAGATACAAAAAATACGCTAAAATTTACCAAACAAAGCATTACTGCTTCAGATGCAAGGGCTCTGGCTGTGAAGAGTGCAAAGGTGTTGGCACTTTAAGCAATGAATCGGTAGAGGAACTAATTTCAAAGCACCTCATCCCTGCTTTTGATGCGGAGGGTGCTAAAATGCATGGTGCTGGTAGGGAGGATGCGGATGTAAGGATGCTTGGTAATGGCAGGGAGTTTGTTATGCAAATTATAAGTCCGAAGAAAAGGTCTGTTGACCTAAAATGGTTAGAAGCAAAAATAAACAATTGTGAAAAGGAAAAAATTGAAGTTTTTGGCTTAGAGTACTGTGAAAAAGATTATGTTGTGCATATTAAATCTAAAAAAAGCAGAAAAGTTTATAGAGCAAAGGTAGTTTGTGAGGGGCCTTTGGAAAAAACCGATATTGTAATTGGAAAATACGAAATAAAGCAAAGAACACCATTGCGTGTTTTAAGGAGACGCCCGGATTTGGTCAGAAAAAAGAAGGCTGAAGTAAGATCTGCACATATTGAAGGCAATTCTTTAATTATAGAAATTGTTGCTGATTCTGGCCTTTATGTAAAAGAATTCATCTCAGGGGATAATTTGCGCACAAAGCCGAGCATTTCAGAAATTATTGGGACTAAGTGTGAGTGTGTTGAATTAGATGTTATTGAGATAATAGAGCAAGAATCAGATTAGTTAAGCTTAGATATTCCTATTTATTGCGAAATCGGCAAATGCCTTTAGCTCTTGTTTGCCTTCATTCTCAGGAATCTTTTTCTCGAGATCAGCCCATGCTTTTTCAACTATGAGTCTGGCTTTTTTTGCTGAATAAACTACTGCATCAGATTTTTTTATTAATGCAATTGCCTTTAGTATCTTTTTTTTGTTTTTTGTATGTGAATTAAGTATTGATTCTAGCAACTTTGCTTCTCTCTTCGGCAAAACCTTTTTTGCCCTTATAATTAAAAGTGTGCGTTTACCTTCGCTTATGTCTTCACCTATTTCTTTACCCCAATGCTCGCTTTTTGGAGCAATGTTTAGAATATCATCTTGTATCTGAAAAGCGACACCTAAGGCTTCACCAAAGTTGCCTAATGCTTCCACTTGTGACCTTTTAGCATCAGCAAGTATGGCACCAAGCTTAGCTGCAAATCTTGCAAGCACACCTGTTTTATAAGCACACATCTGCAGGTAAGCGGGTTCGCTTATTGCTTTGTTTTTTCCCTTATGCCACCAAATATCCATTGCTTGTCCAACACTTAGCCTTAGCATCTCTTGGGCGTATATGTTGTATATTTCCACAATCTTTTTTTCAGTAAGTTTAAGTTCATTTTTGTAAAGTATTTCAAGTGGTATGAAATACATTGCATTGCCGGTGTTGACTGCACAGTCAATGCCATAGATTTTATGCATTGCTGGTTTTCCGCGCCTTAAATCAGCATTGTCTTCAACATCATCAACCAGCAGCGTACCCTCATGGACAAACTCTATTAGTGGAGAAAATTTTGCAGCTAATTTTTCCGGACCATTTAGGGCCTTGCATGCTGAAATCATAAGTGCTGGTCTCCAACGCTTTCCACCCCTATTAAGAAACTCCCAGATCTGCTCAGTTAATCCGTATTGCACTGTTCTAGTATCATAAAAATATTTTGGCTTTCCCAATGCTCTCTCAATCCACTCTTTAGCATACCTTGGAAATAATGCTTCAAGCTCTTTATCAATAATTTCTTTCCTTTTGCTGATTAGTTTCATAGCATCATAAGCCATAATTTTAATATTGTGTCTAATGTTTAATAAACTTGTTTTTCTTATCCAATTTCTCGTCTAGCAATTCTATAAATTCGTTTAGTTTATCTTTAGGTATCTTTGCACCTGCCGCGATTTGGTGTCCACCACCTTCGGAGTCAAATCCGAGCTCTTCACTGCAAGACCTCATCAAAAGCCCGAGATTTAATCCTTTTTCAGTGAGCTCGTGGGTTGCTCTAGCGCTAACCTTAACAAAGCCATCATCTTGGTTGGCAAAAGCAATTATTGGTTTCTCTTTTGAGATTAAATTACTGGAATAGAGCATTCCAGCTATTATGCCTATCAATGAATCTTTTATGCGGCTACCAGCATTAAAATAGTAAAAGTGCCGTGCTTCCTGAAGCCCTTCTTCTAGCATGAGCTCAAGACCTTCGCGAAGTTTTTTTCTATGTTCAGCCAATATGCTTAAAGCTTGCTCATAAAAATAGCCCCTATCACCCAAACAAATCTCGAAGCCAATTTCTGGGCAATTATTTCTGCCACAAGCATTGAGCAATGTTGCAAATTCCTTTGCATCCTTAAGAGGCCCGACTGGTTCTTCTGTTAATGTGTAAACTTCCCCTACTAGGCGATTTATTTTCCATTCCGGCATATCTATGGAACGCATGTAAATGATCAATGCAGTTGCGAGCTTTTGCTTTTCTTCAAATGATAGGTTTTCATAGCAAAGCCAAACCCCATTACGCTTTAGCTCAAAGCCGTTCGCAAGCAAAAATTTGGTTGTGTTTTCCTCATTGCCTGTTAATCCTGGGATTATTGGATCAGTAGAGTAGACTATAAACTGTATCAAAGGTCGTGTGTAGCGCCCATATAGTCTTAAATCCTTTGTAATCTTTATACTGCCTTTGTACTTTGCTTCATCAAGGATTGCTTTGTTAAGACCTTTTAATGCACCCACACTATCTTGAATATCACCAAGTGCACCAACTATGGCCAAAGGAGCAAAATTTGCTAAAGCTTCGGGCTTAGTTAATGATTTTGCCAAAATATAGGATAGTGAAGCAGCACATGCTTCAGTTGATCCGTCAAGGCCGAAATGCCAACAATTCAAAAAGTTATCTGATCTTGGGCACTTTGGCTGATGGTGGTCTATGATTGCAAAATTGTTACCAAAGAAATCTTCAATATCATTTAAGTGTGAAGAGCCAAAATCAGCAAAAATAAAAAAATCTTCTTTTGGCTCTCCTTTTTTGAGTATTTCATTTAAACTATCCTTGTAGAGTTGCTTTATTGATATTTCTGAAAAGGTTTTTCCGGAATCCTGAAGCGCCTTTGCCAATATTGCTGCGCTAGCAATGCCATCAGCATCATAATGATGGACAATTATTATTCTGTTATGAGAAGATATCTTGTTTGCAAGTATCTCTGCGTGTTTAGTAATAGTTGCTATTTGTTTGTTATTTTTGCATTCCATTTATCTAATTTAAATGTTGGTTCTTTAAAATATTTATCAGGCTATTTTCCAATAAAAAGGTTAAATATATTTACTCCTTTGCATTATTCTTTTGTATGGGCTTTTTGAAAAATATAATCGGCTTCTTTTTTAGGCAAAAAAAGAAGGTTGCAAAGATAGGCATTAATGAAGCAAAAAAGATGCTCAATGAAGAAAGGCTCAAAAAAAGCATAAGAAAAGAGTTGCAAAGCATTATTTCTGATATAAAAATTGATGTTGCTGAGGCACGTGCTACTTTTGTCGAATTAGAAAAAGAACTTCCCGACATTGAAGATGGGCCTTTTAAAAAAATTGTTCAGACAAGCAAGAAGGGATTTATTAATAGCATAAGGCCTCTGTTAGATAAACTGGAACCGCCATTAGAATCTGATGTAATTAAGATCAAAGAGTACTATGAAGCAGCCAGTGCTGCCATTCAAAAGAGTGTATTTAGAAGCAGAAGAAACATAGCTTATGCTTCAGCAGGCGTTCCAAAAAGCATGTATGAAATTGGAAGGCGCTTAGATTCTATTTCGAGCAAATTGAACGCTTTAGGAAAAATCATTGAAGAAAATGGGTTGCTTTTCTCTAATACTATTGACTCAAAGATTTTAGATGTTGAGAATAGCCAACAAAAAATAGTTGTGCTTGAGTCAAGATTGAAAGAACTTGAAGAAAAAAGAAAGGTTATTGAAGAGCACATTGGTTCATTAAGATCGCAGCTCAACACATTACTTGATTCAGAACAAGCAAAGAAAGCTCTTTCATTACAGGAAGAGATGGAAAAATTGCAAAAAAGAAAGGTTGAAATAAAAGAGCATCTGGTCGGCGATTTTCTATCAGTTGGACGACTCCTGAAGAAGTTTTATAGCATATGTAAAAAGGGCAACTATGAAATTAACCATGAGAAGATGAAAAACATTGAAAAGATTATTAAAGATCTTGATACTGCTTTGAAGTCGGATCCTAAAGGAAATACTATAAAAGAAGTTTTGGGTGAGCTAAAAAATGCGGTTGAGGTAGGCACATTAAAGCTTGATGACAAAGAGAAGAAACAACAGTTACCCATTATCGAAAAGCTGTTGAAGGAAGACTTTTTTGGCGAGTATTTTTGGCCTATTAATGAGATTGATGCAAGAATATTACAAATTGAAAAAGAGCTTAGGAATAACAAAATAGGTTTACAAATATCGCAGCATAAAGGCGAGATTTCTAGGGCTGAAAGGGACCTTAAAGATATTTTGCTTGAGATTGATAAAACTAGAGATAATATTCTAACCTCAAACAAAGAATTTGAAAGTAAAAAGGCAGAACTTTCAAAAATGCTTTCTACTATTTTTGGTTACGAGATAACTCTAAGGTAATGATGATGAAAATTGCTATAACTGGAAATATTGCATGTGGGAAAAGTGCGCTTATGGCTGAATTAATTGAGCTTGGCGAAAAATGTATTGATTGTGATGATATTGCAAAGAGCGTTTATGACATGCCTATTGTGAAAAAAGAACTTAAGCGCAGCTTTGGAACTGCTGAGCAAAAGGAGATTGCAAAGATTGTATTTAAAGACTATGAAAAAAGAAAGATTCTTGAAAGCATTTTGCAGCCACGGATATTGAGAAAATTGAAGAAAGAGCTTGCTTCTTTGAAAAGAAATGAAACAATCTTTGTTGAAGCCCCTTTACTGTATGAGGGGTCCATTGAAAATCTTTTTGATTATGTTGTTGTAGTTCGTGCTTCAAGAAAAAAGCAAATGGAACGCCTTATTAAGCGCGGGTATTCTAAAGAAGAGGCAATTTTAAGGATAAGGTCGCAAATGCCTCTTTATCAAAAAATAAAAAAAGCTAATTTTGTAGTTAATGGGGATAAAAGCAAAAAACAATTAAAAAGAATTGCCAGAGAAATTATTGCAAAGGTGAGATCTTGAGAGAAAGAGTAAGGGTTGCGGTTTATCCTGGCACTTTTGATCCAATAACTTTAGGCCATATTGATGTTATAAAAAGAGCTAGCAATATTTTTGATAAGGTTATAGTTGCCATAACAAACAATCCAAGAAAGCAACCAGTTTTTACAGTTGAAGAGCGAGTAAGAATGGCAAGAGATGCATTGGCTTATATAAAAAATGTAGAAGTTGATTCTTTTGATGGTCTTTTAGTGAATTATATGATAAAAAGAGGTGCAAAAGCTATAGTGAGAGGCCTTCGTGAGATGAGCGACTTTAGCTATGAGTTTCAGCAAGCCATTATAAATAGGAAGCTATGTGAGGATATTGACACTGTTTTTATCATGACAAGCCCCAAGTATTTTTATGTGAATTCTAGCACGGTAAAGGAGCTTGCATCAATGGGTGCTTGCTTAAAAGATCTTGTACCTGAAAATGTTCAAGAGACGTTATATAAAAAGTTCAAAGCAAGATAACGGAAATTTTTCTGGATTTCTTGTTGATTTTGCCTTTTTTATGTCTCCTAAGCTCAGCTAAGAGCTCGGCTACTCGCTCTCTTTCTCTGTTTAGAATCAACTCATTTCTATCAGCTAGTGAAAGAGCGCGTTTAATTTTTTTCTCGAGTTCATAAATGCTAAGATTTGGTGTTTTTGATTTTTTTGTAAATTTTTTCATATCTTGTTCTGTAAGCCCATATTTTAGCATTATTTCTTTTTCCAAGTTTGAAAGCTGATCAATTTTTATCTTTTCAAATATTCCACACAGTGTCAAACTTGTTTTAGCTGCAGCGGTTTTTCTTTCATGCATAGCACTGACAAAACTAGGTAGCCTTTTGAATAGTGCTAGACCATCCAGGGCCTCAGAAAGTGTTTTTTCGAGCTCTGTGTTTTTGCATTTCAAGTATTCAATCTTTTCTCTTATTGGAAAAACCATCTCGCGGTATTCTCTTATTGTTATTGACCTATTCAAAAAATCATTTTTAAGAGTAATTTCAATGGATTCGAGAAATATTATTTGTGATTTGTTTTGTTTTAGCAGTTCATTGCAAATGTTTGCGAGCATTTCATAGCCAAGCTGCTCGCTTCTGTTTTTGAAGCAAAGATTTTTCATCTTTTTTATCTCGCTTTTAGTTATTTTTTCAAAATCTTTAAATGGAACCTTTTGCATTATTTCAGAATCTATTTCTTTAAGTTTTTGGTGCCTAAAGCGCCTGAGTGCTTTTTTAAGTTTGTTTTTATCAAATATTTTAGCAACAGTTGCCATGTATCTAAATTAGGTTCTCTCATTTAAAAAAATATGTTTTTATGTAAATGAACAATAAATAAGCCATGCTCACAGAAGGCAGAATGGAAATAGTTTTAAGGGCTTTCGCATCTAATTATGTATATATGGCTAACTGTAAGGATTGTGTTGAACTCAGATCAAAGATCTCTAAGCTTCAAAAAGAAATAAAAGAAAAGGATAGACATATTGCTGATCTTAAAGCCAAGGTGGGTTCTTCTAACATATTCGAATTTTCAGATAAAGGATTAAAGCTAAAACTTTATCGACTTTTGCTAAAGAAATATGCCCCCATGATAAACGAGAGGGAAACCAAAACAGTTGGTGAGATTAAAGGCCTTATAAACAAAGATGATTTGACAGTTCAGTCACTAGCTGAAGAGTTTAAAAAAGATAATTACCAATATGAAAAAGACTTTCTTTTTGCAGCAAAAAAGGCATTTGACTTTGTTAAGAGAGAGGTTGCTTTTGTTAGTCCTGATGTTGATATTAATTTTTGGTTAACGCCTACTGAAATACTGTCAAATAAAATAGCTGATGATGAGGATATGGCTGTTTTCCTTTGCTCAATACTTTATGCTCTTGGTTGTGAAAATGCAAGTGTAACGATAGCAGAATTAGAAGATCTTAGGACGCATGCGTTTGTTATGTTTGACTACAAAAACAAGACATATTTTTTAGATGCTACGCAAAACCATGAATTTGAAGATTTTTCGGGTGATATTTTCAATCTTTTTCAAGACTTCTCAGTTAATGGTATTAAAATAAGGCGGCTGCTCTATAAGTTCAATCGCTTTGAATACAGGCAATTTATAGAATAGTGATGTTTATATGAAAAAAGAAAAAAGTGCAGGCGCAATAGTTTTCTTTGACTCTAAGCCAAGGGTTTTCTTGGTTCTTCATTATGCTAAAGGCCACTGGGATTTTCCAAAAGGACATGTTGAGAAAGGTGAAAGCGAACAAGAGGCAATGCTAAGAGAGCTTTTGGAAGAAACAGGTATTTCTGATTTCGAGATTATTTGTGGATTCCGCAAAAGAATAAGTTACTCATTTATCGAGAAAGGTCAGGTTGTAAAGAAAGAGGTTATTTTTTTCCTTGTTGAGAGTAAAACTAAGGAAGTTTATCTTTCGGATGAGCATATTGGATATGAATGGTTATCTTGCAAAAAAGCCCTAGAAAAGATTACTTTTAGTAATTCGGCCGAAGTACTTAAAAAGGCAAATATTTTTTTAGATAGACTGGGAAAAATAAAAAAACATAAAGAATTATAATTGTTCGACACACTTTATAAATCATGCACGAGTATAGGAAAGATTACATAACAGGTAGTTGGGTTATAATTGCAACTTCACGAAGCCAGCGACCACATCATTTAAAAGCAATTACAAAAAGATCGCCAAAAAGCAAATGTCCATTCTGTCCTGAGCATGAGGATTGGACACCAGCCGAAATTAAACGTTATCCAGAAAATGCTAAGAGCTGGAGGATAAGGGTTGTGCCAAACAAATTCCCGGCGGTCTTAAAGAGGGGAAAGATAGGTTGGACAAAAGAAATGCTATTGGAAAGGTGCGATGCTGTTGGCGTACATGAGGTTATAATTGAGACCTCGGACCATAGAAAAGACCTTTGCGATCTTCCGGAGGGAGATATTTCTGATCTTATAAAAGTTTATAGAGAAAGGTTTGTGAAGATAGTTAAAGACAATAGAATAAAAGAAGTAACTATATTCAAAAACCAGGGTGCGAGTGCAGGTGCGAGCCTATCACATGCACATTCACAAATAATTGCAACTAATAGAGTTTCTGAGCGGCTTGACTCAAAAATACGGGCTTTTGAAAGTTACAAAAGGAAGCACAAAATTTGCCCATATTGTAAGGCCATAGAAAAAGAGCTAAACTCTAAACGCATGGTGTATTCTGGAAAGAATGTAGTGGCCTTTACTCCTTTTGCGTCTAGAGCTGCTTACGAGCTTTGGATCTTCCCAAGAGAGCACGTCCCAAATATAGGAAAAATGAGTGACGGAACAATTGATGAGTTCGCATCTGTGTTAAAGAAAGCCTTGTTGGCATTGAAAAGCATTAATGCTGATTTTAATTATTTTTTTCAGATGCCATGTAAAGGCGATTTCCATATGCATCTTTGCATATCACCCAGAGTCATCCAAAGAGCTGGCTTTGAAGAAGCAACTGAGTGCATAATAAATATAGTTTCGCCTGAAGAGGCAGCTACTTTGTATAGAAAAAACATAAGGGCCAAAAATGCTGAAAATTAGAGCAGAAATATTCCGCGAATATGATATTCGTGGTGAAGCAAATGAATTAAATGATAGAACTGTTTATGCTATTGGTAGAGCCTTTGGAACCATTGTGCTTAGAAATTCTGGGCAAGAAGTTGTGGTTGGCAAAGATGATAGGGAAAGCAGTGATAGAATAATGAATGCTTTTTGCAAAGGAGTTCTTGAGAGCGGTTGCAATGTTATATCAATTGGCTTAGTGCCTATACCCGCGTTATATTTTTCCATAATACATCTAAAAGCGGATGGCGGAGCAATGATAACTGGCTCTCATTTGGAAAAAAATTTTAATGGGCTTAAGCTAAGCGCATCAAAAGATGCGCTAACTATGTATGGTGAGCAGATTAGGCAGATAAAGGATATGGTTATAGGAGAAGATTTTGAGCATGGGAAAGGAAATCTGGAAAAGGCAGATGTATTAGAAAATTATATTGAAAATATCCTTAAAAGGATCAAAATAAGCCAACCGATTGATGTTGTAGTTGACTGTGGCAATGGCTGCTCTTCTTTAGTTGCAGAAGAAGTTTTTGAAGGCGCTGGTTGTAAAGCAAAGTTCCTCTTTTGTAAATCTGACGGGAGTTTCCCAAATCATCACCCTGATCCGGTAGAAGCAGAAAACCTCAGGCATTTGATTAAAGAGGTTCGCAGGATTAAGGCAGATATTGGCCTCGCTTTTGATGGTGATGCTGACCGCATTGGTTCTGTTGATGAGAAAGGTAACATAATTGCAGGCGATTACTTACTAGCATTATTTGCAAAAGATTTGCTCGACAGAAAGAAAGGGGCAAAAGTTGTTTTTGAGGTTAAGTGCTCAGAGGCTCTGCCTGAAATAATAAGAAAAAACGGCGGAATCCCGATAATGTATAAAACAGGGCATTCCCTTATAAAAAAGAAAATGGTTGATGAAAACGCTTTGCTTGCTGGTGAAATGTCTGGGCATATGTTTTTTCGGGAAAATTATTTTGGATTTGATGACGCAATTTATGCTTCACTGAAGCTTTGTGAAATTGTTTGTAGCTCAAGCAAATCACTTAGTGAGATGATTTCAGAATTTCCAAGATACTATATAACACCTGAGATAAGGCTTTCTTGTGAAGAGTTAAAAAAATGGAAAATTGTTGAAGATATGAAAGATTATTTTGACAAAGAGTATGAGGTAATAAGCATTGACGGTGCGCGTGTTATTTTGGAAGATGGTTGGTTTTTGGTTAGGGCAAGTAATACAAGTGCAAAACTTATTGTGAGAGCTGAAGCAAAAAGCGAAAAAAAGCTAGCCGAAATAACTAAAATGCTTTATAAGAAGCTGATTTATTTTGGCGTTGACGAAAAAGAGGCTGAAAAAATATTGGAAAATACACGTAAGATTTAAATATTTTGAAAGCAAAATATTTAAGGTGATTTTATGAAGGTAGCAATAAATGGATTTGGGAGGATTGGAAGGCTTTTTTTAAGGGCGTCGCTCGGAAAAAAAGGTGTTGATGTTGTGGCAATAAATGACCTTGCGGAGCCAAATGTGCTTGCACACTTATTCAAAAGGGATTCGGTTTTTGGCGCCTACAAGGGTCTTGTTAAAGCTGGGGAAAGTAGCATAAATATAGATGGTAAAGAAATAAAATGCTTTAAAGAGCCGGATCCTGAAAAACTACCTTGGAAACAACTTGGCATTGATGTTGTGCTAGAAAGCACAGGAGTATTTACTGAAAAAGAAAAACTTGAAAAACACCTGAAAGCTGGTGCTAAAAAGGTTGTTTTGAGTGCACCACCAAAAAGCCCAGATGTAAAGCAGATTGTTATGGGTGTTAATGAAAGCACTTATGATCCCAAAAAAGACAATGTTATAAGCAATGCTTCATGCACTACGAACTGCTTAGCACCCATGGTTAAAGTTATTCATGAAAGTTTTGGCATAGAATATGGTCTTATAACAACAGTACATGCGTATACAGCAGACCAAAGACTTATAGATGCGCCGCATAAAGATCTAAGAAGAGCAAGGGCTGCAGCATTAAACATACTACCAACAACAACTGGTGCTGCTAAATCAATTGGAGAGATAATACCTGAATTAAAAGGTCGCTTAGACGGCGTTGCTGTTAGAGTTCCAGTGCCAGATGGCTCGCTTACTGATTTTGTTGCAATTGTTAAGAAAAACACAACATCAGAAGAAGTAAATGCTGCCTTCAAAAAATATGCCGAAGGTAAGCTTAATGGCATATTAGAATATTCTGAAGAGCCGTTAGTTAGCACAGATATAGTGGGAAATGAGCACTCTTGCATATTTGATTCAAAACAAACAATGGTTAAAGGAAACCTTGTTAAAGTATTTGGCTGGTATGATAACGAGTATGGATACAGTTGTAGGCTTGTAGACTTAATAAAATACATTTGGAAGTGATCACATGCCAGCGATGAAGATAAAGGAAATTGTTAAGAATATAAAGGAAATTGATTTTGGAAGAGTTGAAGATAAAGTTGTGTTGTTAAGAGTTGATTTAAATAGCTCTGTAAAAGATGGCAAACTTATTAGAAGCCCGAGAATAGTTGGGCATTTTCGCACAATAAAAAAGTTTATTGACCATAAAGCAAAGGTAGTGGTTTTAGCGCATCAAGGAAGAAAAGGTAGGGATGACTTCATATCTCTGGAGCAGCACAAAGCAGTTTTGGAGCAAATGCTAGGCCAAAGCATCGGATTTTGCAAATGGGATGACGACTATGTGAGCAAGATAAAAAGTCTTACGCCTGGACAAGCATTAATTCTTGAAAATACTCGCTTCCTAGATTTTGAAACAAATGAATTGAGCGAAGATGAGCACTCAAAAAACCCATTGATACAGAGGATAGCATCAGTTAGTAACTTCTTTGTATTAGATGCACTTAGTGTCTCCCATAGAGGGCATGCTAGTGTTGTTGGTTTTATACCTTTGCTGGAAAGCTATGCTGGACCACTGCTATACGAAGAGTTGAAGGCCCTTGCAAAGCTATCCAAAATAAAGGGAAAATATACACTTGTGCTTGGGGGAATGAAACCTGATGATTCAATAGCCATTATGGAAAAACTCCTTGTTATGGGGAAAGCAAATAAAATTCTTCTTGGTGGTGGCTTAGGAGAAATGGCTCTTATTGCTGAAGGAATAAAACTTGGTTCTAAGGAACAAATGTTGAAAGAAAAAGGTCTACTCGATTTTTTGCCAAAGCTAAAAGAAATAATGCAAAAACACGAAAAAAAACTATTATTGCCAGTTGATTTGGCTATTGAAAGGCATACGCTTCGTGAAGAGTTACTTATCAAGGATTTACCTGTAAATGAAATGACATTTGATATAGGTGAAAGAACCGCAGAAATATATTCAAGAGAAATAAAAAAAGCAAAGAGTGTAATTGCGAATGGCCCTGTTGGAAAGTTTGAATCAGAGCTTTTTGCTTTTGGAACAAGAAAAGTATTAGAAGCAATGGCTTCTTCTAAAGGCTTTAGCTTGATCGGTGGCGGAGACACAGTTACGGCTTTAGGCAGACTTGGATTTAAAGAAAGTGAGTTTAGTCATGTAAGCCTAGCTGGTAAAGCATTGCTCGAGCTTATTTCTGGCGAACGGTTGTTTGGGCTAGAAGCATTGGCGAAAGCAAATAAAAGAAATTAGAAGAATTATTCTTCTAAGAAGTAGTAATTTATCTGGTTAACTTTCACTAATTCCTGAAAGGTAACTATTTTAAATATAAAAGCCAATAATTTAATATAATCTTCTTTGTGATAAAGATGAAAAAGTTTCACGTCTTAATGTTGGGTTGGGAATTTCCACCTTTTAAATCTGGCGGATTAGGAACATACCTTTTAGGTTTCACGAAAGCGTTGAGTTCATTAAATACTAAAATAACTTTCATTATGCCATATACTGGCAAAAGTATCAAATATGATTTCATTGATATAATACAAGCTAACGGAGTTGAATTTTTTGGTGTAAGCTCAAAATTAACACCATACATTACTTTACCTGTTGAAAGTAAATACAAAAGATCAATTGATGTTATTTATGGTTGGCACTTCTTTGATGAAGTAAGATATTATAACAACAGGGCGATAGAAATCGGCTCAAAAATTGATTGTGATATCATACACTGCCATGACTGGATGACTTATTCTGCAGGGATAGCCCTAAAGAGGGTTTTAAAGAAACCCTTGGTTGTTACGATCCATAGCACAGAATATGATCGTACAGGCAACCTTTTTCCGAATACTGAGATAATGCACATAGAAAGGTTAGGTCTTCTTGAGGCAGATGCCATTATAACAGTTAGTGAATACGAGAAAAGGCAACTTGTTGACAGGTATGGAATAAATCCAAACAAGATAACAGTAATTTATAACGCAATTGACCTCGATAAATATAAGCGCATGAATATTGAAAAGATGTTTAATGACAAAATAGTGCTATACGTTGGACGTCTTACGATACAAAAAGGTGTTGAATTTTTCATTGATGCTGCAAAAAAAGTTTTAGAGAAAAATAAAAATGTTAGGTTTGTTATTGTCGGTACTGGCGACCAAATGCCTTATCTTATGCAAAAAAGCGTAGATTTGGAGATAGCTGATAGGATTCATTTTGTTGGTTTTGAAAGCGATGTTTCAAAGTATTACTCGATTGCGGATGTGTTTGTTATGCCAAGCGTCTCTGAACCTTTTGGTCTAACAGCATTAGAGGCACTTGCCTGTGAAGTTCCGGTGATAATAAGCAAACAAAGTGGCGTTAGTGAAGTAATTAGAAATTGTCTAAAGATAGATTTTTGGGATGTTAATGGTCTAGCAAATAAGATACTTGCCCTTCTCAGTTACAAACCATTAAATGAAGAGCTCAAAGAAAGGGCAAAGGCTGAGATTTTGAGATACCGTAATTGGAATGATGTAGCAAAAGATTGTTTGAATGTTTATTACTCAGTCGCAAGGTGATTTTATGAAAAAAATTTGTCTCTATTTTCAAGTTCATCAGCCGATGAGGATAGGTAACTACTCTTTTTTTGATATTGGGTCGGGAAAGAGTTATTTTGATGAGGATAAGAACAAAGCATATCTTGAGCGTGTTGTAAGGAAATGCTATGAGCCAACTAATAACCTAATTCTTGAGCTTATAAACAAAACAGATGGGCTTTTAAAGGTTAATTTTAGTATAACTGGGACACTTATTGAACAGCTTGAATTTTATTCTCCAAGAACTATTGAAAGCTTTGCCGCACTTGTTGAAAGCGGATGTGCTGAGCTTTTTAGTGAAACATATTACCATTCACTCTCTTTTTTGATTTCTGAAAGAGAATTTAGGGAGCAAGTAAAGCTGCACAGGAAAAAGATAAAATCGGTTTTTGGGGTTAAGCCAAAAATATTCAGAAACACAGAGGCAGTTTATAATAACGATATTGCAAAGATTGTTGCTAAGCTTGGTTTTAAAGGGGCAATAACGGAAGGGAGTGAAAGGATACTGGGGTGGAGAAGCCCAAATTATCTTTATAAGGCAAAAGGTGAAAATCTTATGCTATTGCTTCGCAATTACCGTCTTAGTGATGATGTTGCATTCAGGTTTTCTGAGAGAAATTGGGTAGAATACCCGTTAACTGCAGATAAATATGCATCATGGATAGCTGCTACACAAGGGGATTGTGTGAATATATTTATGGATTATGAAACATTTGGCGAACATCAATGGCCTGAAACAGGAATATTTGAATTTCTTAGGTACTTGCCTCTAGAGATACTTAAGTACAAAGATTGTGAGTTTTCATGTGCGTCTAGTTTAATAAAAAAACTCGAACCAAAAGACGAAATCGATGTTCCACATTTCTTATCTTGGGCCGATATTGATAGGGATTTATCTGCTTGGATTGAAAATAAAATCCAACTGCATGCTTTTAATGAGATTAGGGCACTTGAAGGTAAAATTAAAAGGAATAAAGATCCTAAGCTTTTACACAATTGGCGACTACTGCAAACATCCGATCATTTTTACTATATGTGCACAAAGTGGTTTGCTGATGGCGACGTACATAAGTACTTCAACCCTTATGAAACTCCTTATGACGCTTACATAAATTATTTAAATGCAATAAGCGATCTCAAGATGCGCCTTGGAGCTAGCGCTGAGCAGCAAGCTCATACGCATTAAGATAATTTTCAATTAGATTTTGCCAAGACAAGTCATAACTTAGTTGCTTAGCAATTATTTTAAGATCGCCGCGATTTCTTTTGGGAAGATCATAGATGTAGCGCAAATGGCTGACAAGCTCAGACAGGGATTGTGCATAAGGCACGTTTGCTCTCTGAATAACTTTTACCGCTTTTTTAGCTATGTCACTATTAACGGTCTTCATTATATATTGGCCAAAGCCACTAAGGTCAGTTGTTACTGTTGGCAGCCCTAGTGCAATAGTCTCCAACGGAGTATATCCCCAAGACTCATAGTAGCTCGGAAAAACCCCTAAATGACAACCAATCACTGCTTGATAATATTCAAGGCCTATCAAACCATCGGCTGTGCTAAGATAAGTTGGGTAATATAAAACCTTTACTTTATCTGTTTCTCTATTTAGTAAGCCATTCTTTTTTATTAGATTTAGTATTGTATCATTTTCGTCAACCTCAAGAACACTTATTGGTGGTAACTCGTTATTTTCATGCTTAAGTTCAAAGAGCATCTTTTTGACTTTGTATAGAAACTCGTCATCAAGAAGATTGTTGCCTGTTGGTGGCTCTCCTTTAGATATGCTGTAATATAAGCGGTTTTTTATTTTTCTTATTTCATCCTCAATTTCGTCTTCTAAGCGCTCATATAATGCCATATGTTTCAAAAGCTCTATATTTTTACCTCTATTTGGTGCGGGCACAAAAATGAAAGCAAATAAGGTGGTGCTTTTTTGGTCTGAGCTAAGTTCTTTGTTGAGTAAGCCAAGCGCGTCTATGAAAAGGTCTATTCCCTTGTTTCTTGTTTCGTATCTGCCGGATATAAAATAAAATAAACTATCTTCGACATTTATATAGTAATAAGGCGCAAAGTAATCCAATAAAAATCTTCTAATGATATTCCTATAAACAACATGCAAGTTTGCGAGTTCTTCCATCACATAAAACTTTTCAACATTAAGGCCGTTTGGTGTCAGGATATCTGGTTTTCGCCCAAGAATATATTTGGCTTCATTTGCACAAGAATCGGAAACTGTTGTAAATATTGTCGCATTTTTTGCGCAGGCTTTTTCAGTGAGGTGCTTTGCCTGTATGCCATATCGGTAAGCGCGATCTATTGGCATTGTTTCATCAGTATTTAATTTTGAAAGTATTTCCTCATGTAACGGTTCTCCTGAGGCAGCTATACACCTTCCGAGCATGGTTGCATGCGTTGTAAAAATTGTTTTTGCTTCTGGCAAATAATGCTTTAAATGAAGCAGTGTTCCACCAGAAAGCCATTCATGACAATGAACTATGCATTTTTTTAACTCGTGTTCTTTTGAGAAGACTTCTTTAATGAGTTGTTCCAGCAAGAGGCCGACTGCTTTGCCCCAAACAATTGGTTCGTTGTAATCATCACCTGAGCCCAGAGAATCGATCTTATATAGATCCCAAAATTCGCGTTTTATTTCGTTGGTTTTTGCTTTTAAATCATTAGGGTCTACTAGTAAGCACTTTGGTCTGCCTGGAACAAGCCAATGGCCTGAGTGGCAGATAATGCCGTGGGTTTTTTTTAAGTAATCAAATACTTGTGCGAACTCTTTTGAAGGAGTTTCTTCCTCAAACTCAATGGCTGCATTTCTTCTAAAATAAGGCCCTATTGTAAAAAAGTTTTTAAGGCTGTTTTTAGATTCAGCTGCCTTTGTTGAAAGAACAGCGTATATGCCACCAACTTTATTTGAAACTTCCCAACCAACTTCAAAAACCGTGAAATCTTTTTGCATTAAACCGCCTTTCGATAGTAAATAAAAATAATAAAGATTAAATAACTTTCATTTTTATATTTGGAATAATGTTTTCATCTTTAAGTAAAAATTATAATTTAGGAAAATACTCTTATTTTTTAAGCAACAAAAATTGTTTTTTTCATAGGTATTGCGACACTGGATTCAAAACAAAATGGACTGGTTTTTGGTCGCAAAATAAAAAGTTCCTGGAATTTTTTGATTTTAAAGTTGGTGGAGAATACCTATCAGAAAATAACTGTATTAAAACAACATATGATTTTGCAAGAGCCACTCATGCTCATAGTTTGAAAGATGGTGTTTTTTTGCAGTCGGTTTGGACCCCTTTGAGTGATGCCTGTATAGTTGTTGAACTGAAAAATGCAAATGAAAAAAATATTGATGCTGAATTAGAGGTCGCATTAAATATCAGAAGACGTGAAGAAAATTGGCATGAAAGAACATATCAAACAAAGTTTTTAGAAGATTCTAATATAGTTGAGGTAGAATCTGAGCTTGGAAAGATTTGCATTTCCTGCTTGCTTGGAAAAATGTCTTTTAGATTAGAGCCGCAGTATAAAGAACACAGCCCATGTGGAGAAAGACAAAGATTCTATGTTCCCGGCAGATTCTATTTAGATGGGAAAGAAGTAAGAATTGTTTTCTCGATTGGTTCTGAGAAGAAAATTAGCAGTGATGATTTATTTGTAAAAAGAAATTTTTATGAGTTATTGGCAAAAAACATTGAATCAGATGATCTATTGATTTCTAATCTTTACAAGAAAGCTACAATAAATATGGAGTTGCTTTTTGGTGGTAGAGCCTACTATGCTGGGTTGCCTTGGTTTTTGCAATTTTGGGGAAGAGATCTTTTTTGGAGCATACCGGCAATATTATATTCTGGTTTTTTGGGTCGTGCAAAAGAAATATTAACACTATTTTCTGAAAATGTAGTTGATGGAAAAGTTCCAAATTACATCTATGAAAATGAAAGAAACTATTCTTCTATAGACTCTAGCATTATGTATATATCTGCTATTTATGATTACATTGCATTCTCTGGAGACTTAAGTTTTTTGGAAAAAAATCTTGAAGTGATGTGTCAAATAATTGAGTACTTACTATCTAGGTGTGATAGTCGTGGTTTTATATCGCATGATTCAAAAGAAAATGAAACATGGATGGATACTATCAACAGACGTGACAATGCCATAGAAATACAAGCATTATTTTCTAAAGCTCTGGATGATTTCTCGAAACTAGTTTTTATCACAAAAAGACCGAGCAGTAAAGCTTTGGCTTTGGCCTGTGAGTCTGAAAGCGTGGCTAGAAGGCAAAGACATATTATTCAAAAAAGTTTTTACTCTGATGGTGTATACGCTGATCGTCTTGTTGGAGATCAAATGGATTTTTCTAAAAGACCAAATGCACTTGTGGCAATATTAATGGGTCTTTTTAGCAAAAAAATTGAGAGCTTCGAATCCGAGGACATGTTCTGTGAAAAAGGGGTTATGAGTCTATCAAGAAATAGCAAGGAGTATAATCCAGCAGCATATCACAATGGCCAAGCTTGGTCTCTTTGCACCGGTTGGCTGGCCTGCGCTGAGTTCATGCTTGGTAGAACTGAGAAAGGCTATGAAATCTTAAAAATTATGGATCAGTTAACTGAAGATGACGCTGTTGGCTGTATAGGCGAATCATGGAATAGTAACAATTTTGAGCCGATGGGTTGTAAATTACAATTATGGGGTGCTGCACTTGTAATAAGGGCCATAGATGAATTTATGTTGGGTATTAAGCCGTTTGCTCCAAAAGGAGAAATAAGCATAAATCCAAAATTGCCATATAATGTGAACTACTTAAAAAGGCGAATCAATTTTAGCGGGAAAGAAGTTAGTATAGCGGTGAAAAAGCAAGGTGATTCAATAAGGACAACAATTCATAGTTAAATTTTTGATCAAAGTGGTTTTTTATGATTATTTACCAAATGCTTTTTTTAAATGATTAAGCAATATATTAATGATGGACATTGCAAAGTCACAAAAAGATGATTTTATTGAGAAGTACGTAGAAGCGTTTAGAAGAGAACTTATAGTTGGTGGTTTTTCAGCCAGAACTCTGAAGATGTATTTGCTTTACTTAAAAGAGTTTCTCGAGTTTGTTAAGAAAGATCCCTTAAATGTAAATCGAGAAGATATCATTGCTTACATGGCATACAAAAAACAGAATAATGCAACGGATTCAACAATGTGCTTGGTTTATTCTGCGTTGAGGCATTTCTTCAAAGAGTATCTTAAAAGCGAGGTTATGGAAGATATAAAAAGACCAAAAAAAGGCACCAAGTTGCCTGTTGTGATGACCCGCGAAGAGGTACTGAGAATTATAAATTCCACTACAAGAAAGAAAGATAAGCTTATAATGATGCTTTTGTATTCAAGCGGTCTGCGAGTTAGTGAAGTCACTAAGTTGAAAATAAATGATTTAAATTTGGCTGAAAAAACAGCACTTGTAAGAGGTGGGAAAGGAAACAAAGACCGAATTATAATACTTTCAGATTCTTGGATAAATGATTTTAAAAGTTATTTGCAAAAGAGGAAAAAAAATAGCGAATATGTTTTTTCAGATTATAAGGGAAGGCCAATATCAGTGGACACTATTCAAAGGATTGTGAGGAAAGCTAGGATTAAGGCGGGGATAAATAAAAATGTGACACCGCACAGCTTTAGGCATACTTTCGCAACACATTTACTTGAACGAGGAGAGAATATAAGAAAAATACAAGAGCTTTTGGGGCATAGTAATTTGTCAACTACGCAAATATACACGAAAGTTTCTGTTGAGGAGCTAAAAAAGGTTAAGAGTCCACTTGATGAGTTAAATAGCTAAAAAATACTGAGAGGTCATTGTTCCGATAATCAAAACGTTAATGTGAGCAATAAAATTAGTAGACTAAACACAAGGTTTAAATATTAAGAAGATAATATATTATGAGATTTTATAATTGTTGAAGGGAGGGTTTTAAATGACTGTGAGACTTTCAGAACTTTTTGGGAAAGAAATATATACAATTGATGGCGAACGCAAAGGTAAAGTTTTTGACCTTGTAATTAACCTCGAAAAGGGAAGAATAGAAACAATAACTACAGAACCTTTAAAAGCGAACTCAAAAGCTGAAGCTAGAAAGATAATAACTGAAAAAAGCATACCTTACAGCAAAGTCATCTCGTCTAAGGATATTTTGCTTATTTCGACAAGACAGGAAGTACCAAAGTAAGTTATTAAAAAGAGACTTAAAGTTATTGATCAAAAGCTAAAAAACATTATGTATAAGCAATATTTTAATAATTATCGCAATAATACTTAGATACTTATACATAAAAAGCTCCAAATATACTCTAACAGTATTATCGGAACTATAGAGGGTGGTCTAAACGCTAAAAGCCTATTTTGTACAATATAAATTTATAATTCCAAAGTCAGTTAGTAGAGCATCTTACACATATCAAAAATTATTTAGGGCACTTTATGGCTATACACAGGCAGTTAACAAATCTAGTGGTAAAAGATATAAGTACCATAGAAAAGGGGTTTTGTCAGATGTACCTTTTATAAGGCCTTCTAAAAATTCAATTATAATCCCAGTTGATTCTTTTCAGAAACTGATTAACTTCTTTAATACTGGTGAGAATCCAGCACATAGATGGTCATCTAAAGGCGAATGGAAAGCAGTTTATTACCTAAGTGACAAGCAAATAAATGAACAACTGGCTGCAAAAGCATGCGAAAAAGTTTTAGATAGACAATGGGTTAGCAGCAATAATGAAAAAATTCTTTTAGAGAACTTTCTTTCGAAACTACCCACAACGAGAACGGATCAAAACAGTAAGGAAATAATATTGCCTACTTGTAACAAATTAATTTCTCATGAATGGTTTCTGAAAAGCTATTCTTACTCCGAACGTTTAACTAACTTCAAAAGGCTCTGTGAATCTTTAAAAGGAACTCTTTAGATTCAGTTTCTTTCTGATTTCTTTCCTTTTTGCTAAATCAGCATTGTCTTTTGATTGATTTTCATAGACATTTACTTCAAACAGAAACTCTCTTTTTCTCCATTTTCTGCGGCCACCTATGCTATGTGTTTCAACTAAGTTAATATCTACAAGTGTTTTTAAATATGGATATAAGCTGCGTTCATTTTTGTAATCCACCCCAAAAAGTTCTTTTATTCTTCTTCTTATCTCTGGCATATCTACCCATTCATCAAAACCCAGGACATTTACTAAATGATATGCTTGGGTGTTCTCATTGAAAGATAAAAAATCCCAAAGAGATCTCAGCTCTTTGTTACTCTCACTATACTCCACCCTACTATAAACAGAACTTTCGTCTTCTTCAATAGCCCAATTTTTAATTTTAATACCTAACTTTATTAATGCTTTCAATATTCTCTTAACTACCATATTTACATTTATTACAGTATTTACTTAAAAAACTTACGGTAAAAACCATTAATTTTAGTAATTACAAGTAATGAAAGATTTTCTAAAATTACATAGTTATAAAATAACTTTTCTTAAACCACTTTATAAAATATTTCATATAAAATACTTCAATTTGAAGACTATTACATATTTGATTTAAACCCAAACATCTCTAAAAAGTTTTTTATAAACTTATTACATAGTTACTTCTTATAAAATTTTATAAAATATTTTAATTTACATAGCAAAATTTTGTAAAATTTGTTTTTAACTTTAAAAAGATATTAAAAATTTAATTATAGCGGGGGATGGATTTGAACCATCGACCTTCGGGTTATGAGCCCGACGGGCACTCCAAGCTGCCCCACCCCGCTACAAAAATAACTTTTTTGGACTTATTTAATATATTTTTTCAGATTTTTAGGCTATTTTTTTCTAAATAACCTTATTAAACGACCAATTCCTAAAATAAATCTTTATAATTAATATTTATTTAAAATAAAATTTCACCATCTTATGCATTATTTGTCCAACATTTTGCGTAATTATGCCTTTTTCAAAGCCTCAATCTGCTTCTTAATTGAAATTACTTTCTTCCTGATCTCATTTTTAAGCTTTTTCGGATTAATACAATTCATGTCTCTTCCACATTCCGGACATCTGAAATTATATTCTGCCGCAATTTCGAAAGGAATCTCTGAGCAACCCTGCTTACATACAAATATTGTATAATTCTCTTTTATTGTTTTCTCTTTTTCTAGCTTATCTGCTGTTTCACAAAGCTCTTCTATTATAAGCCCTATGAGCTTTTTCTTGTCAATAAACCAACTATAATTATACCAGCCACTTTTTTCATTTCTTTCCTTTTCATAGTTTGCTATGCCACGGTAATGCAGCCTATTTAATATTGTCCTCACCTCTGTTACTTTAAGACCTGTTTTATCAGCTATTTTTTCATCTTTCATTGGTTTGCGACTTTCCCACAATACTACAACTACTAAGTGTGAACCCTTCCCGGCATTTTTATTTAAAAAATCAACAAATGCCGCCTCTTTATATATTTTAAAAGCCATTTTTTCCACCTGTTTTTTTAAATTTTTTTTCTGTTGCTTTCATTTTTGCACCAGCAAAAGCTTTCGAAAGCTCAGACCCATCAAAGTACCAATCAAGAAAAACTGCAAGAGCAGCAATTTCACTGTGTGGCTGTTTTGTAACACATATGTTATAATCACTTTCAATATACACATTAGGTTCAACCTTCTTTGAGCCAACAATTATTGCTATTTTTTTATGCTTTCTAATATCTTCAATTATTTTTTCAAGAGGTTTTCCATACATTGTAAGATGAACTATACTAAAACCTTCTTCTTTAAGTCTTCTGACCTCTTCTAACCAAGATTTTTTAAAATCAACCTTAAATCTTCCGCCCCAATTTTTAACTACTTTCTCAATCCTTTTTTTTAGATTTTCATCTGTATTGCCTATTATTGTTATTTCATCAGCACCAAAAGCTCTTGCAACCAAACAACAGTGTGTTGTAACACGTTCATCCCTAATAGGCCTATGACCATACCTAAGAACTACCACTTCTGGCATCATTTATTTCTTTCAGCAAAACTCTTAATTAACTTTTGTGTAAATACTTTTTATTATCACACAGTATGGCAGTTTTTTAAATAGCTCGGTGCAACTCTTTTATGTATTTTCTACAAAATGATATTTTATAACTTTGTGGGCCCGTAGCTCAGCTGGCAGAGCACTGGACTTTTAATCCAGGTGTCGCGGGTTCAAGTCCCGTCGGGCCCAAAGGGGCTGTGGTGTAGTTTGGCTTAGCATACCAGCTTTGGGAATCATTCAAAAAAGCTGGAGACCCGGGTTCAAATCCCAGCAGCCCCAATAAAAAGAAGTGATGTTTTTGGAGAATACATTAAATGACCTAGAAATTAAGAAGCTTGGCTTCGATGAAATAAAAATAGGTAAACTCAAAAAAATAATCTCAAGTAAAGTTAACCCTTATGAATATAGTTTTGAGAATCCACAAAGAATAGATGCTGTTATAAAAAAATATGAAAAAGCAACACACGAGAAAGCAAAAGAAACTGTTTCATTAGCTGGGAGAATTTATGCTATTAGACACCATGGCAAAGCAATATTCGCGGATATTAGAGATTTTACTGGCAAGATACAATTATACCTAAAAGAAGATGAACTTGGCAGAGAGAAATTCCATTTCTTCAAGGAGTTAATTGATACTGGTGATATAATCGGCTTAAATGGTTGGGTTTTTAGAACAAAGATGGGCGAACTTACCGTTTGGGTGAACAATTATGTTCTTCTCTCAAAGTCTATCGCAACTCTTCCAGAAAAGTTTCATGGCCTTCAAGATACAGAAAGAAGATATCGCGAAAGACATCTTGACCTTATCTGTAATCAGGAGACTAGAGATGTCTTCCTAAAGAGAGCAAAAGCAATATCTAAAATAAGACACATATTAGAATCCAAAGGATTCATAGAAGTTGAAACTCCAATATTACAGCCAATTTATGGTGGTGCAAAAGCAAAACCATTTGAAACATATCATAATTTTCTAAAACAGAAGCTATATCTTCGTATAGCACCAGAATTATATCTAAAGCGCCTCGTAGTTGGTGGTTTTGAAAAGGTTTTCGAAATTGCAAAAAATTTTAGAAACGAAAGCATAGACACATTACATAACCCCGAATTTACAATGATTGAGATATATGAGACATATAAAGACTATAATGGCATGATGGAATTAACTGAAGAGCTTATAAGTGAGGTTATAAAAGAGACAAACGGTAAATATAAGATTAAATTTGCTGATACTGAAATTGACTTTAAGCCAAAATGGAAGATTAAAAGCATGAGCGATCTCATAAAAGATTTTCTGGATATTGATGTTGAGTCCTTAAGTTTCAAAAAACTATTGACTGAGGCCCAAAAAAAAGGACTAAAAGAAGCAGAAAATATTGAGACCAAAGGCGAGCTAGTTGTACTTCTCTTTGAAAATTTTGTAGAAGATTCTTTGATACAACCAACATTTGTAACAGAATTCCCAATTGAAGTATCTCCTCTGGCAAAGAAAAGCAGAGATAAAAATTATTTTACAGAAAGGTTTGAGCTATTTGTCAATGGTTATGAACTTGCAAATGGTTTTTCAGAACTCAACGATCCAATAGAACAAAAAGAAAGACTAGAGTCACAAATTGCCCTCGAAAAAGATAACGTTACAAAATTAGTGGATTATGATTATATAAAGGCTCTTGGTTACGGCTTACCACCAACGGGTGGTGTAGGAATTGGCATAGACAGATTAATTATGTTCTTAGCAAACAAGACATCAATAAAAGAAGTCATATTATTCCCACATATGAGACCACAAAGTGATGTTTAAAAGATCTCTTGCTATATTCTCATTAGCCGGGGCGGTAGCTCAGAGGGAGAGCACACGGCTGAAGACCGTGGTGTCGCGAGTTCGAGTCTCGCCCGCCCCACTAAACAAAATTAGGGTCTAAATCAATAACTCAAATGTCTGCTTGCTCAATCCTCTTTACTTCAATCCCTCTTTTTGTTATCTCTAAAGGATGTATATACTCAGAATGCTTTACACCACGCATTTTTACAACTTGTAGAGCCCTAGTTATGCCGCCACCGACTCCGATATAATGCATAAGTATTACTCCATCTGCAATGTATTCTTCAACACCATATTTGCTAAATCTTTTATCGTCTACTTCTATTTCTGATATAAGCAAGGAGGTTGTACCGGCTTTACCTAAGAGATAATTTAGCTTCAGAAGCCCTCTTCTTATATCTTCTTCTGTTCTCAAAGTAAGTCCAAGAGATGCTACTGAATCTATAACAATCCTCTTGGCCCCAAACCTCTTTATTGATGCTAATATTTCTAAAAGAAGCTTATCTATGTCAAGACCTGTGCTCGGTAAAGCAAACTCTTCCTCTGTAGGGAACCCCATTCTAGCAACAGTGCCATCAATTATTCTTATCATGTTCTTGTTTTCTAGTTCTTTTAAATCCCAGCCAAAATTTAGACAATCTTCTCTAAGCAGTGATGGTCTTTCATCAAGTGTTACATATATACCTGGCTCATTATAGAGCTCAGCACCATTGTAAATATATTGTATTCCAAAGGTGGTTTTTCCAGAACCACAAGAGCCACTAACTAATATTGTCCTACCTGTAGGGAAACCACCATCGATGAGCTCATCGAGACCATATATGCCTGTTTTTGTTTTCTTCATTAAATCACCTTCTTAACTTACTATTGATTTTCCTCTTTACCTGCTGGTTAAAAGCCAGCAATTTGTTATTTCTTATGAACTACCAATAGTATAATATGCACAGCCATATTTATTTCTATCTCCAAAACATTGCTAAACCCTTTCTGCGTAGATTACATTTTGAGTTTTCTCAAGTGCTCTGCTCACTCTTTCCAAGTGTGTACGATCTCTTATTTTGAGGTCGAATAACATTCTTATTGTGTTTTGGGAGTCTATTTTAATCTCACTATTAAGCACTTTTACTTTGTTTTTTTCTAGCTCCTTAAATAAATCACTCAGTATATCTGCCCTTCTAAAAGCCCATGCTTCAATTCTTACAGCATATCTTTTCTTTTTAAGTATGCTCTGATTAACTAAAAATATCTTTTTATCAGAAAGGTGTGATAAAAGTGCGCAGTCAACCCTGTGAATTGTAATCTCGTTTTTTCTTGTTTCATATCCAACAAAGGTATCCCCCGGCAACGGCATGCAACACTTCGCAATAATAATTCTTTCACCAATTTTTGGAGTCACAATTACTTTCTTAAATTTACTTTTTTTGACCCCAAATTCTTTCCTTATGGCTGATTTTGCTTTTCGAGTTTTAACAAATTTTAGCCACTTCAGGCTGACTGTTTTTGTCTTTCCACGAATAATTTTTACCGTGTCTCCACAATTTAGCCTATAATTAATAGGCCTCTTGATATTATTTACTAAACCATATTTGAATTTGTTTCCTAAATCAGTGTGAATAGCGTATGCGAAATCCAGAATAGTGGCCTTTTTTGGCAATATAATAACATCTTTCTTTGGAGTAAAAACAAAAATGAAATCATCAGTAATTGAAAATTTCACATAATCAAAAAGGTTTTTTGCTAAGTTTTGCTGAAGCTCCACTAATTGCTTTGCCAAAGATAAAGCAGAATCTAATTCACTGTATTGATAACCTTTCTTATAACGCCAATGTGCAGCAACGCCATATTCAGCATCTCTATGCATTTCAATAGTTCTTATTTGAATTTCAACAGGATATCCAACTAATTTTACAACCAGATGTATTGACCGGTACCTATTTTCTTTTGGATTGATAATATAATCATCAACCTTTCCAATCAACTCAAACGACTCAATAATCGCTACTAGTGCTTTATAACAATCTCTTATTGAGCCGCATATTATCCTTATGCCTATAAGATCCTTTATTTCTTCAACTTTTCTTCCTTCTTCTTGATGCTTCTTATATGTGCTATAGACGCTTTTAACTCGGCCTTGTACTGCTGCAGCCATGCCTTGACGATCCAGAATTTCCTTTATAACTAGTTTTGCTTTTTCCATGATTTCTTGTGGATTTGGGATCTTATTAAACATTTTTGCTTTTGTTACTTTGTACTCTTTTGGAAAAACAATTGACATTGCCAAATCTTGCAATTCCGAGCTAACTTCTACAAGCCCCAGTCTTTGAGCTATCTTCGAATGTATTTCAAGAGTAATTTTTGCTTCCCTCGATGTTGCCATGTTTTTACTCTTTTGAAGGCATCTCATTTTATCAAGCTGAGATAATATCTCAACTATTATGCCTCTAACATCTTTTGATGAAGCCAAAAGTATTTTTGCTAAACTCTCACTGCTAAGGCGTCTAAAATTTCTTTCCTTTATATCGCAAATATTTGCAGATTCTATTACTATTTCTTTTGTCTTTCCATCTACTTTAGCAAAAGGGAGCTTTTCCTTTAACTCATGAATTAAGCAGGCCGCAATAGTTCTTTGATCAAGTTTTAGTTCTAAAGCTATTATTGCTGTTCTCAATTGATGGCAAAATTTTTTTTCATCAGAAAACTTTTTGGCAAAATCAAAAGCCTTTATTACATTATTAAGGCTAATATTATCAAGAACTTCGACCAACTTTCTAAAAAAAAGCTCGCATTCTACTTCGCAACCCACAAATATATTCATCTAAATAATTAATAAAAAGTAATTATAGTTACAAGTGATTTGTTAATGGTTGTGGCACTATTTGACGCTATCCTTAAAAACCCAAATAAACAATAATTTATTGTGGGCTAGGCCGGGGAGCTAGCGGTTCCCTGTACCGGAAATCCGCTTTATGCCGGGCTGAAGTTCCGGAGAAGGCTTTAGGCTAAAAGCAAAGCCACAGCAAAACATTGATGCTTTGCCCCCACCGGCTTCACTTTGTGGTGAACCCGCTAGGCCCGGAAGGGAGCAACGGTAGCCGCATAGTGAAGTGCTGTGGGATCTCAGAGCGGAGGTATGCTGTGGGCAAACTTTGTTTTTAGTCTATTGTCAACTTCGGAATGCCCACTCAAAGAACTATTTTATGTAACCTTTTCTACATCTCCTTTTAGAATTTTTTAAAGCTTCTTTACTCAATATGCTAAGTACATTCTCTAATGCAGTAAACAAATTCCATGATTCTGAAGAGGCATTAAATTTAAAGCTTCCAGAAGTTACTTTGGCTTTCACAAAATGCTTGGCTCGCAATCCTGTTTTTTTCTGCGATTTGAAGTGTATTGAGAGCATCACATCATCATGTAAAATTCTTTTGATTTTCTCATAGATACTCTTTATTTTTGCCCTTGCCTTTTCTTCATCCAACTTGCTCAACTTAGGCATGTCTGATATCTGTATCCTGTAACTTGGCTCTTCTTCATGCATTAATACCTTAAGGACATCGTTCACTGTAACAACCCCAGTAATATTTTGACCATCCACCAACAAAACGACACTGTTAGCAATAAGCTCATCCTTTACATTTATTAAATTGTCTAAAGGATGGAAAGTTTTAGTTTCTTCCAAAAGCTCTCGAACCTTTATATCCAATATCCTTTTTGATTCTGGTCTTCTGCCGTATAGAGAGAAAAGGCCGTTTTTAGTTGCATGTATGAAATATTTCTCTATAAGACCATCTAAAGTTACTAAACCACAATATTCATTATTGTTATCTACTATTGGTACCTGCTTCACATCAATCTTACGCATTATTGACAAAACTTTTGCTATGCTATCTTCTTTTTGTGCTATAACAATCTTAGAGCAAATATTATTGAGTTTGATATTAGCGATATTTTTATCTTTAAGCGCATGTGATAGCACATCTCTTACATGTACAAACCCAACAATCTTATTTAACCGCATAACAGGCAGTATTTTTTGGCCAGAATGATACATTTGCTCAGCAATTCTGCTTAAACTATCTTCTTCCAATAGAAACGGCACTCTGCTTTCAACAAAAGACTTAACCTTTGCTTCAGAGTAAAACCTATGTCTCCTAAGGAATTCCCTAAGGGATACTAAACCTAAAAAAGAGTCTCCTGAAAAAACAGCTAAACTATCTTCGCCAAGCTTAAGCATCATACTAAAAGCTTCTGATATTTTCGCTTCAGCATCTATTTTTGCAATATCTCTCAAAATAAGATCTTTGGCTTTTATCATAAAATCACCTCATTCAAAGCCAGACAAAAGCTCACCAATTTCCTTTTCTTTATCTTTGGCTTTCATTATACCAGATGCTACAAAAACACCAGAACAGCCGAGCTCGATAGATTTTCTAACATCGAGTGAATTTTTTATTCCAGCACCTGTTATTATTGGTATTGCGTTTTTCTTGCCAACCAATGAAACAACCTTACTTATGAGCTCTGGCTTTGCAGTTGAAACAGATATATCTCCAGATATTAGCTCAGGTGGCTCTATTGCAATCAAATCCGGTTTTATCAAAAAAGAAGCAATTTTTTTAGCCCTTTCAACTGATTCTGCACAAACCATTACTTCAAGCCCACACTCTTTAGCACGCTTTATTGCCAACCCAAGAAAATTATCATCTCTTTTGTTCTCAGCATGATTTAAGATCGTACCGATTGCACCAGCTTCTTTTATCGCTTCGGGTAATATATGGCCAGTATACGCCCCATATGTTACAGGATCGATATGTTGTGCAAAAATTGGCAAGCTAACATTTTGTGCTATAAGCCGTATATCACATGCTTGAACAACAAGTATAACACCAATATCTTTGCCATAAACTGATTTTTCAATTATTTTTGCGGTTTCTAATGCTTTTTTTCCAGTACCAGATTCATATAGCTTGAAGTTTATAAAAAGGGCAGGAAGTTTAGGCATGTAATAATAACAAACTGTAATTTAATAAAACTTTTGTTGCTCTTACTTCTTTCTTATCTCTTTGAATAATTGTTTTTCAAGCTTCAAAAAAACTATTCATGATCTGGTTACTATCGTTTACTCAGAATCAACGTCTTCTATGCCGCGTTCAGTTATTTTGTATATTGCCTCCCCATCAGGTAAGCTCGGCGAATCTATTAGTCTTGCTACCCTTTTTTCCCCTTTGCTCTGCCTGAGATACAAACGGGTTTTTGATGCATGACCTACAATATTCCCGCCAACCGGTGCAGTGGGATCTCCAAATAGTATATCTGGCCTTTCCATAACCTGATTTGTAACTAAAACGCAAAGATTATGCATTTCAGCCATTCTTGCCAGCTGATGCATGTGCTTATTTAATTTTTGCTGTCTTTCCGCAAGCATTCCTCTGCCAATATACTCTGCTCTAAACTGCGATGTGAGGGAATCAACAACCAATAGACGAACGCCTTCTTTTTTAATAATCTCATCAGCTTTTTCTGTAAGTAATATTTGGTGATCAGCATTATATGCTCTGGCTACAAATATGTTTTTTAAAACGTTTTTGGGCTCAAGGCCTCTAGCCTCTGCTATCTGAACGATTCTTTCAGGTCTAAAGCTTGACTCTGAGTCGATATATATTGCTTTGCCTTCAAGTCCCCCCTTTTCTAAAGGAAGCTGTACCATTACACAAAGCTGAAAACACCATTGAGTTTTACCCGAAGCCATTTTTCCGTATACCTCTGTTATGCTTTGGCTTTCAACGCCACCGCCTAGGAGCGCGTCAAGTTCTTTACTGCCTGTACTTATACGACCAATTTTAGCACGTCTTTCATGTACTTTATCGGCAGTTTCAAAACCCATACCTAATGCTTCCCTTGCAGCGTTAATAGCTTTTTCAGCGGTTTTCTCGCCGAGGCCTGCAATTTCTGTGAGCTCAATCGGTGAAGCAATGGCAATGCTTTCTATTGTCTTATAGTTTGCAGCCATGAGTTTCTCGGCTGCTTGTGTGCCTATACCTGGAAGATCTGTTAAATCCCTTATCCTTTGAGTGCTCATACTCACACCAAAAATATATTTGAATAATAGCTTTTTATGGTTTTTTCAGGGCTTCATTTCCGATAAAGCATAATAAAACCCCTCAACCTCTTTTTTATTATCTATAGGCAAAATATCATCCACAATCATCTCAATTTCTTCTTTTTGACCAATTGATTTACGGCTTGTCCCATGAAGCAAAACGAAAGAACCAATCATTTTTTCTTCAAGCAACTTTAGTGCTTTGTCAGTTCCATCTTTTTCAACCAACTCAGTGAGCTTCAATGTGCTAAAGCCCGTGACATTTTCAGCAACACGCCCAAACATAATGCAATTGATATTTGCGAAGCCATCATCTATCCTTAAAGAAACAACAAGCCTTTTCTTAGTTTTTTTTCCACATCTTTCACAAACAGAGTTTGATGAGCTAGCTCGACATTCATTACAAAAATCGTATAAGAATTTGCTTTTTCTAACAGAAACTATCTCTGCAAAAACCTCGGCAAAATAATTTGCTTCAGTAATCTCATTTATCTTCTTCCTGACATAGCTTTTGCCCGTGATTTCGTAAATTTCCGGAATAACAATTTCTGTTTTTGGGTTTTCAATAATCCTTGATCTCGTGCCAAGATGTACTTCAAGGCCATTGCGACCTTCTTTCACATCAGCACCTTCAATCTTAATCAATTCGCCACTATATAATTTTTGGGCTTTGCTAGTAATATTGTGCCAAGCCACCACCTTTGTAATCTTTTTTCCATCCCAAACCTCAAATCGTAGGACATCTCCTTTGTCACCATCTTTTTCAAATTCGAACCTGTCAAAAACCCTTGTTACTCTAGCAAAGAAGTCAACATTTTTTGTTGGCTCTTTAATATCAGACAGTCTTACAAGAGATGGCTTTACTCGGGGAAGTTTACTCAAATCATATCTGCCATCAGCATTATATATTCTTCCTCTTAAGCTAAGGGACAATGCAAGATTTCCTCTGAATTCAGTAACATAACACCCATCAACAAACAAAGCACCCCCTTTGCATATTTTTTCTGAGTCTATCATCTGAACTTGTCTATCCCAAAGAGTTAGTGTAGTTTCTCCGGTTTCATCAGCAATAACTATTTTGCAATATCGGCCTTTCCTACCATCTCGCTCAAAAGATCTAATTTCGCCAATATTAAGGACTCTTGCAAGCAAACACACGTTTTTTAGCCCTTTTCTCAGATCACTTATCTTCAAATTTCTTTCAGATTGGAATTCAATTTCAACTTCTAATCCAAGCTCTTTTGCAACCATGAATGCTGCTCCCTCTTCAGTTAGCAAACCAGCGAATCTTTCAATCTTGTTGCTAATCATGTCTTTTATGTCTTTTTCACTCTTACCAGTCTTTGCCAGTATGCTATCTACAATTTTCCTATAATCTAGCACGGTTGTCATACTACTGATATCTGCCGCATAGCATTTTATTTTAATACTGGTGGCAATTTAAGTAAGAAATAAAAACAAGAAACCACATCTAATAAGTATGATTGAAAGCATTACAAAAAACATTTTCGCTTTTTATTCCCCCAATCTTGGTAGCAACGTTTATATCCTATGTGGAAAAGAAATAGTGCTTATTGATACAAGCATAAACACAAATGAAAAGCAACTTAAAGAAGGTCTCTCTGAGCTACACATCTCACCAGAAGATGTTTCAATACTTCTCTTCACTCATGCACATGCAGATCATATAGGCTGCGCTAACCTTTTTAGAAATTCTCAGAAATTCATGCATGAAAAAGATGCTGAAGCAATTGAACTTGGTGACCTTCACTATACTCTGGCAAACATCACTGGCCAAGAAATTATTTTCAATATAGATAAGCATCTCTCAGGGAATGAAAACATAAATATCGAACCTTTTTCACTAAAGATTATTCACACGCCGGGACACACAAAAGGCTCTGTCTGCTACTACGAACAAAAGCAAAAGCTTCTTTTTTCGGGTGATACTCTTTTTGCAGGTAATTGTGGTAGGACAGATCTTCCGGGTGGTGACGAAAAAAAACTTTTAAACTCAATTTCAATGCTTAAAAATATTGATTTCAAGTTGCTACTTCCAGGACATGGGGTTATTCTAAAAAGCGACCAAAAAGCAAACATTGACTTCGTCTTAAAAACCCTTAAGGCCAAATACTTATAGTGTGGTGTTTTTATGAAAATATTTGAGAAGCATTTTGGTAAGGTTTATCGCCAAGTTCTGGATAGGATTGAGGAAAGAAAGGGGCTTATATTTTTAGTAATTGATCCTCCAAACCAAGAGCCAGAGAAGGCTGGTTCGTTAGCAAAAATAGCTGAAGAAGCCGGAGTTTCTGCAATAAGTGTTGGTGGTTCAGTTGGAGCCCAGGGAACATTGCTTGACGATACAATAAAAAAAATAAAGGATAACACAAACATCCCAGTAATTCTTTTTCCAGGTAACATTGCAACAATATCCCCAAAAGCCGATGCGATATATTTTATGAGCATGCTAAATTCTTTAGACCCATACTATATAAGCGGTGCACAGATTGCCTCAAGCTATCCTGTAAAGCGAGCGGGCATAGAAGTAATACCAACATCATACATACTCGTGGAGCCTGGGAGAGCGGCTGGTTGGATTGGTAGGGCAAAGCTAATTCCAAGAGAACTGCCTTACCTTGCAGCAGTCACTACACTTGCAGGCCAATACATGGGCGCACACATCGCAATATTGGAAGCGGGTGGCGGCGCTCATGAGCCCGTGCCAATAGACATGATTTTTGAAGCCAAGTCCATGGTAGATATACCTATAGTGGTTGCTGGTGGTATAAAAACATGTGAACAAGCAAAAAATTGTACAAAAGCAGGTGCTGACATTTTACATGTTGGTGCAGCAATAGAGAAACTTTCAAATGATTTAGAAAAAGCAAAAAAGCACTTGGCAAAAATGGTAAAATCAGCTGAGGACGGTGCAAAAAGCAGAAAGAAAAATTAATGCATTTTTGCAGATTTCGCCAATGCCAGAATACCTTTTTTTGCATCCCACTTAGGTTTCCAACCAGCTTTCTTTATTCTCTCAATAGAATATTCTCGATTCCTTATCAGCCTGTCAACATGTGCGGGAGTTATTATCTTTTTCCCAAAAGGTATTATGTATAAATAAGCAATTAACTTTCCTAACCAAACAGGAATTTTCATAATCTTTCTTTCAAGGCCCAAAGCAACTCTTATTTCCAGACAAAGTTCTTCAAGAGTAAGTGCTTTTTCTTCTGCAACAATAAACTTTTCGTCAGAGGTTTTTTCATTTTCCAAGCAAAAAGCAATTGCATCTATAAGATCATCTATGTATATTATTTGCCATTTATTTTTCCCTGAGCCTATGAGAGGAAAACCACTTTTTATCATTTTAAATATCTTTTTCCAATATTCGTTTGGTCCGAGAACAATTGCGGGCCTTATTATTGTAATATGTATCATTTCTTGAAACTCTTCAACTTTTTCTTCAGCCATGGCTTTTGATTTTTCATACTTTGTTTGTGGTAATACCGGGCTTTCTTCACTTACTTTGCCATCTTGCGGACCATGAACGCCAGCAGTACTTATAAACAAAAACCTCTCCACTTTTTCTTCGGAAGCCGCCTTTATAATATTTTCAGTACCTTCAACATTTACTTTAAAAAGCATTTTGGAGCTTTCATCGAGAATTGCCGCACAGTGCACAACAGCATAGCATCCTTTTACTGCTTTTTTACAATCATGATAATTAAGAATATCCATGCCATTATTCAGATCAAATTCTTTTACCTCAAAACCCCTTCGCTTTAATTCACTAACAAGGGCTTTTCCGACAAAACCGCTGCTTCCAGTTACTAGAATTTTTTTATTCATATGTAAAACTGCTGTAAAAACATTAATAATTATTGCACAGCATCAAATAAAAACAAATTACGCCCTCATGCAAATTTATTGCTTTTTTGTAGAAACCGAAACAAGAGAGAATAGGTGATTTTGGTTTAATGATATAACTAAAAAAAGCCATAAGAGACATAAGAGAGAAGCTTAGTAAACAAACCTTTTCACAAAATACCGAAACGCTATTCTCATAGCTTTTCTTCTTTTAAACATTTAACCAAAAAATTGCTAAAACGCAATACAAGAACGTTTCCAAATTATGCAAAAAATGCTTAATGTTTGATCACTAATCATATAGAAACAATCAGCATACACATAAAAATAGCCTTAATTAAACTTAGCCCAGAAAAATGTAACAAAAATCACAAATTTCAGGGAAAAGTGTTTCTTTCACTATTCACAAATTACAACCTTTGTTGATAAAAACATCTTTTCATGAGTTGCTGAAAAAATAAAATTATAGCCCCAATGCGATAAGTTTTTATATACCGCATGTTATATATGTATAGAATTTTAAAGGTGATTGAATGGTCCAACTATTTGTCCCTAGCAAAAAAGATTTTAACTTAGATCGAGTAAAACCGCTTGAAGAAAAATTAAATTACCTTAAGGCGAAAGTTGTTGAAGAAGAAATACAAGATGATTCCATTTCAATGTTTCTTTATCAATTTGAAAAAGAGCTTGAAAAGGCCAAGAGCGGCGATGAAAGTGCTTTAAAGCGCGCTACGCTCCTAGCAGACAACATAGAGCAACGCCTACCGAAAAAAGAAGCAGTGGAATCAGCCGATGCCCTGGAAGAGCTTAGAAGTAAGATAAAAAAGCCTCTCATCGAAGACCAAAAAACCATCCAAGAGAGTCCTCTTGAAACAGATTTTCCAAGTCAGGAGATTGGTGCTGAAAAGACTTTATTTGAAGACCAAGAAAAACAAGAGCCAAAAGATGTGATTCCTAAAGAAAAAATTTCAAATGCATTTGAGCCCATAATTGAAGAAAAGCCACTTCAGAAGCAACCACTTCAAAAAACAATCTCTTATTCAGTGCCAAAAAGCGATAACTATTATATGAGTGATAAAACACAGAAAGAAGTAAAAAGCGTATTTGAGGAATTCGCTTCTGAAAGTAAAGATACACAAACCCTCACAGAAGAGGAAAAAGAAGAAATGCCAATAGAACAGCAAGAAGTAATTGCAAGGCCAATTTTACAGGAAAAAAAGCAGAAAAAAGAAAAGAAAAAAGCAAGTATATCTATCGTATCTTTTGATAAAGAAAACGCCGAAGCGCTTTTCAAGAACTCCATTGAACTCATCACAAAAGCACAGCTGGAAAATGGTGGAATAACTTCAGGCTTAAGCGCCATGCTTAATTACATATACCCCAGATCACACTTACTTTCAACACTCGGCCTAGTCTATGCCGGAAAGTACGAAGAGGCAAAAAAAGCGCTTTCATTTGCAATAAAAGGTCAAAATAGACACACAGGTGCGTTGCCACAAAGATGGGATTATCATGGTAATGATGCAAGCTACCGCAAAGTTGAGCCAGATTGCACAGCACTTTTCTTATACGCTTTTGCTAAGTATGTCTCTAAAAGCTCAGATTATGAGTTTGCTGAGCATAATTGGGAGCGCATTGAAAAATCAGTTGATTTTATAAATTCAAAAATAATACCTGGCAAAAACCTTGTTCTTACACCATCATCAATACATGATTATAGCCCAATGGATTACGGCTATGAAATATGGTGCAATGCAGTGTGTTGTGCAGCACTTAGGGAGTTGAGTGCGGTGGCCGATCGAATAAGATTACAATATCCGCCTTTAGACAAGCAGAATCTCCTTCGCGAATCTATAATGTCATTCATGTGGAACAGCCGACTCAACACCTTTATAAAAACAATAAAAGTTGAAGACGCAACAAGTGTTATCACTGGCCCAGATGCATCAGTGCTTGCATTGTCATTTTTTAATGTTTTCCCAAGCAATGATGAACGACTAAAAAGCACAGTTGATTTCACAGAAAAAAACTTAAAGTACAGTGCCTTGGGCGGAATTATGGATTATCCACCAACTTATGGTCAAGAAAGCAGCGGCGTAGGGGCAAGTACCTTTTTCACAATGCTTTTGGCTGATTACCACACATCACAAAACAATTTTGATGAAGCAAAAGATTACATGCAGTGGATATTAAGTGTTTCAGCTGACTTGAAATTGCCAAAGTATATTTCTACAAAAGAGGATTTCGAAGCATTAGTTTCGGATCTAAATGACGCGGGTCTTATTGACAGAGAAACCCTATTGATGATTGAAGGCACAAGAAAGCACCCAGACTACACAAACAATATCGCCCACATATTAGAACCATACTTGCCAGCTCACGGCGTCTTTCTCATAACTTGGAGTCATTTCAGGGAAAAATTTAAAGACCAATTGTAGTAGCAACTGCCTTATGCTAATCCTTCAATACTTTAGATATTTCTCTCTTTACACTATCAAATACTTCATCAGTGCTTCTGTTTGCATCTATTACTTTTATGTTTTCATCAGGAAGTAGCTTCGGTATTTCAAGATAAGTTTCTCTGATTTCTTTTAGGAAGTCTCTATGCTCAAACTTTTCTTTCTTCTTTCTTTCTAAGCTCATTCTGGCCATCGCGATTTCCACATCAACATCAAGCACAAGGACAAGATCTGGAACAAGCATTCTCTTATGTGCAACAATTATTTTTTCAATAGGGATTCCTTGAGCATGTTGATAACACATTGTCGAGTACTTATACCTATCACATAGTATGATTGAGTTTAGCCGCAAAGCAGGCTTTATAACCTTTTCAACATGCTCTTTTCTATCTTCGATATACAAGCTCAACATAATCTTTGCTTTTTCTATGGGGTTTGTATCAGACTTCAATATGCTCCTGATCTGTTTGCCAATACCTGAATAAGTTGGCTCTCTTGTAAGGAGTATGTTATCAAACTCCATAGAGAAAAGCCATTTTGCAGCAAGCGAAAGCATCGTTCCTTTACCACAACCATCTATCCCTTCAAAGACTATAAAACACCCCATCAAACCCCCAAATATATACAACAAAAACAAATAAAAAACAATTTTAGTGAAGTATCAATCATAACGCGGCTGTGGTGTAGTGGCAGCACGAGAGCCTTCCAAGCTCTTAGCCCGGGTTCAAATCCCGGCAGCCGCATTATTAAGACCCCCTAGTATTATCCTAAAGTAGATCAAGTTTGCTGGCCGGTGCAACAACTTCTATATTCTCACCAACTGAAAACAAAAAACCATGCAAAGCAATACTCACCCTTACATTTTTTTCTTCTAAAAAATCTAACAAATCAAACGCCTTATCTGGTGGTACTGCTAATGTGTTTGCTTGTGTCTGGAGACCAATCTTCAACGCAATTGTATCTAAAGTCTGCTTTGGTGCAGTTATAACTAAAGTATCTTTTTCCCCACGCTCAAATAATCTTGCAAAGATTTCCTTCAATAAATCCCTGCTGAAAACTCTCTTGTTTGGAAAATCCATTTCCCTCAACATCTCGATTTGCTTTTTAAGTACGCCACTCAAATAAGCTAGCTGCTTTGATTGCTTGTCGAGCTCACACCAAATTTGCTCGACTTCACATAAGTAAAATCCAGCATTTTTTCTTGCAATATCAAGTAGTCCATCTTCTATTTTGCTGCGCTCAATTAAAACAGAAAGTTGCTTCACAGTTTCGTTTACATTTTTTTCTTTTATGCTACTGTTAAGCTTTATTATAAGCTTACTTTTCATCCTACTGTATAAATAAGCATTTCCTTTATCAGTAATGTAAAGAGATCCGGACTTTCTTGTTATGTAGCCAAGAGCAGAAAAATACCTCACAATTCTACTTAATGCAGCCCTTGCAGAATTTATGCTTGAATAATCGCTTAGTATGCTCGACAAAACATCATTATACTTGATGCCTTGCCTCTGTTTCAGGATTAACAGCACAGCTTCCTTTGAAACCATGTTAATATTTTAAATAAGCAAGCTTTAAACCACTTTCATTTTTTAGCTAAACAAGCTGCGGCTTCTTTAACCTTTTTCCTATAGTAAAGACCTTCTTTGCGCCACAGACATTGCAAATTGCACTAAATGTTGGTTTTTTGTTAAGTTTCTTTTTATGCGCTACTGCTTGATATTTGCCACCATAACCAAGATTGTTCCTTTCGTGCTTTCTTGTGCCTTTTGCCATTTTTCTAGCTCTGCCGCCTTTGTATTCCTTTATGTTATGTTCGGTATGCCTCTTACATTTCTTGCAGTATCTGCTCATTTTCTTTGGAAATTCCATAAAATCACCGCATAACCAATAGTGATTGGCAAAAATTAAAAAACTATTCACAAATTTTTCATTTGCAAGTCCTTGCCAAGAGCATAGTTTGCATTTCTATAACCGCAAGCTCTAACTCATTTTTACATAATTTGCCACGGATGTGTTTTATAGCGTCACTATATATTTTTTTCATTTCTGCAATTTTTGGTTTAAGAGAAAACGATCTTCTACCCAAGCCCTCTTTTTTTAGGCATTTTATAAAAGATTTTTTCTCTGAGATAGCAATGAGCAAATCTCTTTTCCCAGAATTAGCAATTTTTATGGCTTCATCAATTTTTGTTTTTCCATAAAGGTATAGTAAAAATTCGATATCAAGCTTCTTCGAAAATCTCTGTTTAGAGCAGAACGATTCAATAGACTTTTCAGCAGCACTTAAAATTTGTCTTCTGCTAAGTATGCTATTGGCAGGAACTATAGCAACAAAGCAAACGTCTTTTTTATAGTAAGACAAACATTTATTAATTTTTGGCATCAAACTATTTAAATCAGAAGTTGTTTTACTTAAAAGCAGAAAAATTTTTTTTCGAGCCATGTTGGACTATACTAATGCTTTTACAAAAATGTTTTAATGTTTTTAGGTGATTTTTTTGGCAGAATATATGTTAAAGTCAAAAAGGAAAGTTAGCGGTGGCCTAAGGCATAGCACTGAACGTTGCGACAAGAAACTTGCTTGGAAAGGTAATCCACCAACAATGACTAAGGTTGCAGAAAAAGAGCAAAGGAAGAAGGCAAAAGCTCGAGGAAAAACACAAAAAGTAAAGCTCCAAAAGGCAAGAATGGCATCTATAAGCAATAATGGCAAAGTTTTCACTGCAGAGATAAAACAAGTAATAAAGAATGATGCAAATAGGCAATACGCAAGGCAAAATGTTATAACAAAAGGTGCGATCATAGAGGTTGAGCACGAAGGCAAGAAGCTCAAAGCTATTGTTACAAGTAGGCCTGGGCAGAATGGCATTGTACAAGCAAAGCTTCTCGAAGAGAACAAATAGAAATAATCTCAGCACACTGACGGATTTTCTAGTTTGAAAAATGTAATAGAAAAGATTATAAACTACGAATTCTTATTATACTTCAGCAAATAAACTTATATGAGGTGATATAATGAACTCAAAAGGCATCAGCCCAGTAATTGCAACAGTTCTTTTAGTTTTAGTTGCGGTTGCACTGGTGATGGTTTTACTTCCTTTCTTAATGAGCACAACACAAGAAACTACTGCAAAAACAGGGGAAGACTTAAAAGGCCTTGGAGGAAGTTTTGCGATTAAGACTTGCACTCGTTCCGGAACAACAATAACTCTTTTATTGGATAACACAGGTACAACCGACCTCAATAACTTCACTGTAAACTGCTTAGATTCAACAGGAGCAACAAAAGCAACAGCCACGATTTCTTTTGATGTGCTTTCACCAAAAGAAACTGATACTAAGACAGCGACATGCACTGCAACAACAACTCGAGTAAGAGTGACTTCTGTTGAATATCCAAAAATATATGCTGAAAGAGATTGCACAAGCTAAATATACTTAAATTTATTATTTTTTTATTTTTTATGTGTTCCTATGCTACCTATGCTAAACACTCACATGTCACAAAAAGGCATAAGCCCAATAATTGCTACTGTCTTACTAGTACTTGTAAGTGTTATCTTGGCAGCCACGTATTTTGGTTGGCTTCACAGTTTTGTTGGTGAAAGTATAACCAAAGGCGAAGAAATTGGCAGAAAAAGAATAAACTGCAGCAATGCTGGCATAACAATAATTTCTTGCACTTATGACAAAGGCAGAAGCGAGCTTGTCTCAGTCAAGATAGAAAACACAGGTTCTGTTGACTTAAATGGCTTCAAGGTTATTGCAAAGTATGCTGATAATAGCTCAGATTCAAACAAGAACAGCAACCTTTACATTGATGTTGGGGCAACAGGCATTGCATATCTGACTGCAAATCATGAAAAAACAGTTTCAGAGATTAAGATAATTCCATTACAATGCGATACAATTAGCGACACAACATCATCATGCAGCTAAAACGACAAAAATAAACAAGAAAGAGGCATTTTTATGGCGCTAAAGCCCTTTGTCAAGGTTTCAATTGTTCTTTTGCTTATTTTTTCGCTTTTCTTTTTTGCAGTTTTTTTGCCATCTTTCATAAACCAGAGCATTACTCAAGACCCAAAAGCTAAGAGTAAAATAAAGATTATAGCTTTCTTGAAATCAGATGATTCTGAGTCAGCCAGATTCGAACAAATGCTAAAAAAATTGTCTTTAGACAAAGAATTGGCTGAAAAATTTACTTATGAGGTCATATTTGTTGATATTAGCACAGAAAAGCTAAATGCTTATGGCATTGAATTAAAACAAGTGCCCTGTTTTATTTTAGGCAACGAAACTTTGAGCTTAAGCTTAGATGAAATGTGGCTTAAAAGTAAAATAATCGCTCTTTCAAAAGCATAGTCAATTTCCGATAATGCTTTTAAACAAAGAGAGCGTATTCTATTGAGAACTATGGATAATAAATCACTAGTTTACTGCATTTTTGCTCTTGTTATTTGCCAATCTTTTTCTATAGCTGCCCACATAGATTATGTTTTGATCGAAGACGGTAATAAATACACAAATGACCTTAAGCTAAATGTTTCAATAATTGCTAATGCTGAGGAGATTTGCTTTTCTTGTGATTCAGAAAGCTGGACAAATTGGCAACCATATTCACAAAAGATGAAGTTTTTACTTACCGATTCATATGGTTGCAATTTGGCAGATGGAAACAAAACAATATATGTTAAAGCACGAGATTCCAATAGCGAAGCTCTTGCTGCGGCAAGCATAATTTTAGATAGAAAGGCACCAACAGCACCTTCAAACGTTTCAGCGTTTCTTTCAGATAAAAAAGCGAATATCTCATGGGCCGCAGCTTCTGATTTGAGTGGCATTGATTATTATGTTATTAAGATCACTGAATTTGGTGTGATAAAAAAGGAATTCTATATAAAGGTACCTTCAGATGAAACAAAATACGAGCACAATGCACTTGAGCGAAGAAAATACTGTTATACAGTAACGGCTTATGATGTGGCTGGAAATAGCTCTACAAGCCAAAAAGAAAGCTGCTTAGTAACCTCAACCAAAGGTCCAGAATTTGCTCTAAGTATCTTAGATTTAAACATGAGTCACAGAGATTTAAACGGCTTGAGGTATTTTTCAGCAGAGAGGGTTAATGTTATTGTTGAGCCCTTCGATTCAAACGCTAACATAAAAAGCATTTCTGGGATAATAACGCAAGGTACCGAAACAGAAAAGCTAAGCTTCGTAAAGACTGAAAAAGGCTTTATTTCTGAGTTTGAGCTGAAGAGCATAGATGGTGAGGCCAAGGTAACTGTAACCTTAGTAGATGAACTGGACTTAAATAGCACCCAAACAATTAGCTTCTTTGTTGATTCTAAGCCGCCCGAAATCAATATTATTTCAATAACACAAACAGACAGAAATGAGCTAACTGCTAAATTAAACCATTCCGGTGATGTTTTCAAAATAATTGTGTCGTTTGACAAGCAACAACAGATATTTAAGCAGGAACCAAGTGATTCATCTAAAGAGTCGATTTTGAAAATCAATCTAAACAATACAACTTCCGAGAAAATAATGCTGCACTTTACTGCTTTTGATGCTGCCTTAAACAAAGCAGAAATTGAATCAGAAAAAATAATCCTGCTAAATGCAGAGTCCAAAGCAAAAGACCTTGAGAAGCTTGCAGAACAAATCTCTGAAAAAATTTCAAAGAACAATGCTCTGGCCTTGCTTGAACAAAAAGAAGCCGAAGAAGAGCTGCTAAACCTAAAAAACAAGATTGTTGCCTTAAAAGAGAAAATAAACTATGGCGATTATGAAACCGCAAGAACCTCTCTTGTAGAATTAAAGAGCGGCCTTGAACAGCTAAGCTCAAAGATAGCCAAAATTTCATTATTGAAAAGTTACCTTATAGATTACGATGAAGAGAAGATTTTATTCTATGAAAAGCTCAAAGATTATTTTAAAACAATCCCAACTTCTACAGAAAAAATCTGGAACTCACTTGCAATAAAAAGAGAAGTTCAAATCTTAGAAATAAACTCAATACAAGGAAAAAGTTACGCCATTTTGATTATTCTTTCAATTAAAAACACCGGTTCTGAGCCATTAAGCAAATTTTATTTGATTGACTTTATTCCTGAAATAATTGATAAAGATATTAATGAGATAAAAAGCAATTATCCAGCCCAAATAAATCAGTCATCAAAAAAAATTTCTATTGAGATTATGGCCTTAAAGCCAAATGAAAGCACTGAGTTGAAATACCGTGGAAAAATACTATCAGAAGATGAATTTAATGGGCTAAAAATAGAGATCTCGAATTTCAACATCCCTGTGCCGTCTGAAGATATAAATGCAGAAATGACTTTTATAAATAAATACAAAAATTTTGATTTTATTACACTTTTTATTCTTATATTAATTTCAATTCTAATGTTCATTTTTATAAGGAGGCTCAAAAGGTGATGAAAACTTTTGAGGTTATGATTGCAGGCGTTATCATAATTGGCATGTTAGCTATGCTCTCCATACCAACTATTACTCCACAAGCAAAATATTCTGAAGTCAGAGCAAACTGCGAATCAGCTCTTCTTTCCATAGCCGAGGACAATTCTCTCAGGGCTTCAATTATAGCCGCCTCCGATGAAAACTCTTTGCTCGCAATAAAGGAACAAATGTCACGTTACATAAAATACCCTTTTGAAGTTCAAATATGCGATGAGAACAATCAATGCATAGGACAAAAGCCAGAATCTGGAAACTATGTACTTGTAGCATACCTTTTTGACGGAAACATAACACATCATAAACTTGTGGTGATGAAACTATATGCTAGACCATACGATTCTCAGTAAGGATAATCTGAACCAATGCGGCAAAAAAGCACAAGCATATCTATTAGTAACATTCATACTGGCTGCTTTTGTATTGGCTGCTATAGTTTCAATACGCACTGCATCAACATTTAAAACAACAGGGGCTTTTGAGATTGAAAACATAAAGAAAGAATTAGCAATAGCAAGAGCATCCGGCATTTACTTAAATGACCTAAACTCAGTTATGAGCCAAACAGCATTGCGATTTAAGAACTATCTTGCAACCAAAGGCCTCACAATGAAGCTTGCTTTTGTAGCATACGATGATAATAGGCAGTACGTTTTTGGCAATTACACTGGTGAGGATTGCAATTATTATAGCAGCGTTGTTTCAGGCACAGTGCCTGATGGAACAACAGTTATTATAAGCAAAGAAACACTTTTAAATGACTATTTATTTAATTTTTGTGACGCAAGCTTTAACCTTAAAAACAAGTTTAAGTACAGGTTAGAGCTTCTGCGCAACGCGGAGGTAATTGCAAAATGAAAAGTAAAGGGCAATCAACAATTGTAAGCGCAGTGCTTTACACCCTTATAAGCTTAGTTGTTGTCTCACTTATACTCCAAGTTGGTCTTCCTTACCTTACTAAGATAAAGGAATACAACGAACTAAAGCAGGCAGAAGCCACAATGAAAAACATTGATTCTGTAATTTCGATGGTTTCCTCTGAAGGAGAGGGTTCGAAAAGACTCTTAACCATAAATTTATCAGACGCTCTTGATATCAATTCAGCTTCCGATATGATCTTTAGCGAAAAGAAGACAATCGCTGATATCATAAGCCCAAGACGAAAAAAATCCGAGGGCAATTTTTTCATTGGTGCGAACCTCTCTGTAAATGCATACGAATCAAAGATTAATGATGTCAATGTCTTTATAATGGAAAACGAGCATCTTTTGTTTGCTGTTCGAAAACTAGATAGAAACACACCAATAAAATTAGACGAGCTCGTGTATCAAATAAGGCGCATAGACACAAATGAAATCTTCCAAGGAAAACTCGATTTCTACCTTGATAATTATATCGGTTCAACAGTCGACGTTTCAACAGAATTTATTGAATCCGGCTATAACATCGGCAAAGCACACATCGTTGCAAATGTTTATGGTAGTGCATATTCCTATAAGATAAACTTTATACTTGAATCTGGTTTTGATTTTGTAAGAATTTATATGGGTGATTTGAATGTCTGAAGAATTCATAGATATCATAAGCGATCTCATCTTGCAGAGTGAGAACATATTGCGCTCGATAAGTGAGCTAAGAAAGGCAGATAACAGGCGAAAAGAGATCGAGTCTGAGCTTATCGAATCCGCAATGAGCAAAAGAGAAGATCCTCGAATATTGCATGAAGCAGATATCATTGATGCAGTAATATCTGACCTTAGAAAGGACATAATAAACCGAATTATAACACTATCAGAGAGTATGGACAAGCTTAAGACAAAATATAACGAACGCTTCAAAAATTCAATCGGTGAATTTAAAGATCTTGGACACGGTGATAAAAATGTTTGAAAACCTGGAAGACATAGCGAGGATTGAACTAGAAGTTTCTGACCTTAAAGAGCGCTTAGAATCTCTTCTTGTTCTCGAGCGCTTCAAGAAAGGTGCACTTAGTAAAGAGGCATGTTTAAGAGAGCTAAAAGCAAGCTTTGAAGAAAAAATGATTTCTAAAGCGACATACGAGAACCTATCCGTAGTCCTTAAGAAAAGCTCATTTCTCAACAGACATTTTCTTGATGAAGAAATACTGAAAACATTTCTCGAATCACACAAATTGCTTAACAGAGCAAAAAAAGCTGCTGGACTTGAACCACTTTACATTGAGTTAGTGCCAAAAAAGGGAAAAATTGAGGTGCTAAGAGGTAAAATTATAAAGAGCGAAGCAAAGCCACCACCTGTGCGGGGTGGAAAAGCAGCAATATCTGTTTTAGGTAGCATTTTAACGTATAATAGAGCCAAATATAAAGACGAATCAGAAAAACAAAATGCAGTTGAAGAAGAGCAATTGACTAAGCCATCTGGCTTTAAGACTATTTTAAGCAAATTAAAAACCCTATCTAAAAAAGTAAGCCAATCACCGCTTGAAGAAGAGCAGTTTGATGAGCATTTTTACATACCTGCCTTTGCAACAGATTCCGGGTTAGCAGACCTTGGAACATCTCAGGATGTTAAGCGCAAACAATCAGCTGAAGCAGAACATGAAACAATAGTGAGCTTAAAAGATAAGCTTTTTGCGGAAGGTGAAAAAGCAGAAGTGACAGCGAAGCTTCCTGATGTAATCACTTTGATACCAGGCTATGCATATGCAAAGATAGTAGAGCAAACAAAAGGCCGTAAAGTTTACTTCGTAATTGAACCAGACCTTAGCTCAGATGAGCTCAAAAAGATAGAATTGATAAAAGCAGAGCTCATAGAAGTTCTTACAATAGAAGAACTAACAAAAGAGAAACTATTCTCAAAGGTTGAAGAAATAATTAGAAAGCGTGGCTATACCTTCACAAGACAAGGTAGGCACAAGCTGATGTATTATCTTTCAAGAGATCTGCTCGGCTTGGAAAGAATTGAACCACTAATGCACGATTCCTTTATTGAGGATATTGAATGTGATGGAATAAATGTGCCAATTTACATAATCCACAAAAAAGAAGGACACATTGCAACCAATATAACATTCCAGACAATCGAGGCTTTGGAGGATTTTATAATAAAGATGGCACAATTATCCAAAAGCTATGTTTCCTATGCTTCACCATTGCTCGATGCTGTTCTTCCAGATGGCTCACGTGTAAATGCAGTACTTACAGGATCAGTTTCAACTAGAGGGCCAAGCTTTACAATACGTCTCTTTCCAGAAAAACCATTGCCGCCAACCACTTTAATATCCAACGGAACTGTTGATCCATTGATAATGGCCTATCTGTGGATTGCCTTAGATTTTAAGAAGTCAATAATCATCACAGGCGCTACTGCAAGTGGAAAAACAACCCTACTCAACGCACTTGCAATGTTTATACCACACTCACAAAGAATTGTCTCAATAGAGGATACTCGTGAGCTAAATTTGAAGCATGATAATTGGCTCCCACAAGTTGCAAGGCAGGGCTTTGGACCACCAGACTCTAGTGGTAAGCGCTTTGGTGAAATTGACCTCATGACTCTTATAAAAGAATCTTTTAGGCAAAGACCTGACTATCTAATAGTTGGTGAAGTTCGTGGGAAAGAGACTTTTGTTTTGTTCCAGGGAATGGCATCTGGGCATTGCTCTTTAGCAACAATGCATGCAAGGTCAGTTAATGATGTTATGAGCAGGCTAATCACCCCACCGATAAACTTATCCCCCTCGCTGCTGGAATCTGCTGACATAATAATAAACATTGGTTTTATGGGTGAAGAAGGTACAAGAAGGACTATAAAAAGCATTGCAGAAGTGATAAGATATAACGCAAAAGATCAGCGCTTGGAATACAACGACATTATGCTTAAGCCCACAATACCCAACACTAAAGAACAGCTTCGAATAGAGGATATTGCTGATCTATATTCGATTGTTGGTCGAAGCATTGTTCTAAAGAGAATATGTGACGAGAACAAAATTCCTTTCTCAACGATGGAAGAAAAGATAAGGCGCAGAGCGAAATTTCTAAAGAACCTCAGCGAACAAGGTGAGCTTGATTATATTTCCTTTTCTGAGAAATTAGAGGCGTATCTGCATGATGAGAAGTATAATATCCAAAACACTTCACAAATTCGCAAGTAAGAGCTTCTATAAGCTTTTAAAAGGCTTTGAAAACACAAAGCTTCGACAAAAGCTTGGAATGATTGATTATCCCTATCCTGAAGCAATGTATATCGCATATTCCTTGACTGCCATATTTTTTGCTTTTTTTATTTCTTTTTCTTTATGCATTGTCACTTTTATATTTTTGGTCAAAAATACGATATTGCTTTTTATTCCATTTATCGTTGCTGTATCTGTAAGCATAATTGCGGTAATTTGGCCTGATTTTGACCTAGGAAGAAAAAAGAAAAATATCGAGGCAAGCTTGCCACTAGCGATACTCACCATGTCAACAGTGACACAGGCAGGAGCTCCACCGCAATACATGTTCCAGGTTTTGGCAAACAGTGAGGAATATCCGCGGCTAAAGCACGAATGCAGGAAGATTGAGCGCTTCATGAACCAACTTGGCCTATCCTTTACCAAGGCCATCGATAAAATGGCCGAAATAACACCATCACCATCATTCAAAACTTTTCTCAAAGAGCTTAATACTACTGTAAAGAGTGGTGGTGATTTGCGTGAATTCATGAGTAAAAGAGCTGATGATGCATATTTTAGATACCGCCTCATGCTTGAGAGAGCATCAGATAGAGCAGAAACAATGGGGGAAATATACACAATTCTAATGATTGCTGCACCACTTTTTATATTTTTTACAATAATGATGCTTAATTTCTTTTCGGCAGGCAAAATGTTCGGACTTACTGTTGATGAGATTCTTTTCTATGGGGTTGTTTTTGGAATGCCAATCGCAAATATTATATTCATGTTTGTAATGTATATGATGTCTGAAGAGTGATTTAATGCTAATCGATTTGAAATATTATGGAAAGTGGTTTTTTATCAGCATAGTACTATTTTTGGCAGCATATCTTGTATTGCAAAATACAAGCTTTTCATTAGTGCCATTTACTCTTCTCTTCATACCACCAATGTATGCTTTCTATACAAAAACTAAAATCGTCAAGGAAATCGAAGAAAATTTTAGGGTTTTCTTAGATGACCTAAAAGATCTTCTGCAAGGCGGGGTTAATATCAGCGATGCCTTGGCAATAACAGCTAGGAATGATTATGGTGCATTAACAATATACGTAAAAAGACTTGCTGCAAAGGTTCGCTTGGGGGTTCCAATGGAAAAAGCAATGCTCATAACATTCGGGCGCATCAATAGCCCCCTAATAAAGAAAACAACTGTTGCTATAAACCAGACCCTTCGTGCTGGTGGTAATTTCATGAAAGTTTTCTCTGTTGCTATTGACTATGTTGACAAAGTTGAAAAGCTTAAAAGCCAGAGGAAATCAAGAACAACCTCCGCACTAATAAACTCATACCTTATGTTTTACGTTTTTGTCATTATAATAATACTGATATATGTTTTCTTCATCCCAATGCTTAAAGAGCAGGTTGGCGTAAATATTGGCCAAGTTCTTGAAGGTGGAATAGATATAACTGGACAGCCAATTGAATCACGGTCCACCGCAAAAGAGGTTGATTACCAAGAGCATTTTACTCGGCTTATAATAATACAAGCACTTTTTGCGGGCCCGATGATAGGTAAAATTGCAGAAGACAGTTTTGTGTCAGGACTAAAGCATTCAATAATACTCCTCATAACGTCATTATTTATTTATATAACCGCAATCTCTTTCTTAGCACCAGCATAACTCTTAAAACAGAATACCGGAAATATAACCACAGCTACCTTTTTCCTGCTTTTATAACCAATGTTCCAAGCTCAAGACGACCATTTGCTTTTAGCAATGGCACCATTCTTCGCCTTACAATAACATTGGGGTAATCTTTTTCAATTCCCTTGCTTGTTATCCTGGAAAATTCTCCTTCAAATATAATGTAATATCTTTCATCGTAAAAATTCGCTATAGATGATTCAAGCAAAACTTCAAGAGGCCGCTCTGAAGATTCTATTATTGCTGGAGATAAAGGATAAACTCTGCCTATGTCCACGTTGTAGCTTCTTATCTTAACAAAGCTCTGGTATTCACAGGCAAGATTAATATCAGAACTCACATAAAAAGAGCAAGCATTGTTCAAATCCAAAGCAGCCTCATTTATTGTTTCACTAGGGCCTTTTGTAAGACCCCAACTGCTTGAGATTACATTTAACCTCGGAGATGCTGCTTTTGAGCTAAGACCAACATTATTCTCAACCCATAAGCAGATATAGTTGTTGTTATCTTCGACAATAGTTATGCTATTTTTATTGGTACTGTGTATATAGTTATTCTTGTTATTTGAACAATTGTTGGTTTCGCTGAAATAATACCATCTTGTTTTTTTGCATCCTGAAAAAGAGTCAATGCAGTTGAGATAGACAGTATCCTCAAATGTTGTTGTTTCGGAAACATCTGTGACGCTAGCCAATGGTGGCGTATTGTCAATTAAGAATTGCTTCAATGAAGAACCGGATGCTGTTAAACCACCATTCGTCCAAATATTTATGTCTATGTAGTAGTTTCCATCTTCTACGTTTCTCGCGTCCCAGTAGTATGTGCATTGCACAGGGGGCCACCAAGAATTTGAAGTGCAGTTTAGATTTTCAATCTGTGCATGATTATTAAGGTTTAAGTCTGTTTCAATAGCGTTTTCAAAGCCAAGTTTTCCAGCATGTATTGAGCTGTAATATATCTTCGCATGCAACTCACTGAGGGCTGTGTTATAAACATTGAATGATATTGTTATGTCGCCAGTTTCTAAAGTTCCGCTGGGCTGTATAGCACTTACGGAAATCTTTGGAATAAAGCGGAAGTTAACATCGGCCTGCCTCCCGTTTTTTGCCAGATCAGTTACAATTATGCTAAAATTATAGTCACTCTCAATAAGCCCAAGTATATTGAAACCACAAGTATATTCTGAGCCGCTTTTGTTGCAATCCCTAGTATACTCAAAACTGGTCGCTTCACCATTCAATAACACCGATATTCCGCCCAAAGCCAATGGAGCGCAACCATTTTCGGATATTTTAAACATAAACCAAGGTTCTTCAATTAATTCGTTCGGCTTTGGCTTGATTAAGTTTATATCTGGTGCTGTGTTATCTATGCAAAGAGTCTTTGTTGTAGAATAGCTGCTGCTTGCGCCATGTTCATCCCAGAGGTTTAAGTCAAGGTAATAATTTCCATCATTTGCTTGCGTGGTATCCCAAGCATATGTGCATAACCTCGCATAACGCCAGTCAGCACTTGCGCAGTTCAGCTGAGGAATATTTTGATAATTGTTTAAGTTAAGGTCATTAACTATGCTATTTTGGAACGATCCCTTTGCAATAGAATATGCCATCTTGGTATGCAATTCACCCATTTCATAGTCAGCAGCATAGAATCTAATGTTTAGATCACCACTAAAATACCCTTCCTCATAGCCAGCATAAACAAGAACCGGCGGGATATTTCTGAATATTCCGGGAAAGCCAGTCTCAATATATTTTGTTCCAGCACAAGAAGAGCCACCAAATGAGCTCAAGCCAACATCTACCATTGAATAAATAACACCTTTCATTGCAGTGCTTGGCTCTATTGTGTATCCTTCTATATTGAAGGTTGTAAGGCCCAAATAAAAGAAATTAATGTCCCGCTGTACCGTCCAACCAACTTGATCACTTACTCTTATTGATAGATTATAATCCTTTGCAGTATTAACATATTCATAATAGGCACAAATATAATCGCCGCTAGCTTCTATACAATGCACTGACCTATTAAAATCATCGCTTTGTGAGCCATCTAAAAGAACAATTATTGAGCCAAAGCTTAAAGGTGATCCAACACCTTTGTTAGCCCTAAATCTTACGTAAATGGTTGATTCTATAACTTCATTGTTTAGCGGAGAATTAACATCTATGGTTGGCGGACTTTTGTCTAATGGCGCATAGCATGTTTTCATGCCTTCTGTATTATTTAGTAGATCTTTGCTGTAATAATCCACACGATGATTGCCATCTTGTGTTATACTTATGCTTCCAGAATATAGCTGCCAGGCGCCGCTATTTATCCTATAATATGTTTCAGAGCAGCCAATGCCTAAGCCGTCATTACAAGTGAGTGTTATATTAAAGTCAGTGGTTTGCCAGTTTACAGGAGCATTGTCTGTTGTAGTAGGCGCAGTATTGTCAACCTTTACTATTTTCTCCTGAACACTTTCATTATTATCAGCATTATCAACCGAACGGAATCTTAAGTAAGTAGTTCCTTCTGAGGATATTGTTATTGTTGATGAATATGTTGTATTCGGAGTACAGCCAGAGCCAAGGCAGTAGTATGTCGCCTTACAGCCAGAGGTCGTATCTATGCATTGCAAAGTCACAGTAACATTTAGTTTGCTCCATTCTCCAAACACATAGTTGCTGTCATCACTCTTCTTTGCAGTCGCATTTGTAGTAGGCGCAGTATTGTCTATTGCAAAGGAAGCATTGCTTGAGTCAATTGAAAAGCCGCCAGAAACGCTCCATAAGTTAATATCAATATAATAATTTCCATCATTTGCGGTTGTGGTATTCCAGGAATATATGCATCTCGTTGTTGTGCTCCAATTAGTTTTGTCACAGGTTAAAGCACTGATGTTTGGGTCATTATTCAGGTTAAGGTCGGAAACGATTATGTTAGAAAACAAGCCCGGGGATGTAGAATATGCAATCTTCGCATGCAGTTCCCCATTGTTTGGGTCATAAACATTAAAATCAATATAATATGTACCTCTTATGTATTGGTTGCCATTTGGTGCGTTTACAATTACACTCACGCAAGAAGCACAGTCAGCTCCGCCGCAATCAATGCCCTGCTCATCACAATTTTTTACCCCATCCGAACAATGATTAGACCTATGGGTTCCAGCAACACAACTTCCGCCCCCAGCTACACAAAAATTATCATTTGCTCCATCGTCTCCACAGCATCTTCCGCCTTGGCATCCAAGGCTACCACAATATGTTGCACCAGAAACCCATGTGCCACCTTTACAGGTACACCAAAGTTGTTCATAATCATAGTTTACTGTATATGCATTTGTGTTCCAATCACTCGTTTCCCAAGCATAACCACTTCCGCTTTGAGAATAAGCTCTTGTTCTTATTGAATAAGTGCCTTCCTGCGGACACCAAAGATAGCTTGCAGTCCAAGTCTTTTGTATACAGCTTACACTACAACTTCCAACCTGCGTAGAATAACTCATATCGCGCCAGCCCGTTGTTGTAACGCCATTAGGAGCCCTTATTTCGTAGTCCATATCACTAACATCACAATAGTAACAAGGATAATCAGAAGAGCCAAAACAATCTTGCAAATTGCTTCCAGAAAGTCCACCATAACAGGTTTGTGAATTAGCAAAGTTTGGTAAGCAGACCAACATGACAGCTGAAATAATTCCTAATAAATAAGCCCTTCGCAATTTCATATTTTTCACTATTTTTATTTTGCAAGCAAAATATAAACGTTTTTATATATTTAATTATTGTTATTAATTAAACTTTCTGTTGATAAATGTTTATTCCACAGGTGATTTTATGGTACATGGCATTGAACTATTTCCAGATAAAAACGAAGCAATATTAAGCATAAACCCAAAAGTTTTCCCGCTTGAAGTTGTTTATGCTGCCTGCTACGTTCTTCTTGATAGGGCATATTTTATACTTGATGGCGACCCGCAAAAAGAGATTAAAATATTGATAAAGCCGAAAGAAGAGGCGCTTAGCAGAAAGAAGCTTGAAAGCCTTGCTTTGAAACTCCATGATGAATTGATAAACTATGCTGCTTATGCGATACAAGCAGCAAGAAACCAGCCGATTAGAGAGGCAATAATAAAGCGTGCCTTAGCAACAAACCTAACTGAAAACTACTGCCCCCAATGCGCTGAGGAGGAAAATATTAAAGAAAAAGCAGCCGACATAAAAATGCCAACTGATGATTTGTTCATAGATGACCCAGAAGGCATAGCTAAGCCGTGGACTCCTGAAAAGGCAAAAGGGCTTAAGAAGCCAAAGGGCTAAAGGTTTAGCATTTGCCCATGCAGGGTGCTTAAAATGTTATTGGAAGTAAAAGAAGATGGAAAAAAAGCAACATTAAACCTTTCAAAGGCCTTTTACCCAAGAAAAATAGTTAATAAGGCGCTTAAAGAGGTTAAAGGCGCAAAAATAACAAAAAAAGAGTCCGGCAGATATTTTCACATTACAATGAAAACAGAGGCTGTTTCTGCTGAAAAGTTAACCCTTGAGTTCTGCAATTATGTCTTGAGCCTAATAAAGGGCGCTTCACCTTGATTTTATGCGGTATTGAAAATGAATGAAAGAGCTGAAATTGGGCTTAAAAAGGTTGAAATTCTGGTTAATTGGCAATGTAATCAGCGCTGCATTTTTTGCTCGGTAGGCCACAAGCTTGTTTCAGATGGCCGCGCAAAAAGCTGGTTGGAAATAAAAAAGGATTTGGAGTTTGCCAAGAGATGCGGCGCAGACATAATATCTTTTTCCGGCGGCGAGCCAACTATAAGGAAAGATTTGTTTGAGGCAATAAGATATGCAAAAAAGCTTGGTTTTGAAGTCATTGAGATCCAGACAAATGGCTGCATGCTTAAGTACCGTAACTATGCGAAGAAAATTTTTGATTTAGGTGTAAACCGAGTACTCGTATCAATACACGCGCCAAATGCAAAATTAGAGGATTTCCTTACGCAAACAAAAGGTTCTTTCGATGACAAAGTTGCTGGCTTGAAAAATCTTGAAGATCTTGGCATTGAAAAGCGCACAAGCACGGTAATAAACACCTACAATTATGAAAAACTGCCTGAAATGGCTGCTTTCCTTCTCAAGTTCAAGAAGAACACCAAAAGCTATCACTTAAATTTTGCAATACCAGACGGCTTCGCTAAACAGGATTTCGAGCGAATGGTTCCAAGGATAGATGAAGCTGCTTCTTACATCAAAGAGGCGTGTGATATTCTACTCAAAGAGGGTGGAAAGCCTTTTTTGCATAATATGTATCCTTGCATATTGCCAAGCTACACAAACATTATGTCTGAGCTCACTGTCACAAACACAATTTTGATTGGGCCAAAGTTCAGGGCAGACATACAAAAAAACAGGCAGAAGTACAGAAGCAAAGGCGCAAATTGCAAAAAATGCAAATATTTTTTACTCTGCGTTGGCCCTTTCAAGGAATATACTCGTGTAAGGGGCTTTTCAGAATTCAAGCCTATTGAAGGAAAACAAATTACCACAGAAGAATTTAAGCTGCAGGAGTATTGATATGCGTAGCAAAATTTTATTTGAAAAACCAACTTGGCTTGGGTTCTTTTCACCAGTGGATTTTTTTGGAGTAGTTTATGACCTAAAGCCGGTTTCGCGAACAGGAATATCAGAAAATGACAAGGGAAGCGTAAAAAAACTCGCAAAGGGCTGGGGCTTAGAATGCGAAGTAAAGAGGATTAAAATTTACGAAACAAAAGAAAGCATGCTTCTGGCATATATTTCAAAATCGAGGCAAGATATTGAAAAAGCAGCCAGAGCAGAAGCTAATGCCAATAGAATAGATGTTGGTGACCTTTTTGGCTATCCGCCTTGCTGCACTTCCTTTTTCATTAAAACCTTGTCTGAAAAAAACCCCTGTTCAAAACAGGGCGGTAAGTATGACTACAACCTTATTGAAAGGATCTTCCAAAACAGCAAAAAGCTTAACTTCCTTCTTAACTCAACATACAATTTCTCTAGCAAAGGCGACTATGCTTTGATTGGCAATGATGAAAATTTTATTAGGATAAGCACTTATAACCTTTTTTTCATACCACACCAACCATGTTCTTTTGACTGTAAGGAAAGCCTAAAATTTGGAAGAAAAATGCAACATATCTTAAGCAAACAAATACCCGCTTTCTGCAAGAGCGCAGAACATTTTTTAAAGAAGCCAATTATCGTGTGGAATGATCATGAGTTTTGCACATTTGAAGGCCACAAAGAAGGTGATTCAATAAGATACTCTTCAATTATTGGTGAATTATCCATTGACTTCAGTGGGTTTAAAGGTATCTTATCCAAAGGAAACTCCATTATTGCAAAAGAAGATTCTTTAAGAGTTTACTCTGGCAAAAAGTTTGTTGGGGAAATTGAAAAAGGTCTGTTGCTGCAATTTAGCTGATGCACAGGTGCTTTGATGACATACTTAGGAAAAGTTGAAATTGTTTTGGGCTTTGCATGCAACAACAATTGCCTCTTTTGCTCTGTTGGGAATAGGAACCAGAATAAGAGCACAGAGGAGATAAAGAAGGAAATTATGTTAGCGTTAGGTAAAGACTTTGCTGAGGAGATTAACTTTACTGGTGGCGAGCCAACAATACGCAAAGATCTGTGTGAGCTAATAGCATTTGCAAGAAAAAATGGGGCCAAAGAAGTTAGGATTACAACAAACGGCCTTTTGCTTTCAAATAAAGCATTTTTGGATCAAATGATTGCAGCAGGACTAACCGGTGTAATACTTTCAATCCATGGCTTAAATCCGGAAACGCACGACTTCCTTTGCAATGTTAAAGGCGCATTTGAGAAAGCAATAAAAGGCCTGGAAAATGCATCAAAAGCAAACCTTACCATTGATGTAAATTTTGTATTAAATAAAATAAATTTCAATGAGTTACCTAAATTAGCAGAATTCCTCTGCAATAATTACCAAATTCGTGCAATGTGCATAATATTCCCGGATATTGACGGTAACTTGCTTAATAACAAATGGCTCATACCTACGTTTGCACAGGTTTCTGAAAGTGTGGATTCGGCTGCGTCAATACTAAAAAATCATGGCATTACAGTTTGGGTAATGAATATGCCTCCATGCTCATTGAAGAAGAACAAGGACAGCGCTACTTGTGGCCAATTAAAGACAAAGATGTACTGGTTTGATATGAAAGTTGACTTAGAAACGAAAATAAAAAGCAGTTGTGAAAAGCTGAAAATTTGTAAAGATTGCCGCTTTGCAAATAATTGCCCTGGTATATCCAAGAAGTATGTTGCCTTTAGAGGCTTAGAATTGCTTGGAGATGACTTAAAATGGAGTGGCCACTAACCTTCAAATGCAATAATAATTGCATAAGCTGCATAATTGATACAAGAATGACTTGCTGGTTGGGGCAGCAAAGCAAAGCAAAATTATTTGAGATTATAGACAAGATTCCGGAAACCGAGATTTTTGGCGTTACCGGCGGAGAGCCAACACTCAGGGAAGATTTCGTTGATATCTTAGCATACGCAAGAAAGAAACACCCTAATAAGTTCATATTTGTTGTCAGCAATGGGCGAAAGTTTTCAGGTAAAGACTTTGTGGATAAGATAAGCAAGCATAAGCTTGAACCAATACGTTTTGGCATAGCTTTGTACAGCCACAAGCCAGAAGTGCATGATTCCATAACACAATTCAAGGGAAGCTGGAATGAAACCGTGAATGGTATAAAAAAACTTCTGGAAAAAGGGTTCAAAGTTGAGTTAAGAATTCTTGTGGAGAAGATAAATTATAAGCATCTAAAAAAAACCGCTGAATTCATTGTGAAAAACTTCAAAGGACTTGAAAGGGTTGTTTTTATCAACCTAAAATACACTGGTAATGCGTTCATCAACAGGCGCAAGGTTTTTGTGAGGTATAGCAAAGCAGCGCCATTTGTAGAGAAGGCAGCAGAAACTTTACTAAGGGCAAATTTTGAAGTAATGCTGTTTCATTTTCCTCTTTGTATAATGGACAAAAAGTATTGGCATCTCGCAGAAGGAATAACTAAGCAAGAAACAGAACTAACGCTAATTGAAGCGTGCGAAATCTGCAAGGTTAAGGAAAAATGCCCAAAAATATGGAAAAGTTACATACCCCTTGCTGGCGAAGAAGAATTCAACCCAATTATATGATTTTCAGCCATTCAACTTTTAGGAAATATTTTAAATAAGTATATCTATTATTTAATAGATGCCCAAAAAAGAAAAATCATCTGAAAACGAATCTCTGCTTCCAAAAGTAAAAAAAACTATAAAATCATTTGTTCTAGAAGAGCGTGGCAGCATTTCAAAGCACAAAATGCTTGCCCTTGGTGCTTTTTTGGGGTCGATTTCAATACTCAATATTTTGCCTGAAGTGGCAGCAACACACACAAACTACTTTAGCGTTGGATGGAATGCAGGCAATATTAGCGCTAGCCACGGCCATCACGCAAGCCATGCAAGTCACGCAAGCCACAGCAGCCACAGCAGCCACAGCAGCCACGGAAGTCACGGAAGCCACGGAAGTCACGGAAGCCACGGCAGCCACGGAAGCCACAGCAGCCATTATAGTGGAATCGGTGCCTGTGATGCAGCTTACTGCTACTAAGCTTAGGTCTTTAAAATGCTTTTAAAGATTTTTGAAGGCTCCAATGAAAAATTTAATAGCAGCAATCTTGTGACAGTGAAAAAAGAGCTAATACAAAGAAAGCCTTTTCTCCATATGCTCTTCAAAAGAAAAAGCTTTTTTTTCTTTATATGCAGCAACACCTCAAACTTCTTTTTAATGGATGAAGAAGCTTTTCTTAAATTTGGAAGAAAATATATTGCCATAAATTCAAAAAAGCCATTTGCAAAAATAAGCAGATTCGAAAACTTTATTCCTGTAATAACTACTAAATGCAACCTGAACTGCAGTTATTGCGTTGGTTATGGTGGTATTAAGAAAGGCAAAGATTCCTCGTTTGAATTAATAAAAGCTTCGACTGATTTTTTGGCCAAGCATCAAAATTGGCCTATGTTGATTGACTTCGTAACTTCAGGAGAACCACTTCTCAATGAACACCTATTTTTAAAAACAATAAATTATGCAAAAAAGAAGCTTAACGTAAAACAATTCAAACTTTCTACGAATGGTACCATTTCGCCTTCAAATTATTTGGCTGTATTAAAAGAAAACTATTTTGGTGATTCTTTTCAAATATCTTGTGACGGGCCACCAGAGATACAAGACAAAGTGCGACCTTTCACGAATGAAGGTAAAAGTAGTATTATAGTGGAAAATCATATAAGAGCGCTCGTTTCAAAAAATCAAGACTTTACTATAAAAATAACTTTGACATATGCACATATTGGTAAAGAACAAAAGACCGTAAAGTATTTCAACTCACTTGGTGTAGAAAAAATATTTGTGTCAATTGTAGGTTGTATGGGTAAAGCAGCTACAAATAAAAAAAACAAAAAAAGGCACATGAATTATTACAGAAAGCTTATCAGATCGCAGCTTGCCATAAAAGAAATGTGCGACCTTGTTAACCTGCGCTGTCTTGTTCCGGCACAAAAATCTTTAGGAAACAAGTTTGCTTGCGGGTGTGCTGTATGCAACACTTTTTTGGTGACACCCGAAGGTTTTATAACTCCCTGTGCGATGCTCGGAGATAAAGAAGATATACTCAATCATGGTGCTTCATATTTGATTTTCGGCAGATATGACGTTAAAAGTAAAAAAATTGTTTTAGATTACAAGAAGCTAAAAGAGTTAAGAAATTGGTACAAAAAAGTTAAACTTTGCCAAAAATGTGATTTTAAGCTATGCTGGGGAGGCTGTCTGCTAAGAAACCTGAGAGAAAACAAAACAATTTATATTCCAGATAAGATGCATTGTGATGATAGAAAAGAGGAGATTTTAGAATATTTTAGATACCTTGCAAATAAAGAAACAATTAAGCTAAGACCTTATCTAGAAGATGGCAAAGATGGCTTGAGATTGCTTGGGCATTACTTCATAGCAACCATTTCCCAAAGTATCCACTCTGCAATAAAGAAGGACGTGCTTTTGATTAAATTTGATCCTCAAAAGGAAGATTTTGACAGGCTATTCTTTGAAATAGTAAGTTTCAACAAAAGATCAAAAGGATTGGGCTTGGTTTTGCTTTCACCAATTTGCAAACAACAATTAAATCCAAGAGAAACAATTGTTTTCAAAGAGTTCCTATACAACTTGAAAGCCGCAAGAGTGCTTTTTTTAGTCACAAAACCAATATTTGTCCAAGAGATGAGCAAAGAGGCTGAAAAGAAATTCTACAGCGAATTTAGAATCCCTTCGGACTGTTTTGGTTGCTTAGAGCTTTTTAAAGTTGTACAAGATGGAAAGATAAAGTTTTGCAATGACCGCCCCGGGCCAAAAATTGGCAATATTTTAGATCGCAAGACCCTTTACGAAAAATACTTTTTGCAAAACCAAATAAAAAAGGTTTAAATAGGGCACTGGACATATAAATATCATCCAAAAGAAAGGTGTTTGGCCGTGATTCTGCTAAATCGCAGAAAGAAGTTCTTAGTTATGCTTTTACTGCTGCTAATTTTTGCTATCTCCTTAATACTTGTTATTATGCACCTAATAAATCCAACAAAAAAAGGTTATGAAGTTTACCTTTACAGCTATGATGAAATACCTATGAAATTATCTGATGAAAACACCCCTCAGGCAATACACAACACCATTGTTGTGAAATCGACATTTGCCTTTCTCGCAGGCGATACTGAAGCTAAACGAAGGTTGGCAGAAACAAAACCAGAACATATAAAGCTAATAGAAGCATCGTTTGAAAAAAAATGTGTGGTGCCCGAATCTTGTGACCCAAACAAAGTACTTGGTGGATACTGCTTTAGCATCAGAGTGCTTAATAGAGATAGTAATTGGATAGAAATTAAGCAAAGAATCTTAGATAACTCAAAGTTTTCAAAAGCCCTGACTTACTGGAGAGAATATTTTAAAAAGAAACAACTCGCTGAAGACGACTTAGACTCTTTGTACGGCTATGTCACAGCGGAGAAAGAATGCGGAGATTTAAACTTTTTGGATAAAAACATTGCACTCAAAATACTTGAAATAAAAATTGACAAAACTGATCCTTCTGAGCAACTAAGAAAACTCAAAACAAAAGCAACAACCGCACTAAACATTTTTGACAAAAACCTTTCAGAACTCAGAAAAGAAAACAGCAAGGTGGCTGCCATTTTTGAACAAAATATTTGCAATACCATGGGAGAAATAATTATTAAAGAAAAAACAAAAGACTTATGTTTTGTTCGTGATTATCTGCTTATAAAGAAGCTTTGTGAGGCAAAGCCACTACTAGAGCAAAAAGAAGAAAAAGAAGTAAAAGATGCTATTTTGAAAAAATACGAAAAAATAGAAGACATTCAATGCCAATGCGCAATTGCTATTTTGCTAAGCTAAATTATAAAGTAGGTGCTTGAGCGAAATCCCAAGCATCTCAGCTTGTTAATTAACCTTCTCAAACATCAAAAAGTAGTAAGGCCTAACCTTTCTTTGTGTCTTTAACATGAACCCATTTTTCAGAAATAACTCCTTTATCTGCTTCTTTTTTAGGCTATTATGTGAATCAAAGCCATCTCTACTCCCAAAATCTCTTTCAGCCATTTCATTTTCCACCAAAATAAATAAGCCGCCTTCTTTCAATACTCTCTTAGCTTCAATGACACTCTTAGCCGGATCCTTAAAATGACTAAAAGAATTAATTGCCATTAATACATCGAATAAACCGCGTCTGAAACAGCAATCGTATACTTTTAAGGCAGGTAATTTTCCTGGTCAACTATCTAAAGGAACCATATATGCACCTTCAAAGTAGAACCCACTCTTTACCTTAAGAGCTAAGCTATTGAAAACAGAAACCTTTTCTGGCTCAGCGACACAAAAAGGCACACTAAAAAATCTTATTCCCTTATATTTCATTGCTTTTAGGCAAATCTCAAGCAGTTTAGCATTCTCCGCAAATGTTTTTTGTTGAAAAACTTCTCTAAAAGTAAAGCTTAATACCGCTTTGCTGTTTTTACTTATGGCTTCGATATTTGTCTCACAAACCGGAAGGTGTTCATCTCCAAAAAATATTTTTGCCATATTAACCAAAAGAATTTATTTTTACTAAAACATTTTGGTTTGGGTTTTTAAGGTCACTGATAAAGCAATCGCTTGAGCAACACCACTCAACTTTTGTGCCTTCCATTATCGCATCTGCACAGCTTTCAGTTAGCAATGTTCCAGCCTCGCCTTTTCTGAGCATGCCACTTGCCTCATACACATTCCAGCCATTTCTTACAGGAAATCTAAGTCTTACCATTGTTATGTCTAAAACCCCGGAATTATAAAAAGGTACAGCTATTTTATCATCAATACATTGCCAAGGCCCATACTCCAAAACGCAGCCAGAAATCCTTGCTCTTTCAATGTTTTTAACATTTTTTGTAGTATCAACCAGAAGCATTATTGCTCCAAAAAACAAAAGGAACAAAAGGAAAGCTATCGGAATTGCAAACTCTTTCCTTCTTAAGGCCTTAACTAATATTTTTAGTTCCACTAAAACACCTTGCTCACGGTACTGGCACAAGTTCCTCAAAACCGCGCTTCTCAGCATATTCTCTGAAGATGCCTTCGCAAACGTTGTTGTACTTGCACCCAAAACATTGAGGCCCTTTTATTCGGCCATACTTTGCGCGGTTTTTTTCAACGTCAAGATCCTCAAATTCCGGGCCTATATGATTTTCCTTAAGGGACTCCTTTGCAGCATACTCGCTTATAAAATTTATTGCGCCGTACATGTAGCAAAATGGGACATACCTAAAATAGCAGTGTTTTATGCCTTGTGAAGTGCAGACTCCTATTGTTCTCTGAACAACGCCTATAAGCTGTTCCAACCTTGGCACCATTTCTTCAAAATTTTTGTATGCGTTGCCTCTCGGATGCGGAAAAATAAATTCCATGCCATTAGCCAAAAGCTTCGCGTTTAGCTCTGCTATATCGGGTAAAAAAGAAACATTCGGCTTTACAATGACGGTATTAGTGCATATGTAAACATCATCTGATAATGCCCTAAAATTTTGCATGCCTTTCACGAGCTGATCAAAAGCGCCCTTAACATTCACAAGATAATCGTGCAGCTCCGCATTATGCCCATGCACAGAAAAGACCGCTGAATTCAAACCAGCATTGTAAAGCTTTTTAGCATATTCAATATTTGAAAGCATTCTTCCATTTGTTGTAATGCTTATCGTTTTAAAGCCGAGGTCTTTTGCATGAGAGATTAGCTCAATAAGATCTTTTCTTATAGTTGGCTCACCGCCAAGGAAGTCAACAAAGCTTGAGCCTCTTTCCACAGCTGCCTTTAAGTGCTTTTTTGCTTCTTCGGTGCTCATTGCATATAGTTCACGCTTATCAGCAGCATAGCAAAACCTGCAGTTGTTATTGCACTTGTATCCCAAAAGCAGCGCAGTTTTTGTTTCAGGCATATTTAAATTACCTCAAATAATTGTTTTTAATTTATCTAAGAAGGAAAAAATCATTGGGAAAGCATGACGGTCTTTGTAATGTAAAGCACAAAGTTTGTACCAAAAAGCACAGTAAGCGCATAACCGAGAACAATGAATACTGCAAATGGCTGCGTGAAGTTTATCAGCATGTCATTGAAAGGAATCTTATTTTCCTTTCGCAGTTTTTTTATCCTTTTTATATCCTCCTCTGACAGGTAGTCAATGCTGTGTATTAGCTCACCCTTCTTTTCATGGCCAAATGTCAAAAGGCCTGAATTCAGAAAGCTTATCCTCTCGAATTCATCGCCTTTCTGCAAAATCATTTCCGCAGGACACATGCCTGGCTTGAGGTTCTTTATTGCAACACTTTTTGTGTAAAGCTTAAAGGCCAGGTATATTATAAAAAAGCGGAAGAGAAGGAATACAGCAATCATTTTTCCGAAGTTAAGCATGAAAGTGAGCGAGTATACATTTCTATAATCAAGAAAAACTCTCAGAACAGCAAGAAAAAATAAAATAAGCTCAACCTTTGCACTTAACATTCGCCTCAGGACTTCATATGTTAAAAAAAGCAAGAGCAACATTACAAAATAATCGCTGAAAATTGCTTGCCCAAAAGCGAGAAAGCTTAATCCTTTTGAGATAAACCAAACAAAGCCAAGCAAAGCTAAAGCTAGAATCGTTACTCTGTATGGCTGTAATGTAAACTTAATCGCATCTTTTAATACCGAAAAGCGGCTCTTTGCTATTATAACAAAAAACATACTGAAAAATATCGGCACGAAGCAATTCACCATAAAATCAAAAGTTAGGGTCGTCGAGCTGTAAAGTGCCTGAGGCAAAAGCAAGAATAGAACAGAAAAAAGCTTTGCATCGCCAGCAGGCCATATTCCGATAAGCCAAAGGAAAAAAGATATTGCTAGTGCATAAAAAAAAGTGTAAACTACTTTCATGTACTCAGTCGCTGAAAACACTTGATAAAAAATACCAAGAGCATAAAGTAAAACTATTAGCTTATTTGGTATTTTTCCATGACGGATATCTTCGAGTGCAATAGCAAAAGAAATCAGCATTGCAAAAACAAAAAAGAACTCAAACAAGCAAACCCCTACTTAAAGACAACATCTTTTTCGACCCATCTCCCGAAAACAGCCCTGTGCCTTTTTGAGAACAACTGCCTCTCGAAGATCCTGCTTATGAGGCCATTCATTATTTTGCATCGTTCATCCAAAGCGAGCTTTGAAACTATTGTGCCTTGTGTTGCATAAGTGTGCAGCGGACATATTCCACAATATGGGCTCCAAATACATGCATCACACAGATAATTCTTTTTTGATGATATATCAATCATTGTTGTTAGCGTATCATTTTTGAATATTTCCTCATACTTAGATGTAAAAACATTGCCTAGCTTAAACTCCTCGAATAGCTTTCCTTCGTCGCACGTATGTATATCGCCATTGTATTTGTAAAGCAGTTGCCCTATTCCTGCTCCACAAGGGCTTTGGATATCTGTAAAATAGGGATCTCTTTCACCGAGTATTTTTTTAAGAAATATCAAAGCCATAAGCTCAGTGAAATGCTTCTCTTTGGTGTTTTTGCTCACAATGTAATCAAGTGTATTTTCATAAAAGCCAAGATATTCCTCTGGAGAATAACCAATTTTACCCCAAGCTTCTGCAGCAAAACCAATATTGTTCATAAACCTGAGCCAAATACCATCAAAGCCAAGGCGCAAATACTCATCAACAATCTCCTTCCCATAGGGTAAAGAGTACCTTGTTATTGTACAAAGCGCATTTAGGTTGAAATCGTATTTCCATTCTTCCTTAATCCTTTTAATCCAATACACAACATCTTCATAAGTGCCTTTGCCACCGAGATAACGCCTATTTTTGTCATGCAAATACTTTGGACCATCGAGGGAGGTTGCTAAGCCCATTATGTGCCTTTCCTTCAAGCTTCTTATTATATCTTCATCCATCTTTGTGAGGTTTGTTACAATTGAAAATCCAACTTTTTTCTTATGTTTTTTTGCAAGCTCTTTTGCATAGTCTATTATAAACTCAGTTATTTCAAAGTTTAGAAGGCAGTCGCCGCCCTGAAACTCTATTATTAGAATCTCTGAAGGGCTCTTGAAGATGAAATCAACAACTGCTTTTGCTGTATCTTTGTCCATATCAAAGCCCCTGCCGCTTTCTGGCTCTGCTCTTGAATGGCAATATATGCAACGCTGGTTGCATCTCAACGTAGGCACAACTATGTGCAATGACGGTCCCTGAAAAAGAAATGAGTTTCTCACAGCATAGGCCTTTACTATGCTCTGTACATTATTTTCAGTTAACACTATGCCCTTCTTCTCAAGCGCATCAAAGAGCTTTCTGTCTTTGCTTAGCCGCTGTAGCCTTAGCAGATTGTACTGTTTTTTGTTCAATAAGGCCCATGCGCCATGTTCTGTTGTTATCAAATATGCATTATCTCTTAGTTTTTTTGTGTTGTATTGATTAAGCAAATAGCAAGAATCAAAGTCGATGCTTTTTTCTTTCATGCGCTCAACCATATTAGGAATTGCGAGCAATCTTTTTAAAACAATTAACTCATTTCTCTTATCCAAGCAACTCCTTTTTGCTTATTATCTTTTTGCCTTTAACAGGCACAAATTCTTTCCAGCCAAATTTTTGTGGATACTCCTTCCAAGGACCTTCACAAATAAGGTCATAGCGGCATTTTTCGCAATTTTCTCCCTTTAGCTTGCCTGTCTCTTTCCTAAGCTTTTCAAAATCTTCAACTATGCCTTCAGCATCCATAATTTCTGCATTTGGCATATAAAGCTCAGAGCAATGCTTTTCATAACCTTGCATAAAGCAATAAGGGTATGCCTCAACCATTACTTTTATTCCAGCATTTATTCCAATATCAAGCGCTTTGTGCAGATAAGGCTTAACCTCACTTTTCCTGGGCAGCAAAAGATCAATATTTTTTTTCGCATTTCCAACACAATGTATAAATGCAAATTGGTATTGGTCTACGCAAAGGTCAACAAAAAGCCTTGCTGTTTCAGGAAGCAGCACATAGTTTATTTTGTTTATGACAGAGTTCATTATCACATATTGGCCCAGTTCTTTGAGGTTTCTAACACCTTTTATTGCTTGTTCAAATGCTCCTGGAGATTGCACCAAATAGTCGTGAACTTGAGCGTTAGGACCATGGATTGCAGGTGCAAAATCAGTTATGCCTGCTGCAACAAGCTTCTCGCAAAATTCTTTGTAATAGAGCATTCTTGCATTTGTCTGAAGCTGTATAAACTCATAGCCAATTTTTTTTGCGTAAGCAATTATTTCAAGGATATCAGGCCTTACTGTTGGCTCTCCGCCTGTAAGCACAACCTCATTGGCTTCATGCTCACGGCCTTTTTCAAGAAGTTTTTTTATTTCCTCAAGGCGCAAGTCACCAAGATGCCTCCTATGTGCCTGAGGGCAGCTAAGGCAATTGTTGTTGCACCTGAAGCCAAGCTTCAGATCAAGGCGCTTTATTGGCATACTTAAAATTTAACCGGAAAAATTAATAAAGCCCATTAAATTGCCTTTTATAAAAAACAAAGAGGTTTTAGAGCTATATGCCTTATACTTCTTTGCAGCACCAAATCCTTGCAGCGTATAAGCAACCTTGTGTATAATAAGGATAATTCCAATAACCAAAACCGCCTAATTTTGTTGCACTTTGGCCATAGAGCTGCACAATACTTCCATAAACTCCATCCTCACTGGAAGTCCAGCTATTACAATTGTAATATGTTGCATCTACCCAACCATTGACATACAACCATGGGCTAGTGTGTCTGCCGGTGCCACTATATTCAATTATGTCTTGTTCAGGTCTGTATGACATCAAGTCACCCAACCTGCACATCCTGTAGCCAGAAGCGCAGCAGTTAGTGGGCACATCATCACAGTTATGATTACCATAAAAAGTTGTACTTGTAAGGTATATTGTCTTTGCTCTCGCCAAGGAAGATGAATGGTAACCATCCACCATGTCTGCGTTTAAATTTGTTACCACCGTGGTAGAGGAAACAACTAGTGGCGAAGTGCCGGTTGCAACTGTTGAAATCAATTGCCCGGAAGTACGGATGCTGCCTCCGGACACATCAAGTTTAGTTCCGGGGTTTGTTGTTCCAATGCCTATATTACCACCGGAAACCCTCATTATTTCAGCATTGTCTTCCCTGAGCACAATATAACCATCTCCAGCATCGACAACCTCAACATTTGAGTCACCTGCGGAAATTATTGAGCCGCCACCAGAGCTTATGCAATTAACCCATGCACCATTTTCGTAGCACCTGAATTTGTTTGTGCTTGTGTCATAGTAAATCACACCATTCGCGCCAGTCGGAGCAGTGCCAGGCATAAGACGCAACGGGCCATTGACATCTAATCTATACGAAGGCGAAGTCACTCCTATTCCAACATTGCCCAGATTATAATAAATATTGCTTCCCGAGGTTATCCATTGCGAAGGGCTTACATTTGCATCTATTGCATAAAAAGCATAGCTTGAGTTTGTCAGCTTTAAGCGTGGTGTCATTTCAGCTTCATTATTTACTCTTATTGCAAGCCAATACTGTGTAGTGAAAGGCAGCGTTATTGGATTGCTTTCCCCAAGTATGACACTAAAGTAGCCCCTGTCAACAGGAACATTGAAATGCTGCTCACTCCATAGAGAAGTGCCGCCGCTAGAGGCATTGTAAATGTAAAATGTCATGTTATAGTCTCCATGCGCAAGCACAGTGCCGTCTTTAAGGCGGCCTTGGACTGTTAGCAACCTTGGCACTGTTGCAAATGCGTTTGCGCATATTAGAATAAGTACAAGCAGAAGAGATGCTTTGCTGCACAACTTTACATTCACTGCCATTTAAACACTCTCAGCAAAACTGTTTACTTCTATAATATACTTCTATATTAATATTTTTTTCGCTACCCTTCATGTTTCCCATAATGGAAAATCTGATAACTGTTCAAGTCAAAGTAATAGCCTTCGCCTAGAAGCTTGTAATCATCAAGCATATAAACCCCATCTTTGAACACAATTCCAAGCTTTGGCCAATGCTCTGAAAAAAGCTTGTACTCAGAGGTATCACCGAAAACAAGCGCAGCAGGTATGTAACTAATTCCATAGTTTTCAATTAGCTTTTTCGCTTCTGGTGAATTGAAATCATATACTAATATTTCCTTAAAGCTCAATCCAAGGTTGTTTCTGAGGAAAGCAAGCATTTCTTTTGCACCTTGGCAAGCCCAACAGAAGCTGTGCTCTATTATAGTAACATATAAAAGGCCTTTTACTGTGCCGCTTTTCAAGTCTTTGTATGGAGGAAACTTTTCCCTTACAACGAAGGAACCATCTGGACCAAAAGTGCCAATTCCAATATATTCGCCAAGATTGTAATCGCTTATTTCTTTTGAAAATATCAAAGAAGGCACAAAATCAATGTAATGTTTCTTGGCAAGCTCTTTTCCTTCATCAGTGTTTACATCTATGCGCTTAAAATCAACAACATTTATTCCAGATTGAGATGTAAGTGCTGAAAGCAACTCAAATGGCTCTTTACACTGCTCACAAGAACCATCAACAAGCTCAATTATCCTCACTGCACCAACAAATCTCTTGGAATCTAAATCATAGTATACAGGAATATTGTTGTCAAAGACAAGGGCATCATTAAGCACATAGCCAAAAGAAGACCAATTTTTGAATATATCGAGGCCTTTAAAGTCGCCTCTTACTATAATTGTCGGAAGCGCTTTTATTGAATATTTACCAATTAATTTTTTTGCCTCATCATCTGGATAATAAATTTTTTTCTCATCTAAGCGAATGTCCATGTCTTTGAGCTGGGCTTTTAGATATTCAAAATTTAGGCAGCCATTGCAGTCATGCAATGTTATTTCAACGATCTCAATATGGGCTTTTATTTCTTCTGGGGCAGTATTAATAATCGATTTTTCGTCGATACTTTCAACCTTTTCTTCCCACCCTTCTTTTCCGAGTAATAACCCTATAAAGCTAGTCCCGAAAAAAATCAAAAAAAACATTGTAAGAATTATCAAAAAAAGCATCAATGCATTTCTTCTACTAAATTTCAATCCAAAACCCATTTTGCATCCCTAAAATGCTTTTTAGCAAAAAAACTATTAATTGCATCATTTTAAATATTTTTTTGGTTAAAATCCAAATATGTCAACGCTTGATTTCAGCAAGCCGGTGAGCTTCAACATAGTTAATGCGATGCTTGAATGCAAGGAATTTACACAGCTTTCTTTGAGCCAAAACTTAAAAGTATCTTTGGGGCAAGTTAATAAGATTGTGAAATACTTCCAGCAAAAAGGTTCCATCGAAAAAGGAAAAAACGGCTATTTCATAAAAGATGCGCTTTCAATAATAAGCGAAATTGCCGCATATAGGTCTATGGAGAAAACTATTATCGCAAGATTTAACCTTTCAATTGCGCCACAGGCAGTGAAGGAAATGATAAAGCATAACAGCGTTTTTTGTTTGGATAGTGCTTTAAGCTACTATTGCAATAATGTAAAGACAAAGAGAATCTGCGCATATCTTACTGAAAAGGACACTAACTTAATTGAAAAGCTTGCAGCAATGCCAGGCGACAAAACAAACTTGTGCCTCTATAGCATTGACTTGCCCCTTGACTTTGTTTCTGATTCTGATTATAAGTACACCAACAAGGTTAGAACAGTTATAGATCTTGTCTGCGACAACAGCGCATTTGCAGCAACAAACCTCTTCCAAGAGCTATGGAAACAAAAGATAATTTAGCTTTTGGCTAATGCCCAAGAAAAGATTTTTTAACTACAAGCGCTACTTATTTACACGGGTGCCAAAATGGAATCAACCGACTGGATAATAAGTTCAGTGATATTTGTTTTTTTAATCGTCGGTTTATTCTTTGCAATACCTTGGCTTATGTCTATAAATGCTCCAACAATAACTGAAACAGAGATGCAAAATATCATGAACAATATCGCAAACAAAATAGAAGCAAAGGCAATACTTCTAAAAACTGACTGCAACTCACAGCGTTATGATTGTAATAGACAATTTCCAGTGCTACTTGATGTAAATACTGATTACAATTATCTTGTAAGTAGGCCTTTTGATCAATACCTTAACAGGCTTTTTTTTGTCATTCCAACGGGAGAAATTCATAGCGTATACGTATTGCCAAAAGGTCTAATAGAACCAATGTATGATGAAAATACAAGTCTTAAAGCAGAAGCACTGATCACAGGCAAATATAGGGTTTTGAACCCATACTTTGATATAAATGTTTCGAATACTTTTGCAAGCGTTCATTTTATAGATTCAAACTCACCAGATATCGTAATTAGGTATCCTGATATGAACATGTCTTTACTAAAGAATTCTGATCGTCTTATAATAATTGGTGATCCTGACAGGAACTTCAGCTTCATCTTTTTCCCAAACACAAACGAGTTTTGGATTGATATGCCCACCGATATACAAATTAACATACAGAGTTCAGCAACTAATTGGCAAATTGGTGACTCTATCGGTGTGCTAAGCTCAGCAGAATGGTGGGATTACAACAAAGATGATGATTATTGGTGGCATTACCGCATACCTATTGCTGTAAACACTTTGAGCTGCGATCTAACAAATGCAATTTTACAAAAAACAATTGACCTCAATGAAATAATGCAAAAGCTAAATATTTCAGCAGAGCTTGACAAAAATAGCTTTAGACTCATAGAATATGAGAATTTTAGCCCTGTCGACTATGATCCAGATACAAACGAAGTGGAGCCAATCCCCTTCCATGTTTCATATTCTGAAACATCTAAAAAAGCAATAATTAAATGGCAGATGCCTGGCACGGTTCCAGCAAACTCAACAAAGCTTTATTACCTTTACTTCGATTTCTTGCCATACAGAAAAGATAGACCAGCTTACGCTAACTTAAATTACACTGAACCAGAATGCCAACTTTCAATAGTTAGTGGCGATGCAGAGAGCACAAATGTAACAACCTACTTAGGATCTGCAAGCCAAGCATTTATATTTAACCCAAAAACAGTGCAGTTTTCAATAAAGAACATCGAGGAAAAAGAATGGCTTTCAGCAAATGTAAGTTATCGTTTGCCACTGGCTTTTAATGCAGGTAAAACTTCAAGGCAAGATACAAATGTCTTGCTAGACATAAATTTTGATGCTGAGTTCCTTTCAGTTGGTTGTAAAAATTGTGACTTAAATCTTGAAAGCTTGGCACTTATCGAAGTTTCAAGCTTAGGTTCAGGGGCGCCAGTCAGTCTTCTCGTAAAAGGCATAGATTGGGACCTCAACTATAACCAACAGACAAAGCTTTCAACCATTTGGTTTTTGGTTAAAGGTAGCACAAGCGCCAATAAAAGCAGATATTATTTCTTGTATTATAATAATCTTAAAGAATAACATTACTTTGCTCTTTCGAGCATAATTGCCTTAATTGTTTGCTCCTCAGTTGAAATCTTTGACGATGGTATAAGCAATTCTGCATTTTTAAAACCAGCCCTAACGACATTTACTTTCAACATCTTGCCCCTTAAGTTTGCAGGGTTAAGAGCGATCGCAGCTGTGCCATCGGAAGCATTCATCGGACAAGGAGTTTTCCATATGCTGTTCTTTTGTATATCCTCTACTTTTTTACCAGAGTCATCGGTTATTGTTATAAATACATCCCTGAGCTCTTTGCCAGCGGCATCAGTTATTTTGAGAAGCAAAGAATGTTTCATTTTTATCTCAACTTCCCCCATAGAATCGCTGGTTTCAATCATCTTATGTGCATCAGTGTAGCCAAGATAGCGCACATAGAGTTCAACCACAGTTTCCGTAAAGTAAAAATAAGCCCTCTCAGCAAGAATTTTTACGGGCTTTACTTCATTTGCACCTATAAAAAAAGATGCGTTTGACGCGTTCAGTGCCTGGCCATAAACATCAGATAGTGATATGCAAACATTTGCTTTTTCTAATTTTTTTAATTCGCCTCTTCTATTCAATTTCAAGAAGCTAAAAAAGCCTTTTTTCTCCTCAATGGGCTCTATCTTTTCAGGTAGTTCGCTGATTTGCAATTCGGATGCAAGCACTTTGCTTATATCTTCAATCATAAGCTCAAGTTCTTTTTCAGTGCGTAGATCATCAATTGTTTTTGCCTCTTTTTTCTCTGCCTCGTCTTTCATGAGCTTTGCTTCAATAAGATTTTTTTGCAAGTTTTCAATATGTTCGCTGATGGCCCCCATCTTTTCCTGAATAACTTCCTTACTTTCAGCAGCTCTAGCTTCGATAATAGCATTACCTAGCTTTGCCTTTGTTTTAGCAATATCTTTTTTCATTTCAAAAACTTTTTTGGCCTTCAAATCCCGCTTCCAGATAAAAAGATTTGCAAAAAGCCCACCAAAAGAAAAAGGCTTTCTATCCGCAGCAAGCACCTCTTTTTCAGCAATTCTCTTAGCAGCACTTGTCTTAACAAGATTTGTAGCGAAAAGCCCAAAAAGAAATTCAACAAGAAGATATGCCTGAACAACCAAGCGTTCTTTAGCAAGAATGGGCAATAGCAAAGAATAATTTGCATAAAATATACTAAAAGCCCCAAACCCGGCAATTAGTGCCGCTATGTCCTCCGAGTCTGTAAAATACGCCTTAAGCAGTGTCATAAAAAAGACGAAGAATATTAGGGCAACAATAATATTTGTAAAATTTACTGTTAACAGAACAGCTAAAGGCACAAAACTTTTTTCTTTTTGTTCATAACCACAGGCAGGAATAATATATTGCATTAGATAAAAATTTCCTTTTTTTGCGCTTATATAATGAATGCCGGATTCTTCAATCTTATATTCTACTTCCCCCAAATTAGCGCTATTCAAATTTGTTATTTTAGATTTTGTCTTTATTGAAAATTCAACACCTTTCATCTTGCCAAGATCTGGGTGCTCAACTGATATAAAAATGGTTTTATCTAAAGCAATTTCGCCACGGATTTTAAGTACCAAGGCATTATCTGCTGCATTGTTCGGATCTGTTTTGTCTAAAAGCTCATGTTCATCTGGTACCATATCGTTATCAGAGTCAACTTCGGCAAAGCACTGCACAAGCAGACAAAATAAGATAAAGCACAAAGATATTTTCCTAAGCTGCATGAATATACTATAATTCTATTTAAATATAAATTTTGCCTCACACACCCAGCAACTTTTTTAATAATAAATATGGTTTGCTTACATATGGCCGAGTTCAAGCAGACAATAGTTGTCAGATCAGATCTAAAGCTGGGCAAAGGCAAGGTTGCAGCTCAAGCAGCGCATGCATCACTTGAGGCTTATGAGATAGTTCTGAAAGAAAAGCCAGAGTGGGCTGTTGCCTGGGCTAAAGGCGGCAAAGCAAAGATCGTGCTTAAGGTTCCAAATGAAGAAACTCTTTTGAAACTCTATCATCAATCAAAGAGGCTTGTTCCTGCAGCGCTTATAAAGGACGCAGGTATTACACAGACAAAGCCAGGCACTTTAACGTGTTTTGCAGCAGGCCCAGCACCATCAGAGATTTTAGATAAGATTTTTTCAGATCTAAAGCTTTTGTGAATCTGGTTAAAAATATAAATAAAGTATTTCTATATATAAACTATGGATGAAAAAGTTAAGCGCCTACTAGCTGTTTTTTCATTTGTTTTTGTAGCTTACTCTTCGTTAGCCATATATCTGATTTTTTTTGCGCCAGGACTGAAATTTGAAATTATCAATGAGAAACTTTACCTTAAAAATGAAAGCAGCCATGTAATAAAGAATATAACCGTTGAGACAGATTCTGGGCTAATAATTGACTGCATACCTGTGCTTGCACCATACCAAAAAACACGCATCTATGTGCCATCTGATAGGAAAATTGGTTTTGTAATAGCAAAGGCACCATTTCATAAAGAAGCAAAACAATATGCCTTCGCAGAATCGCCAGAGGCCATGCTGAGCATTGAAGTTGATCAAGAAAATGCAAAAGTCGGTTCTAAATTTAAGATATACCTTAACATATGCAACAAAACCTCTGAAGATATCTTCATAACGGTTTCCGAAACGCACGACGCAACCTTTATAAAAGAAGAAAACAAAACTATATTATTTGATGTTAAGGCTGGTGGTTGCAGGAAGACTGCATTTGAGTATTTGCCTATAAAAAGTGGAAACACAGAAATTATTTTTATTGTTACTGGGGAGTTTTTCAAGAAAGAAATTGCTAAAAAAATTGGAATAGAAGCGTGATGTTTTTGGAAGAAACGCCTATGCCAGATTTCAAGCAGAAAGAGACAAATGTAGTAAAGATAATAAAAGACTTGATGCGCGCAGGTGAAAGTGAGGACTCCATAATAAGAACTCTTGTTCAGACAGGCATTACTGAAAACCAAGCAAGACGTTTGCTGTCTGTTTCACAGGCAGATACCTTTGCTCTTTTAGAGGCGGAGATAGGCAAAATCGCTAGAGAACAGATAAACAATGAGCTTCCGAGGATTCAAACATACCTTGACCGCGCTTTAATCCAGCTTAGAAGTGACCTCGAAAGCAAAATGAAAAGTGAACTTAGGGGTGGTCTTGCCGAAATACGAGAAGACATTAAGCGCGACATAAATCTTTTACATGATCTTAATAACACTTCAATCGAAAAGACAAGAAGCATTGAAGAAAAAGTTGCTGCTTTAAGGCAAGAAGTAAAAGATATGAAGATGAGACGCTTAGGCACAAAAAATGAGTGGGTTGCTCTTTTGCTAGTGCTTGGTGGAATTGCCTTTTTCGTTACAGCACTTTATTTGCTAATAACACAATTCCAATACCTTACAATGGACTTGCTAATACTTATAATTACAATTTCAATCACAGGCACAGTGATGTTTTTTAGTGCATCTGTTGTTTAGAGGATGAGCTTTGCGAGCATAACCCCAACCATGATACTATTTAGAACCAATATTGCAATCGTGTTAAGATATATACCTTTAAGTGTCTTAAGCTTTTCCTCGTCCATGCTCATTTTTTCACCTCCTTTTGAGAAATATCTTCAAATGTTTGACCAAGTCGCAAGGCTGCATCCATGCTGATAGCATAACCTTTTTTTCTCAGCACAAAACAAGCCGGCTTTATAAAAAGCCAGCCTTTTCTAGGCATTTTCCAAGCGATATATGCAGTAAGACCAGCTTGATTGGCCCATGCAACCAAGCTTTCAAGCTGCTCCTTTGGTATGTTTAGATACTTGCCAGATCGAGCTTTGCACTCGAATGCAAATTTTTTTTCTTTTTTTAATGCAAGGCAGTCCGGTTCGGGATATTTTGAGGCTCCAGAGCCTGCTACACGTACAACAGCAAAGCCAGCGCTATAGAACATGCCCAACAACTCTCTCTCAGCGTTCGCACCTTTATTGTAACGTGCCATGAAATTGTGGTAATACGAAAGATTTTTTAATAAGGATTGCATTAATCAAAAATGCACAGGTGTTAACAAAATGATTTTCAAAATATATGATGACCCAGCCACTAACAATGAAGTAAAACCAACCATAGCAAATGTCATTAACAAAGAAGAGAAACCAAAAAGCAACAATAAGATCTTCCTTTTTTCTATTTTGGCAATAATAATTTTAAGCGCATCATTTGTTTATTTTGTTTTTTTCTCAAGCACTTCCCAAAGAGAAATTAGACCAACAATTACATCTAAGACACCGGAAGCAACAAAAGAAAATAGGACTCCGGAAAAGACACTGACAGCAGAAGTAACAATGACGCCTGTTGAAAAGAAAAGCTCTGTTCAGAGCATATCAATTTCAGTTGAGGACTCAAATGCATTAATCGTAAAGTTTAAGCTCCTTGATTACTCTGGAGCCGAGGCTGTTGAGGATGGTGTAGTAACAATTGAGGTCAGGAATTTCTTTGACAAACTGCTCTACACTAAAACATTCTATGCTGAAACAAAAGAATTTAAGGATACTCAATACGAAATTCAGATAAATAAGAGCGACATAAACAAAAGCATTGATTCTAGGGGCTATGTGATTGTAGAATTTAATGCTCAAGACGGGAAAAAAGTGCTGAGTAGTGCAAACTACAACAAGCTCGAAAAAACCAATAGCGTCAAGGAGTTTCTTGATATTGAGAATTATTCTTGTGAACCAGAGAAGATAGAAGGTATTTATTCAAATGCAAGCACCAATGGCATCACTATTATTGTCCGCTTCTTAAAAAGCTCCACATTTGTTGCCGCTGCTGGCATTCTCGAAACAAAGATTTCTAATTCAAATGGCGCAATTATTTTCGAAGATCGCAGAGAAATAAAGCCAAAGGACTTTGTTTTTACCAACCCATATCTTGGAGAGGCAATAAGCTACTATTTCAGCGCAAACTATTCTGATATGAATCTTACCCCAAAATCAGGCCAAACAATTTCTTATGAAAAATGCACTTTAGCGGTTTCTTTTGTAACCACTGGTGGAAAAAAACTGCAAAAGGAAACTAGCATTCAGCTACCAACAAGATAATTTATTTTTAATTTCAACGCCAAAGTCAACCTTAAAAACCCTTTTAGGGAAGGTATTTATAAGAAAAAGGCAATCATTAGCATGTCATATTCATTTTTATCCAATAATCTGAGTTTTTAGCGTATTTCGATTGCCTAATTCTAAAAAGCAAAAAAGAGGTGAAATTAATGGCAAAAACATATATTAACTCCACAAAGTATGAAATAAGCGCCGTATTCAAGATTGAGGGCGTAGTTGATAAGCACGATGTTGTTGGAGCAATATTTGGCCAAAGCGAAGGGCTCCTCGGAGAAGACTTAGACTTAAGAGAACTTCAAAAAAATGGTAAGATTGGTAGAATAGAAATAATTGCAAACGTGCAAAATGGCATAACAACAGGTAATCTTGTTGTACCAAGTTCTTTGGACATAGTGGAAACATGCATTATAGGCGCAACTATAGAGACTGTTGACAAAGTTGGTCCATGTAATGCGACATTCAAAGTTGTGAATATAAAGGACAAACGAACTTGGAAAAGGGAGCAAATAGTATCAAGAGCACAGGAGCTTTTAGACAAAGCAATGCACGAGCAAATTCCAGAGACGGAGGAGCTTATAAAAACAGTAAAGGAACGCTTAAGGGTATCCTCTTTAGCAGAATACGGGCCCGACAAACTGCCAGCGGGAGATGCCATAGAGTCTTCTGATCATGTTATTGTTGTTGAAGGTAGGGCTGACGTACTTACACTGCTCAAAAACAACATAAGAAACGTAATAGGCATGGATGGCTCAAAGATATCCCCCACAATAGCGGAGCTTTCAAAACGTAAAAAAATAGTTGCTTTTGTTGATGGCGACCGTGGCGGAGAACTCATACTCAGGAAACTAATGCAGCTAGCAAAGATCGACTTTGTTGCAAGGGCCCCAGAAGGTAAAGAAGTTGAAGAACTGACAAACAAAGAGATAGTTATGGCATTACGCAAGAAAGTTCCCTCTAGCGAGATTAAGCTTGCCCCACAACTAGCTGAAGATATTCCGGAAAATATTGCTGCAGAATTGAGTGCAATAACAAAAGAAATGAACGCACCACCGGCATTGGAAACCCAAAGCCCTTATGCTGCTGTCATGGCCGAACTAAGAGGCACACTTAAAGCAAAAATATTTGGTGATAATCTGACTGAGCTTAAAACGGTAGCTGTGAGGGATTTGCTTAAGACGATCAACGAAACAAAAGGTGCGAAAGTTATTGTGTTGGACGGCATAATAACTAAACGCTTAGTTGATATAGCAGAAGAAGCAGGCGTAACGGAAATAGTTGGTGCGAAGATAGGAAAACTCGATGCAAAGCCGAAGAAATTAAAACTAACAGAAGTTCAGTAAAAGAAAATCAATAACCGCAATAAGCTATTGTGCTTTACTTTTTTTCTTTTCAACCTCTTTCTCATCTTTCGTTTCGCCACGCTTTAGTGTTGTGTGCAGCAAATGTTCAGCATTCTCAGCCTCATAGAATGCAATGCTAATTCTTCTGCAACCATAAAGCAAAAGGCCTAAAAAGAAAACAATGGCCCAGAAGAAGAGCATTGCAATTGGCTTTACCATTATCATGAATTTCTGCTTTGTGTTGAGAGCAAAGCCGCTTGGGTAAACTCCTGTTGTTTTGTAAAGAATCTCTTTGCATTCGCTTGCTGAACATTTCTCATATTCTCTAATCGCATCCCAATCTTCGAACATCATTGCCGCAGAATAAAGAATCATTATTATTGCACCAAAAAATATGAATGAGCCTATTAGGCGCACAAGATGCAAATTTTTTTCGCTTATATAGTAAACCCTTTTTTTCAGCATAATAACACCTTTACTTTATTTAGATAATAGGGCTTAAGGTATATTTAAACCTTTTGAGATTCACACTACAGAAAGGTTTTAAATAAGAATGGATATTATTTGATAATCGTTTTCAATAGGGGCTTATATGGCGAAGGTAAGAAAAACAATTCAAATGCAAAAAATAAAGGAATATGTTTGCAGCGTTAGAAGCCACCCAAATGCTGAAATGGTTTTTGAACATGTCCGCAAGGAAATTCCGTCCATAACCTTAGCAACAGTCTATAGAAATCTTCACAAGCTTGCGGATGATGGGAAAATATTAAGATTTAAAGTAAATAATGAATATAGGTTTGATTGCGACAGAAGCAGCCATGTTCACTTCGTTTGTAGGTGCTGCGGTTCTATAATAGACCATAATGACAAAGAGCTCTGTACAAAGCTATCAGATGTGCCAAATATGAGAGGCTTCAAGGTAGAATCAGTAATAATGTGTGTTGAAGGCCTTTGCAAAAAATGTTCTGAAAAGAGGTGATTTTTTGGCAAACGCCAAGCTTTGGATTTGTGAAATTTGTGGAGATCCTTACATTGGCTATGCGCCGCCAACATGCTGCCCTTTTTGCGGAGCTCGTGGAAGGCATGTAAAAGCATTCAGCGACGCAAAGCCAAACTTCGATGTTGAGCTGAACGCAAAGGACAAGAAAAATGCAGAATATGCTTTGCAAGTTGAAGTAAGCAACTCTGCATTTTATTTCTGCGCTGCAGATAAAACAAATGATCCAGAAGCTAAAAAGCTTTTCAAGGCCTTGGGCAAAGTTGAGGCAGAGCACGCAAGCATATGGAAGAAGATATTAAAGCTCAAAGAAATACCCCAAAGCAATGACTCTTGCTCAGTGAATTATCTTGATAACCTTAAGGAGTCGCATGCAAGGGAAACAAGAGCTATCGAGTTTTACAGCAGAGCAGCTTCAGAATCAAAAAACCCAAGGGTAAAGCAGATATTCGAGGCATTAGTTGAGGTTGAAACCGATCACTTGCAATTATCTGAAGAGCGTGGCGCAATATGAATGAGAAATGCGGAAGAAGGACAGAGGTTTATTCAAGAGTTGTTGGCTATTACAGGCCTGTCCAAAATTGGAACGATGGCAAAAGGCAGGAATTTTCTGAAAGAAAGGAATATAGCATTGAAAAAGCACTTAAAAAATATAAATAAGGGGGTTTTTATGGAAGAGCAAAAATGCAAATGTGGATGCAGTGAATGCCACTGCAAATGTTGTTGCGAATGCAAATGCTGCAGTGAGCACGAATGCTCCTGCAACAAGATGCCTTTAATAGGCGATGATGCGCCTTCCTTCAAGGCAAGAACAACAATGGGCGAAATAAACTTTCCAGAGGATTACAAGGGCAAATGGGTAATTCTATTCAGCCACCCTGCTGACTTTACGCCTGTATGTACAACAGAATTCATAGAGTTTGCTTCAATGCACGAGGATTTTAAGAAACTCAATACGGAACTCATTGGGCTTTCAATAGACAGCATATATGCGCACATCGCTTGGCTAAGAACAATCAAGGAGAAGATTGAGTATAAAGGGCGCAAAAATGTTGAGGTAAAGTTTCCTGTAATTGAGGACATAAAGATGGAAGTCGCAAAGAAATTTGGCATGATACAGCCAAACGCTTCAAGCACACAAGCCGTAAGGGCTGTTTTCATAATAGATGACAAGGCAAAAATAAGGGCAATACTTTATTACCCCTTATCAGCAGGCAGGAATATGCAGGAAATAAAGCGCCTGCTTTTATCATTGCAAAAATCAGATAAGGAAGGAATTGCTACGCCAGCAAACTGGCAGCCAGGCGAAGATGTCATTATTCCCGCACCAGGATCATGCGGCGCAGCCAAGGAAAGAGCAGAGAAAAAGCAAGCAGATGTGCACTGCATTGATTGGTTTCTTTGCTTCAAGAAGGAGAAAAAATAGGGAACTGAAACAAAAAAAGCATTAGATCGGGAATATTAACCTTATCATAGGTTAAAGCTAAATTGGGTTTGTTGCCCAATTTAATTTAAAAGGTATAAATGAAGGAGGTATAAAGATGAAAGCAAAACTATTTGGGGTTCTTTTTGTGGGGCTTTTGTTAGCAGCAACTACAATGGCAGGCACAATGACAATAGTCAGCGACACAAGCACAAATGTTTATGGCCCAATAGATCACTATGCTGGAATTGATTCTTCAGATTGGGTAACTTCAAAAGCAGCAGTTTTAACATGGGTGCATTCTTCTTGGCCAACGATACCAAATGCAAGCTGGATTTCAAGCGCTTATAACACAGAAGACCCAATAAACGACAGCTGGAGATTATTTGAAAGAGAGTTTGAACTCCCCGTTTGTGCAATCAACCTGTCCGGCAAACTTAGCATTACTTCAGATAACGCAGAAGAAGCTTACTTGAATGGAGCACTAATTGGCCACGATGGTGAAATTGATGGGCCTTTCACTGATGACCAAGAATGGAATACTGTCTGGGATTACCCCTTAACCGGATTGCAACCTGGCAAAAACAAATTGCAGGTTATTGTCAGAAACTACGCTATGGCCGGAAGCACTCCACAGACAAACCCAACAGGATTGATTTACAAGGCAGAGATAAGCTATGAAGAATTGCCTTTAGTAACATGCTATGCCGACAATGATGAAGATGGCTTTGGAGATCCATACAATTCTAAAGATTTCTGTGGTGAATGTTCAGAAGGCTATGTTGAAGACAACACAGACTGTGATGATACAAAATCAAATGTAAACCCCGGGGCCGAAGAGATCTGTGATACTTTGGATAACGACTGCGATGGCGCTGTTGACAAGCATGCGTGCAATTGGTATTGCGAGATAACGCAAAAAGACCCATGGAAGATTAACGGCAAATACATAGGGACTGCAGGCTACTTAGGTGTAAACAGGCTCATGTGGACAGATGCTTATTCATGGGATGACTACTTCACTACATTGTCTTCAAAAACAGTGAAAGGCAAGACGAACTTCTTTGCAGCACAGTCAGCGTTTACACTTGACATGACAAACGGTTGCAGCTGCACTCAAATACTCGACATCCTGCAAAAATATAACCCAGCGCTTTACGGCAAAATGGAAGGCCACAGGAAGTTTGGCTGCAGCAAGAGCGTAGTAGAAGATTTCCTATACTATCTGGCACCAGACTAGAGCAAACGAAGAACGAAAACTTAACTAAAAAATGCGGGCTTTGCCCGCTCTTTTTTTCTTTTTTGTAGTTTAATATGAATTATTAATACGGGTGTTTTTTTGGATTCTTCCAATAAAAATATTAAAAAAGCCAATATGCAAAAGGGAAGAACTTTCGCTGAAATAAATATAACCGAAAATGGGCCTTACATTGTCTCGGGCCGCGTGCCTTTGCGCAAGGAAATCATTGCAATAGGTTCGGATAATGAGCCACAGAAATGGTTGAAAGCAGAGGCCTTTAAAAGCAAAAAAACCTATGCTTTGTGTAGGTGCGGTGGATCAAAAAATAAGCCGTACTGCGATGGCACTCACATACTTATAAACTTTGATGGCACAGAAACAGCTGATAACGCATCTTATATAGAGAAAGCTAAAAAATACTCCGGCCCAGAGCTTGACTTACTCGACTGGCCTGAGCTTTGCGCTTCAGCAAGGTTTTGCCATAGAGCTAATGGCATATGGAACTTAATTAAAAAATCCTCTGACAAAAAAATGAGAAAAATTGCAATAGAATCCGCTTGCAATTGCCCTTCAGGGCGTCTTGTTGCTCTCGAAAAAAACGGAGGTAAGATTGAGCCAAAGCACAAAAAAGGCATTGCTCTTGTTGAAGATCCACAAGCTAAATGCTCGGGCCCCATTTGGGTAAAAGGCGGCATTCCCATAAAGTCGTCAAAAGGCTTCTATTATGAGAAAAGAAACAGGGTTACGCTTTGCAGATGTGGTGCTTCTAGCAACAAACCATTTTGCGACGGAACACACATTTCAATTGGCTTTAAAGCAGATAAAAAGCCAAAAAAATAAAACTTCTCAGCACAAATTTTAAATTGCACCTACAATATTTTTTCTGAGGGCCTGTGGTCTAGTGGTTATGACGCCACCCTTACAAGGTGGAGGTCGGCAGTTCAATTCTGCCCAGGCCCAAACTTATAAAAACATTATAAAAACAATTCTATGAAAATTTATTACTGTGCGGCTGTTGTCTAGTGGTTAGGATACCAGCTTGCCAAGCTGGTGGCCCGGGTTCAAATCCCGGCAGCCGCATATTGGCGCATTTTTACGGTGTCTCTTTTGAATAAAGAAGAAAAGAAAACAGTGCGTACCTTTGCCTTAGCTTCTTTTCTGAACGACCTTGGCTCTGACATAATTTATCCAATATGGCCAATATTTGTTACCTCTGTTTTGGGCGCAAATATGGCTATTTTGGGCTTTATAGATGGCTTAGGTGAAGCTTTGGTTTCAATTTCACAGGCAATTTCAGGATATGCTTCAGACAAGCTAAGGCGCAGAAAGGTTTTCATTTGGACTGGCTATGTTTTCGGTGCTGTCTCAAGAGTTGGTTATGCCTTCTCAACAGCTTGGCATCACTTAGTGCCATTTAGGATACTTGACAGGGCTGGCAAAATCAGAGGTGCACCGAGAGATGCAATGATTGCAGATGTATCAAGCAACGAAAATCGTGGAAGAAATTTCGGATTGCTTCGTACAATGGATAACCTTGGCGCTGTTCTCGGCATTATAGTTTGTTTGGTTTTTTTCCCAATCCTTGGCTATAAGAACCTTTTTATATTAGCATCAATACCATCATTTTTGGCAGCACTGCTTGTTATCTTTATAATAAAGGAAACAAAAGCAGAGACAAGAATCTACAAGGGCTTTAGGATTAAAGATCTTTCCAATAATTTTAAGCTTTTCCTCTTTTTGAGCGCCATCTTTGCATTTGGATCGTTTAGCTATTCTTTCTTATTAGTTTTTTCTAAGAGCGTTGGCTTTGAAATTTTCTTTGTTCCAGTTCTTTACCTTCTATTCACATTTATTGCATCAGTATTCTCATTGCCAGCAGGTAAATTATCAGATAGAATAGGACGGAAGCCACTGATAATGGTTTCGTATGTTTTTTGGGCCGTCGTGTGTTTTATCTTCATTTATTTCAAAAGCATTGAGGCAATTTTGATTGCCTTTATCTTCTACGGCCTTCATAAGGGCGCTCTCGAACCAGTGCAAAAAACATTTGTTTCTGAGCTGGCTCCACAACAGCACAGGGCAAGCGCTTTGGGCACTTTCCAAATGGTTGTTGGTTTGTGTGCTTTGCCAGCATCTGCCTTTGCAGGCCTTCTTTGGGATTCTTTTGGTATTGAGGCGCCATTCTGCATTTCATTGGCTCTAACATTCATTTCATTTGTGCTTTTGTTTTTTGTAAGGCAAGAAAAAAGGTAAAGCGTTAAAAATATTTGCATGCATTTTACTTAGAAAAGAGGCCTGTTTTTGCTCCGCTTAAAGCGTAGAGCAATGGCTTCGAAAGAAGCGTGATTTTATGAACCCATTTGATGTGCCTGCAAATGAACTTATAGAGGCAGTAGCGGATGATTTAAAGAATAACCTAAGGGTTGAGCAGCCAAATTTTGCTCCTTTCGTAAAAACAGCACCCTCGAAAGAAAGAGTTCCAATGCAAAGAGATTGGTATTACAAAAGATTGGCTTCAATGCTTTACAGACTACTTAAAGAAGGCACTCTTGGTGTTGGTGCACTGCGCACGTATTATGGTAGTAAGAAGAATAGAGGCAGGAGAAAGCATAAGTTTATGCGTGCTGGCGGAAAAATAATAAGGCATGGTTTACAGCAATTGGAAACACTTGGCTTTGTTAAGAAGGTGCAGAAAGGCCGCATTCTAACGCCAAAAGGTCAGCAATACCTTTCAAAAATTGCTTCAAAAACAAAAAAGAACTGGGAAGAAAAGATAAAGGTTGCTTTGCAGCAAAAAGAACTTGGTGCAAAAAAAGCAATTGAGGAAAAATCGACACAGAAGAAAGATGCTCAGAAGCAAGAAAAGGGCAAAGAACAAAAACAACCACTATCGGAAAAGAAGCAGAAAAGTACAGATGTCATCTCAGAGCTAAAAGAGAAGCTTGCTAAGGCCCCGACTGAAAATAAGTATGCCGAAGGCAAGGTATCGGAATGAATGGCACAGATAACAACCAAAATGAGGATCTAAAAAAATATTATAAGGCTCAAAAGGAAATTGCCCAACAACTAGAAGCAGAAAGGCAACTAAATTTAGTTTTAAGGCAGCTGCTAACTACACAAGCAAGACAACGCCTTAAGAATGTCCGTCTCGTGAACCCAGAACTTTATTATAAGGTTGTGCAATCAATTGTTGCTGCTGCCAAAACAGGCAGGATTTCAGTGCCTGTTGATGATGAATCCATTAAAAAGCTATTAATAAAACTATCTGAAAAAAGAGAGACAAGAATTGTTAGAAAGTGATTTTATGTCTTCAAACAAGGAAAAGAAATTCAAAGATTTTATTATAAGTAAGAGGAGGAGCATACGCCCCGGTATAGGTAGCACACCCGTATGGATATTTCAAAAAGCAAACAAAAGAATATTTAGCTCAAAACAGAAAAGGTCCTGGAAAACATGCGAATTTGGAAAAGAATATAGAAAATTAAAAAAGGAGGCATAATATGGCTGAAGCAAAACCAGAAAAGATTAATTTTCCCCTCAAAGAGTTATTTGATCACCCTTGTACGAAAAGAGCAAGGCGAGCAATTCTTCGCTTAAGGCGTTACTTAGCAAAGAAACACAAGGTTTCTGAAGATAGTGTTTTCATCTCACAGAAAATAAATGAAACAATCTTTGCAAGAGGGCCGCAAAAAATACCACGCATGCTTGAGCTTCAAGTCATTTCAGAGGAGAATAAGGTAAGAGCATACCTGCAGAGTGAGAAGATAGAGCCAAAGGAGAAAAAGAAGGAAGAGAAAAAAGAGCAAAAGAAGGAGCCAAAAGAGGAAAAAGCTAAAGAAAAAGAGGCCAAAATAGAAAAATCAGAAAGAGAGCAAAAAAAAGAGGATAAGATTGAGCAAGTAGAAGAGAAAAAGATGCTTGAGGATAAAAAAGAACGAGAAAAGGCAGCGCAAAGAACAGCAATAAAAAGAAGGCAGGATAAATAAATGCAGGTTAATAGGTTCTTATGAAAATTGATAAAGGAACAGTTAATTCAAGCCCCTTTGTAGGCGTTTTCATTGTACTTACAGATACCGTTGCTTTGGTTCCTTCAGGAATACTGCCCAAAGAGGAAGCAAAGTTAAAGAACATTTTTGACGTTGAAATTATAAAGACAAAACTTTCAGACAGTTCTTTGCTCGGTGTGCTTTGCTCAGGAATGGATAAAAAGTTTGTTGTCTCAGAGCTTGCGCTCGATTCTGAGATTGAGCAATTAGAGTCATTAGGCCTAGAAATAAAAAGAATCGAAGGAACTACCGCCATAGGAAATCTGATCAGGGTTAGTAAAAAAGGAGGCATTGCAAGTATGATTCTAACGAAAGAGCAATTGTCTTCAATAGAATATTTTTTTGGGATTAATTTTTACCAGACAAAAATTGCTTCTCTTGACATAGTTGGATCATGCACAATTGCTTGTGAAAATGGCTTTATTGTTAACCCGAATGTCAAGCAGAAAGAGCTTGAGGTTCTAAAAAAGGCTTTTGGCACCGATGGAATTGGCTGCACTCTTAATTATGGTGACAAATTTGTTGGCAACAGTGCAGTAATGAACTCAAAGGCAATGCTTTTAGGAAATAGAACAACAACTTATGAGATTTTAAGGATTCATGATTTTTTTGGGTAGGGTGATTGAATGGAATTTGAGTTTAAAGGCAAAATAAGGATCAAGGGCAATTGGAGGTCTTTTTGTAGGGTTGTGAATGCGCCAACAGAAAACTTTGCAAAAGAAAAACTTTTTGGCCTTTTCGGCTCAGAACATGGCTTACCAAGGCGCTTCGTTAAGATAGAATCAGTGCAGAAAGTAAAGCATGTGGAAGATAGAAAGGAGTGATTTTATGGTGAAAAAGAAGGAAAAAAGTAGCGAAGAGCAAACACAAAAGAAAGAGATAAAGTTATCATTTGAGCAAGTGCTCGCAATGTATCAACAGAACCAGCAACTGCTTGAGGCAGCACTATCACAAGAAAGCTTTATAAATAATATTATTGCAGAAATTGACGCAGCACAGAATGCAATCAGAGAAATAAAAACTTCTGAAAAAGACACAAGCATTTTAGTGCCTCTGGGCGCGGGCGTATTTGCCTATGCAAAAATTTCCGAACCAGAATCAGTAAAGCTAGAAATAGGAAACAACTATTTCGAAAAGATGCCTTCTTTAAAAGCAATTGAACGTCTGGAGGCCAGAAAATCACAGCTAAAGACAAACCTCAAAGAAGTATCAAAGAGAAAAATGCAAGCAATAACTTCCCTCTCACAACTTGAAAAAATCATTAAGGAAGCGCAGAAAAAAATGGCTCAAGAAAGCACGCCAGGCGTAGCATAGGTGCCATGATGTTTGACTTACTCAAAAACAAGCTTTCAGCTTTTGTTGCTGGTGTCACAAAAAAAGCACCAGAAGAAAAAAAGGAAGAAATTCCTGACAAACGCGATTTTACTCCAGAGCTTAAAGCAATAACAAAGGTAAGGGCTCTTTTTGAAAAAGAGGTTCGACTTAGAGAAGCAGACTTAAGAGAGTCCCTTTGTGAATTAGAGCTAGCTTTGCTTGAGGCAGATGTACACGAAGATACTGCAAAAAAATTTTGTGAGGAAATCAAACATAGATTGTTGAGCAAGAGCGTCCCTAAGAAAAGCGTGGATTCTTTTGTCAAGGAAACCATAAGGCATACACTGAAAGAACTGATGTATGTTGATCAAATAGACATTATCGAAAAAGCAAAGTCCTCACAAAAACCATTCAAAATACTTTTTTTAGGACCAAACGGCGCCGGGAAAACCACGACAATGGCAAAACTATCAAAGCTTTTCAGTGAAAATGGTCTTACAACAATATTTGCTGCTGCAGACACATTCCGAGCGGCATCAATTGAGCAATTAGAAGAGCACGCAAAGAAGCTAGGTGTGCCACTTATAAAGCACAAATACGGAGCTGATCCAGCCGCGGTTGCATTTGATGCCATAAATTCAGCAAAAGCAAAATCAATAGATATTGTTATGATTGACACTGCTGGTCGTCAAGAAACAAACATGAATCTTATACAAGAACTCAAAAAGATTACCCGGGTAACTGAGCCAAATATTAAAATTTTTGTTGGAGAAGCGTTCGCCGGAAAGACACTTATTGAACAGGCAAAGTCATTTGATAACGCAATTGGTATAGATGCTTTCATAATGACAAAAGTCGATGCAGATCCAAAAGGCGGCACGATGCTCAGCATACTCCACGAACTTAAGAAGCCGATAATTTTTATTGGCACAGGTCAAAGCTACGATGCCTTGAAAAGGTTTGATCCAGAAGAAATAATTGAGAGAATAATATAAAATAATATAAAAGCAAACCTTCTTTTAATATTTTGCACAACCTATTCTTGTATGTTAGGCGAAAACCTTAGGAAAGCACTTGAAAGAATAAATTCGGCGAGATTCCTTAGCGATGAGACAATAGAAGAATCAATAAAGGACATTCAAAGAGCTCTAATTGCAAGCGATGTTGATGTTAACCTCGTCTACAATCTCGCAAATGAGATTCGTGCTCTTTCCAAAAAAAAGCCACCCGAAGGCCTCTCCAGAAAAGAGTTCATAGTAAAGAATACTTATGAGCTTCTCTCAGCCTTACTTGGTGGCACTCCAATTGTACCTGAGCAGCCTAAAACAATACTTCTTCTGGGCCTTTTTGGGCAAGGCAAAACGACAACAGCTGCAAAGCTTGCAAGATTCTATAAGAAGCGTGGGCTAAGCGTTGGGCTCGTGTGTGCTGATGTTCATAGACCAGCAAGCTATGAACAACTCAAGCAACTTTCAGAAGCAGTTGGGGTTGATTTTTTTGGGATAAAAGGTGAAAAGGACGCAAAGAAGATTGTTGGACAGGCAATAAGCACGATGAAGAAAAAAGATCTTGTTATTGTTGATTCTGCAGGAAGATCTGCGTTAGATTCCGAGCTTATTGATGAAGTAAAAGATATAAAAGACGTGCTAAAACCAGACCAGATATGGCTTGTTTTAAGTGCGGATATCGGACAACTTGCAAAAAAACAGGCAAAAGCATTTCATGATGCTGTTGGCATCAATGGCATAATAATTTCAAAGGCAGACAGCTCTGCCAAGGCGGGTAGTACAATTGCTGCTTGTGCAGAAACAAAGGCACCAGTTTATTTTGTTGGAACTGGAGAAAAACCAGATGAGTTGGAGCTTTTCGATGCAAAGCGCTACATTGCCAAAATAATGGGCTACCCCGATCTCAAAGGCTTACTAGAGAAAGCAGCGGAAATTGAACTTGAAAGCCCAGAAGAGCTATTTGAAGATGAATTCAACTTAGATGTTTTTTACAAGCAGCTAAAGGCAACAATGAGCATGGGACCTCTTGATAAAGTTGCTGAAATGCTGGGCCTCAAACAAACGCTGCCAAAAGAACAGATTGAGATAACTGGCGAGAAGCTAAAAAAATTTAAAATAATAATGGATTCCATGACTAAACAAGAAAGAAAGAGGCCAGATATTATAAATGGCAGCAGGATAAAGCGTATAGCAAAAGGATCGGGGAGCACTGAAGCCAGCGTAAGAGAACTATTAAGAAATTACAAAAAAATGGAGCGCATGTTTGGTAAGATAAAAAAGATTGCAAAGACCGATTCCTTGGAAGATGTTAACATGGAAAAAATACTTAAAAAGTTTTCAGCGAAGAAAAAGAAAAAATTTTGGCGATAGCATGTTTCTTGAAGATTTCCGGTTTGGAATAATATTACTTTGTGCCTTAATCTCTACTTATACTGATATAAAGAAAGGCCTAATTTATGACAAAGTCACTTATCCAATGATAGCTTTAGGTGCTTTCTTTGTTACAGCAGATATAATTTTGGGTGAAAGCCTCATAATTATTTTTATCCCTGCTTTAGTCTTTGCCTTCACATATGTGCTTTATTATGCCGGCAAACTTGGTGGTGGCGATGTCAAGTTTCTTTTAGGCCTTTCACTGCTTCTGCCATTTTACAAGGGAAAAATTTTTGTGCTCAGTGTAGTGCTTATTGCATCCCTAACAAGCGCATTTGTGATACCGCTAAAAAGCATAATTAAGGTTTTTCTGTCGAAAAATAAGAAGAAAATAAAACTTGACAAAGAATCTTTTAAAGCTTTGGCTTTAGGCATCTTTGTTGTGGCTTACTTGTATTTTCTTTATTTTGTGCTAAATGCCATAAGTTTATTTGCGCTTCTAGCAATTTCATTACCTCTATTTTTCTCACTCATTTTTATTGCTTTCAAGAGCCAAATACAGAAAGAGCTTTTTTTGCAATGGGTAAATATAAACCAACTTGATGAAGATGAAATAGTTGCAAAAGAATATCTCGAAAAAGATGCCCTCCAATTACTTGGATCATTTAAAGGTGTGATTTCTGAGAAAGAAAAAGAGCTATTGAAAAAAAAAGGAATCAAGAAAGTACCTGTTTACAGAAACCTACCGCCTTTTGCACCATTTCTTCTTTTTGGAATCTTGGTCTCTTGGATTTTTCCTAGCTTCCTTGACCTTTTGTTTTCTTTTTAAACATATCTTCCTTACAAAACCGCACTCAATGCATGATAATTTTGCTATGCCGCCCCCCACTCTAACTTTTGCATTTTTGCCAACAGAAAGGAATGCACCACATTTCTTGCAGAATTTTTTTCTAATTTCGAAATCGAATCTTACATTATGGCGCATTGCTATCTTTCTTGCAATCCACACATAGCGTTTGCTAAGTTCGGGCCTCTCATCAAAGTTTGCTTCAGCAAGCTCAAAGAGTTTTCTTATCCTCTGCAGAGCAACACTTTTCATCTCATCTTTTAGAGAGTTTTTTGCTTTATCCATATATCTTCCTTCAAACACCAATAAAAAAGCTCTTTGAACCAAGGGGTTATTAAGCTTCTTTTTCTTATCATTTCCTTTATTTCTTCCTTTTCGAAAAATCTTCCGGAAAAGCTTTCCTTAGACTCGATTATCGGTCCATCGTATATACAGAACCACAATTCAATAAACTCCCGATCATTGCCAAATTCCATTCTTTGGCTTGAAACCTTATAAACCTCTTTTATTTTTTCTTCTTCAACGCCAAGCTCTTCTTTGAGACCTCTTAGTGCTGCGCTTCTGAAATCTTCATTTGGCTTTAAATGTTCGCCAACGTCTTCCCAGTGCAAAGGATGCATCTCTTTATACTTTGACCTTTTTTTAAGGAAAAGCTGGCCTTTGCTATTAAACAGCCAAACATGAACTCCTTTATGCCAAAGACCATTATTATGTATACTTTTTCTATCTGCAAGGCCTTTAAAAAAGCCGGCTGAGTTATAGTATTCGAGCAACTCACTGTTTTCTTCAAGCAAATCAGCCAAGAAGAACACCTTTGGAGTGCGGCTGCCGGGATTTGAACCCGGACAACCAGCTTGGGAAGCTGGTATCCTGCCATTAGACCACAGCCGCTTGTCTCTTTAGATATTTTGTTTTAATTATATTTTGCGTCCAGAACCTCTATTATTCTTTTCGCTTTTTTTGGGCCAATGTTGCTTACATCTTCAAGCTCTTTCTCGTTAGCACTGAAAACACCTCTTACCGACCCAAATCTCTTTAATAACTCCTTTGCTGTTTTTGGACCTATCAATGGCAATGATTCCACTATGAATTGTTGCTGTTCCAGAAGACCCATTTTTCTCTTTTTGTTAAGCACAATCTCTTTATTAGGCCCCAGCTGATTTCTTTTTGCAATCAAATACAATATCTCCGCAGTCTGTGCTTCATCCCGAGAAAATAAAATTGAGATGCCAAAGTCAATGCTAATAGCTATAAGTGCACCAAGTATTGCCTTTTTGTTTATATCCCTAATCGCAAACAAGCTTTCAGGGCTTCCCTCTATTATTAAAATTGGCTTTTCATAGGATGTAATATTTTTAACTTGCTCAAAAAGACGCCCATCGCATAAGCTGCTGAGAAAATCTGCCGATGTTTTTCTCTCAACAACAATCTTCTCAGATATAAGATAATCACCAATGTCCAAGCGAATGCTTTTGATATCTGCACCCATTTTTTTCAAGTAAAGAACAACTTTGCAGCTCGTTTCCCTATCATCACAAAAAATAACCGGTTTTTCACAAACAACATATTTTGTAAGAGTACTCTGCTTGTCACTCACCATTATCACCCAAGGAAGCATAATCTGTAATGCGGCTCTGCTGCTCAAGTCCATCTTTCTTTATCTGTCTTAGTTGCTCGAACATTCCTTTTTCTTTTCTTCTGGCATTCCAATAAGCTGACTCATCCTTAGTATCTCTAGTAATTAAAATAACTACACGGCCGCTTCTTAAACGTGCTGTTCTACCTCTGCGCTGTATTTGCCTTATCTCACTTGGCACAGGCTCATAGAAAACAACTAAATCGCAAGAAGGTATATTAAGTCCTTCTTCAGCAACACTTGTTGCCACTATAACATTGTATTTTCCGGACTCAAAATCTTCAATAGTTTTTGTCTGTTCCTTTTGGCTCATTCCATTGCCTAACTTTTTTGCTTGTCCAACAAAAGCCCTCGCACGAACTTCTTTAATTGAATTTAATGCCTCAGTAAGCTCACTTACAGAGTCCCTATAATGGTTAAAGACAATTACCCTGCTTTCAGGGTTTCGTGCGAGTTGCTCAGAAATCACGTCAAATAGCTTCAATAGCTTTGGATGCTTAGCTTTCTTATTGTGCAATTCCTTTGTTATCTCAATAGCTTTTTTTATTCTTTCATCGTTGAAAAGGCTAACAGTTGCTCTTTCAACTTTTCTTTTCTCATAAAGCCTTTCAAAATAGCTCATAAGCGCGTTTACACTTTGTGTCTCAAGAAGAAGCAAAGCATGATTTGCTTTTATTATAGCTGCGATTTTCGATGCAATGCCATAAAGAGCAGGCCTTCTACGACCGTGCTTTGCTATTTGAAAGCTAACCCTTTTTTGCACTTCCAATAACCTGCTTCTATTAAAAAAATCATTCTTGCGCATTCGCAAGCCCGATCTTATAAGAGCTTCACCAGATTCCCTTATATAATTTCTCAAAAGCGTTTGCACAGACACAAAATCTTCAGGCAGCGAAACCCTAAGCCATTCAAGCTTAAGCTCTGGAAGATATGGCTTAACATCAGGATCATTCTCAGTAACAATCTCAATGTTTCTTATATTCAGGTTTCTGCATACCTCTACAATATGTTCTCTCTCATGGCCCGGAGAAGCTGTAAGCGCAAGAACATTGCCACCAAATTTCAAAAACTCTTTGCCTATAAAAACATATGCATAATTTCCAACAGCCCTGTGTGCTTCATCAAAGATGCAGAGGCCAAATCTTCCAAGCGTCAATGAGCCATTTTTTATATCATTTTCAATGCACTGTGGTGTAGCACAAACAACTTTGGAGCCACCATAAGCTAATGCACGCTTCTTCGCTGGCGTGGTACCAGTTATTAGCACAATAGCATTTTTTTCCACATTCAAAATATTGCAAAAGGTTTTGTTGTGCTGTACTGCTAAAGGCTTTGTAGGAGCTAAAATAAGAACATTTTTACCTTTTTCAATAACATGCGCAGCAATTATTGCTGCTATCACTGTCTTTCCTATGGCTGTTGGTGCCACTATTAGCGTATTGCCCTTTTCCAAAAAGCTTCTTACAAGCCGCTCTTGGTATGCCCTCTTTTCAACAGTGCTTGGCCTCAGAAGTGCATGCTCAAAATACTCCATAAAAGCTAATTCCCTGAAAGAGTTTAAAAACACTTGATTTTTACATATGAAAATGTTTATTAATAAATAAACCTTTTATAAAATTATATGCAAAATATTGAACCATATGATAAAAATTTTTTGAAAATTAAAAAAATAACTAGTTGTTCAAAAAGACTGCTTTTGTTTTGCTTATTTTTGATACTTAGCAAACTGTCAGCAAGAGCTACTGCCCCATCAGTCCAACTTGTTGCACCAAATGGCGGAGAATATTTGAGAGGAATTTATGACATAAATTTTTATGCTAAGGACGAAGATATAGCTAGCATAGAGGACGGTGAGCTTTTCATTGACATATACTACTCATCAACAAAAGGTGGTTTTAGCAATCTAATAATAAAGGATGGAAATCTTTTCAACAAAAACTTGTTTAATTGTAACGACACAAACTTCCAAGATTTTACTTTTTGCAGATACTCTTGGACTACAGAATCTGTTATAGATGGAAATTATTTCATTGATGTCAATATCCATGATAGTACTGGACTAAATAGCATTGTTTCAAGCAACTCAGGCTTTATGATAGACAATAATGCACCAATAACCACTGATAATGCCCCAATTGGCTGGCAGTCAAATTCATTTAATGTAACACTTACATGCTCTGATATTAAATCTGGCTGTAATAAAACATATTACAGAATAGACTCTGGTCTTTGGCAAACAGGAAACATAATCACTATTGTGAAAGATGGCAACCATTTGATTGAATATTATTCTGTTGATATTGCTGGTAACACTGAAAGTACAAAGAGCAGCTACGCTGCTTTAAAGTTATCCAACCACACATTCACAATTGGCGTGAAGCTTGATGGTAATTATAGGAATTATGACTTATACATTCCAAGCTTCATAAATGGAACCCGCGTAAGCAATGTTTCAAGTCAAATGCTGACATCAGGCCTTAATATTGATTATGCTGGCTTTCAGTCTACAAGCAGCTTTTTTGGTCTCACCTCAACAGGCTCCTGTTATGAAATAAATATAACCAATGTTAATCCAAATATATTCAACCTCTATGCAACTCATTTTTGGACACCAGGTTACGGAAAAGAGTTTTTCTTCGTTTTTGGACCTTGCACTTACAATTCTATTGAAAAGAACCGTTATGCTTTCAGAGAAGGCGAATTTCTGAAGAGAATTAACCCTGTTTTTTGTTATCCTTCTGAAAGCGTATATAAGGTGCAAACAGGCCTAGATTATTCAAAATCAACAATCGATATAAACAGCAACCTTCATCTTGGCCCAGGAACGCACACACTTCTAATTGAAAATGTTGGCACAAGCAACAAAAGGGTTTTGATCAAGATAACAAAGCGATAAAAATTCACTGGAAAACAAGCCAAGCAATCTTAAAAAAATCTTCATGGTGTGATTTATCTTATGCTATGCTTTGAAGAAACATTGAATCGTGCAATTTTTTTAATAAAAGAACAAGAAAACAAGATTAAGTCATTGGCTTCAAAACTTTTTGATTCAACAAATAGAATTCATAAGTTATCTTTACCAGATAAAGAACTTTTCATTCCTATAAAAGAGCAAAGACTAAGCGCAAAAGTTGCTGGCGTTGACTCAGGTTTCACAAATCTAAGCTTATCAACATTGGAGATTGTTCTTATCAGAGCTATTGCTGCTGTTTTTACTTACAAGAATAATTCTTTAGAGCGTGCCGAATATTTGCCTAAAGCCATTCCCTTGCCAGAGCCAATAATTTGTACAAAAGCAATGCAAAACGAAGATATTTCGGTTAACAAAAGCCTACTGCGCCTTACAAAGGAAGCAAATTTGGCTTGTGATACAATCAAGCAATTCAGGCCAGATTTTTGCTTTCTTGATGGCTCAATAGTTCCACAAAGTGCAGATAAACCAGGAAAAAACTCTTGCCTAAAACCACTTTACGAAAAAACCCTATCTCTTTTTCAGGAGCTTTACGAATGTTCTCTTAGTTACGAAGTATTGCTTGTTGCCTGCGTTGAAGATTCAAAAGGTACGATGCTTCAGGATACCTTAGAGCTACATTCAGAAGAACCAGTGTATGATACAACACTTTTGAGCTACATTATGGAAGAGGGAGAACGCACGTTTGCTTTCCCATACTCAAAAAACCCATCTAAGCACCCAGTGCTTAAGGATATAAAAAAAGAATTCTGCGAAAAAATATTTGTTTTTTATATAAGACCAAGCAAACATGATGTTCCTTTAAGAGTCGAAATTTTAGCAAACTCAAAAGAAAACTTAAGTAGTTGCGTTGAAAATGCGGCTAGTATTGCTTACCTTCTTAGCAAAGGACACCGTGAATACAGTTATCCTTCAGTGTTGCTTGAAGCAGATCTTCACGCACGCCTGAAACCCGAAGAAGTTCAAGCAGTTATTGATAGACTATTTTGCAAAATACGCCCAAACGTGCTTGGATTGAGGAGGAATAGGCGCCCATTTGATTGATGTTTGTGGTCTTATGAACGCGAATGAAGATTATCTCGGCATTGTAATATCTACCCCAGATTCACCCAACACTGAGCGCTTTTGTTTCGTCTTAACCTCAAAAGAAGTGAGAAAAGGACAGTTTGTTAAAATCAACTCTCCAGAAGGCACTATTCTTTCACTTGTTGTGAGTATCTACAAAACAAATAAATACTTCGAGAGGGCTGACTCAGTTAAGGAATTTGAGCTGCGAGGAACTTCAATTCTTGAGCAATTTCCAACAAGCGAATGGGAGTATACTGTTGCAGAAGCAAAGCTTCTCAGTATTTTCTCAGAAGAAAAAGCCAAAAGAGTATATGTGCCACCCATGCCAGGAAGCAAGGTTTATTCTGCGGATAATTCGCTTTTGGAAAGCTTTTATCAAATGGATAAAAATGGCTTGTATTTGGGCGATGTTGAAGCAAATAATTTGCCAGTAATACTGAACATGACAAAATTGCTAAAAAAGCACCTTGCAATATTGAGTATAAGCGGTGCAGGAAAATCATATTGTGCATCTGTGCTTTTTGAAGAGCTATTAGACAGAAAAAAAGACCTTGGAAGAATCGCTTGTGTTGTCTTCGATCCGCATGGAGAATATACTAGCTTTGCTGAGCCAGCAGAAAAAGGTTATACTGATTATAGCAGCAAAACTGTTCTTATTAAAGGATCAAACATAAGAATTGGAGTATCAAACTTAAGTCCAAGAGTAATTTCAATAATTGCTTCAAGCCTTAGCACAGTACAGCGCAGAACTTTTGATAAAACTTTCTTAAAGCTGAAAGAGGAAATGCATGATGGATCCGGTCCCTTTGACTTAAAAGATCTGATAAAAGAGATTAAAGATTCCAAAATTCAGGAAAACACAAAAGAAGCCCTATTGTCATGGCTAGAGGAATTAGATGCAATGCACCTTTTTTCAAAGACAGACTCGCCAGGTTTGAGCAACATAGCACAAGCTGGTAAGCTAACAGTAGTTGACCTCTCTGACATTATTGATGTGAGAAAAAAGCAGATGATACTCTGCTATTTTTCACAGGAACTTTTCAGTCTGAGATGCAAAGGTAAAATTCCGCCCTTCTTACTCATTATAGAAGAAAGCCATCAATTTTGCCCAGAAAAGACAAAGGAAGAGAATGCCATCTCACGTAGCATAATAAGAACTATTGCTAGAGAAGGGCGCAAGTTCGGTGCGTGTCTTTGTCTTATATCACAAAGACCTGTGCAACTAGATACTACTGCACTAAGTCAATGCAACACAAAGATAATCCTCAGGATAACAAACCCCTATGATCTCAAACATATTGCTCAGTCAGCAGAAGCTATAGATCAAATCAGCATGGACATGATAACTTCTCTTCATGTCGGAGAAGCGCTCCTCATAGGTGAGGCTGTTGGCTACCCTTTATTTTTTAAGGTAAGAAAAAGGCGCTCAATGCCTTCAAAGCATGAGCAAACGCTTGAGGAAGCAGCGATTAAATTTGAGAAGAATAAGTTAGAATCCGATAATGAAGCACATTCTTTTCTCTAACTTTTTACGATTTTTGTAGCATAAATACCAAAAATATAATTTTTTAATCCTTTCCACACACATCTCAATATTATCTGCTTTTAGCGGTGTTCCCATGAAAAAGCTCACAAGATTTGAAATTGCAAGAATTATTGGTGCGCGTGCACTACAATTATCATTAGGTGCGCCACCACTAATAAAACCAGATAAGGATGAAACATCAATAAGCGTAGCAAAGAAAGAGTTTGAACAGAAAGTTTTGCCAATAGCAGTGATAAGGACATATGCTGATGGCACTTTTGAAAAAGTTGAAATTTAGGTGATTTTATGGGCAAAGCAGTTCCTAGGATAATAAAAAACAGAGCAAAAGAGCTTCTTGAACTATATCCTAACAAATTTTCCACTGATTTTGAAAAAAATAAGGCCTCTTTAAAAGATCTTGGAGTTCAGCTTACCAAACTTGAAATAAACCTAACTGCTAGCTACATCGCAAGGCTTATTAAACTATCACAAACAAAAGAAACGAGCTAAGAAATCAAAGAGATAAGCTCTGCTTTTGTAACATTTCCATGCTCCTCATCTTTGCTTAACATATACAATGTTGCACTTGCCGCTTTTTCCATGCCTCTCTCATGTGTTATAAGAAATATTTGCTCCACAAATCTCGGAAGTATTTCCTTTACCAAACCACTTAAAACTTCAATAGTTCTTTCATCAAGATTGTGTGTTGGTTCATCAAGTATAAGAACCCTTAAGCTCCTGGCAAGAACGAGTGACGTTGAAATCCTGAGAACCAAAGCAGCGACGCTTGTCTCACCACCGCTAAGATTACCTTGTACGCTTATCCAATTACCATTGCTTTTTACCATGAGCTCATAAGTTTCAGAGGCAGAAAGCCTTATTTCAGAATAATCGCTATAAGGATATATGCTCGTCCAAAGCTGATTCATGGCTTGATTTATAGCATCTATAAGTGTTTCCCTAAGCTCAGCCTGAGCTGACTTGATTGCATTTATGAATAGCAGGATCTTCTCAGCCATCATCTCGCTCGCAGTTATTTTGCCTTCTAGAGCTTTAATCTGTTGACTTCTTCTTTCCAACTCATCCTGCCTGCGCTTTTTCTCAGCCAAAATAGATTTGCTAGAGTCTATAGCATCTTCTAAAGCCCGTTTTTCAGCATTTTTTCTCTCAAAATTTGCTTTTATATCGAGCGCTTTCGATTCATCAAATCCCAGTGAAAAAATTTCTTTCTCTACAAGTGCTAATTTTTCTTCACTTTCTGTGAGCATACCAGCATAATTTGTGAGTTCAAGCTCGACTTTAGCACAATCCAACTTTATTTGTAGGTCTTCAAGCTCTGTCCTGATATCAACAAAGCCTCTTTCTTTTGACTCTAGTTCAGAAATCTCGCCAACAAGACCAGCCAAAGCATTTTCGTTTTCTTGTATTCTCTTGGCTTTTTCATTAAGGCTCTGCAAATAAGCCTTTTCTTCAATAAGTGCCTTCTGCTTTTTGCTAGCCTCGTCATATCTATTCTCATAGACTTTAATTTTCTCAGAGATTTTTTCTGAAATTTCAGTTGCACTTTTTATTTTCGAGTTCGTGTCCTCAATTATTTTATTGAATTCTTTTAGCAATCTTTTTTTGTGTTCATCAGTAAGCTTCTGGCTACATGTTGGGCACAAAGCCCCTGCTTTTTCCAAGGCCTTTATTTTTTCCTGAGCTTCATAAATTTTGTTTTTTTCTACCTCTACTCTTTCTTTAATTTTTGTTAGCTCCTCTTCGCTTTTTACCGTCTCTTTCTTTAAAGATTTAATTTCTGACTCAATCTCAAAAAATACTTTTTCATTGTATTTCAGCTTTTCAATGATTTGTTCAGGGCTTGCAGCGTCTTTTGGCATCGCAGCTTTCAAGCGTTCGTTTTCTTCCATTATACTCGTCAACCTTGCTTTTCTCTCCCTAATTTTTGCTCTGATCTCATTTAGCTCATCCGTTTTTTTTGCAAGATCTTTTTTCTTACCTTCTAGACTGGAAATCTTTGCTTCGACAGAATCTTTTTTTAGATTAGCAACGCTTGTACCGACTATTTTTTCATTCCTTTCAATTTCTTTCTTAAGCATTGAAATGCGCCCTTTGAGCTGTGCTATTTCATCTTTTAGTTTCGAATACTTTTTCTGCTTTTCAATAATCTCATTCATATCTTCCTTTGCTTTTTCAACCTCTTTTTCAATATCTCTTAGCAATGCCTGTTTTTGTTCAATCAACTTTTTAAGCTCTTCAACCTCTCTCTGAAGCGCCAAAAGATCAGACTCTGAGAACATTGCTTTAATCTCAGAAAGGGCTGCCTTTCTGTCTTCTGAGAGTGCTTTGAGAGTGTTTCTCAGAGTAACTGCATTTTTTCTTACTTTCTCATATTTTTCTAGGTCGAGCAACTGATCAAATCTGATCTTCCTCTCATTTGGAGTAAGCTTTAATATATAATCGATATTATTTTGTTCCGCGTACATCGCACGGCTGAAAAGTTCATAATCAATACCCAACCTTTTCTCAATTTCGTTGTTAACATCGCTTACTTTTGGCCCAGCAATAAGTTTTCCCTCACAGCATAGCTTAGCCTCATTTATCTTGCTGCCAGAGTAGATTTTTCTCTCAATAGAATAGTTTTTGCCATCAAAGCTAAAGTCAAGTACAACCCTTGCATAATCTTGTTTGTTAGGCCTGCTCATGATTATATTTTCAACGTTAGTTTCTCTGCGTTGCAACTCAGGATATGTGCCAAAAAAAGCGAAACAAATAGCATTCAATACGCTGCTTTTTCCAGCACCCATGCGCCCTATTAAGACGTTGCTACCCTTCCCAAATTCTAGCTCGGTTCTTTTGTGTGAGCGCCAATTTTCAATTAAAACTTTCTTTATCATAAAAACATTGTTATAAATTATTCTTTAAATTACAATTCATTCATATCCTACTTATATGCTCAAGGCGAACATCACTTACATGCTTTATTTTTTTTATTTCTTCTTCAAGAGTATCCAGAGCACCTTCGCGCTCCTCTAAAACAAAAACAGCATTTATTGCATTTATGCCAAAGGCAAATGGCTCTATTTTAATATCTTTAAGATTCGCAACCTTAATGCCTGTAAGCTTTTTCTTTATTTCATTTTCATAACCCGGCTCTTCTGGCATTATCCTATAAACAGCTATGTTTTCTGCCATAAAATCACCTTTTGGTTTTAAGGACCAACAAATCCACACTCACGGCATTTGTAAAGCTTGCCTTTTTTTCTGCAGCCGTCACACCTTATTATGGTTGCCTTTAGGCAGTTTGGGCATTTAAACTCCACATAGTCATTAGTAACGCTAACGTTGCAAGTTCCACATTTTTTCATATTTTCACCTAAGTAGCAGTAATTATTAATTCTTTTAACACTATATTTTTAAATAGTTCGACAGGCCCCGTAGCTCAATAGGATAGAGCAGCCGGCTTCGGAAGCTCCTTTAATTTGAAGATACCGGCAGGTTGAGGGTTCGAACCCCCCCGGGGCCATAAAAAATAAAACTAAAAGAAAACCTCTTTGCCAATGACAAACTCAAGTAGCGCTTCCCTGAAGTTGCTTTTTTCCAACTCCCTGATAAGTGTTTTTCCCTCAAGCACTTTTGCGCTTTTCAAGAGCGATTTTAGCGGTTCTTTGCCTCTTTTTGAAAGAAAATCAACAACCTCTTTTGCTACGAGGTAATCTATTCTTCCCTTGGCTTCCTCAACAATAACCACGCGATCATTCTCTATCCTTGGACCAGAAACAATTTTTTTGTGCTTTTTGAGGAAGGCTGCTACATTTTTTTCATCAAACACTGGTGGCCCCACAATCTTCTTGAATTTGCCCAGCTTTTTTTCTTCAACTTCAATTGCACAGTATACTGTATTTTCTAAGTTGATTATCTCTTCATTCAATACCATAAAACCATTTCTTTTTAGCCAGCCAGACACCAGGTTTTTGAACCTTTTCATTTGCCCAAGTATCGTGTCATGTCCTTCAAGTGATTTGAGGCATATTTTAACAACTACCAAGTTATGCTTCTTTAGTTTTCTTAAGGCATCAGCTTTGCTTACTTTTTGCTTTTTCTGACCAAAAAAGAATTTTTCTGAAGGTTTTTTAAGAAATGATTTGCTTGCAGCAACAAACCTTGCAAATTGCTCTAAACTCACAGCTGAGGCAACGTTCCTTTTCGGATCTGTCGGATCTGGAAAGACAAGATTGCCAATCGCTTTACACTTCCGCGAATGCCTTTCTTCTAGTGCCACTTTTATGCCAGGCCTCCAATTAGATGCTGCTTTTACACAGCTTATAAAATCTCCGTACTTTAATATTAATAGCTCTGTAAGATATCCTGAAAAGCCCTCTGTAGATATGTCTGCGCCATAACAGCCAACTCCTTTCATAAAAGCTTTCAAGAGACGTGCTTCTTTTTTTTGTTCAGGCTTTAACTTTCTCTTCAAGAACTTTGCATGAAAAGGTGATCTATCCACAGAACTCTTAAGCTCACATGCAGCATCTACCTTATAACAAGGAACAATCTCAACTTCATAACCATCAACTATGCCTTTGACATAGGGATGTTCACTATATTCTAACCAATGCTCGTAACCAGCAAGAGCTTCGAGCCCAATTTTTATACCCTCTTTTTCAAACTCTTCTTTTGGCATATGTTTATTGAAAAGCACAAATATGTCAAGGTCTCTCTCTCCTTTTAAGTGTGTATCTCTCGCTAAAGAACCGCAAAGTAAAGCCTTTACATCTTCTCTAAGGCCAGAAATTCTTTTTATCATCTTTCTAACTACTTCAAGCTCTTTATTCTTTTCCTCTTCATTTGGAGTGATTTTACTTGAAACTCTCTCGATTATCTTTTCTATTTTTCCGTCCATACAACCACAGTAACCTTTTAATATTGAAAACCTTTTAATTATATTTGGAAATTTAAAGTGATGTGATGCAAGAAAAAAAGGCCTCTACAAGCAAAGATGAACTCATTGAGTCATACGGCCAGGTGACCATTTACAACGGGTTTCCTTACAAATTATATTCCGTTAAGACAAATATGTTCACGAATGAGCAACAACGCTTTATCGATTTTTTGTCCAGCGCAGTCAAGCGCTCATATTCAATCGAGGAACTAAGTGCAGTTATGCCAATAGAAAGCGCAGAAGATTTTGCAGAGCGCTTTAACAGGGAAATTGTGCAAACAATAGAAGTTAACCAACTGCTTACCAAGCTGCCTTCTGATGAAACTTATAAAGAGCTGCAAAAAGCAATGTTAAAACTCTTCAACGAATTTTTTCCCGATATCGAAAAGAAAGAAGAAATAATCTCAAGAATTTTGGGTGATTCCGTTGGCTACAGTTTCCTCGAGCCTTTTATGGAAGATGAAAACCTTGAGGAAATAATGATCAATGGTAAAGGAAAGCCGGTTTTTGTATTCCATAAAAAGTATGGCACTTGCAAAACAAATGTTATAATTGAAACAGAGCAAACTTTGTATAGGCTGATAAGCAGAATAGCTGGAACAATTGGCAAGGCCTTCGATGAGGAGCACCCGCTTTTGGATGCACGACTTCCAGGCGGCTCCAGAGTGAATGCTACTTTTAAAAGTGTCACACCTTTTGGTTATACACTCACAATAAGAAAATTCAATAAAAATCCAATATCGATAATAGAGCTTATAGAAAAAAGAACGCTTAGTCCAGAAGTTGCAGCTTTCTTATGGTTAGCAGTTGAGGGAATACGCTTAAGCCCAGCAAATATGATAATAAGTGGTGGAGCAGGGTCAGGTAAAACAACACTGCTTAATGCCCTTTGTTCGTTCATAAGACCTGAGGAGCGCATAATATGCATAGAGGACACACTTGAGTTAGATCTTGGGGAGAGAGAGAACATAATACAACTTGAATCAAGGCCCAAAATAATGAACCTTGGTGAAGTCTCAATGGATGATTTGCTTAAAAATGCTCTTCGTATGAGGCCAGATAGGCTAATTGTTGGTGAAGTTCGTGGCGAAGAAGCCCAAACAATGTTTGTTGCTATGGACACTGGTCACAAAGGGCTTTTGGGCACGCTGCACTCTAATACAGCAAGAGAAATGATTTTGCGACTCAAGTCAGCTCCAATGAACGTTCCACTAAATATGATACCTCTACTTGATATTAGCGTTATTATGTTTAAAGTTTATACAAAGCAACATGGTTTGATAAGGCGTGTTCGTGAGGTTGCGGAAATAGAGCACATGGAAGAAAAAATATTACTAAGCAATGTATATGAATGGAATAAACGCAAAGATACTATTGACAAAACAGATGTGCCTTCAAGATTGCTCGATAAGTTTGCTGAAGCGACTGGTCTTACTAAAAGCGAAATAATGCAAGAGGTTGAAATACGGCAACATGTTCTTGAATGGATGCTAGCAAATAAGATAAATAAATGGGCTGAAGTTCAAGATATAATAAACCAATACTACACAGACCCAAAGGGAGTACTTGATAAAGTATTCAAGCATTAAACCTGACTTCACCTATCTTCTCATAAATCGGCCCTGCTTTTGTTAAAGTAGATTTCATAATATCTATGCTGGAAACAACAAAAGAGGCACATATCCTTTCTTTTCTACACTCCTCAACCAAGTTCCAAAAATCTCTTGCATTTAGATTTTTATTTCTAGCAATTGTAAGATGGGCTGAAAAGCGCTCTTCAACAAGCCCTAAAAGATAGCAAATCTCTTTATGTAAGGCCTTTAGCTTCTCTTCGCCACAGGAAAAACCAATCCAAAGCACTCTTGGCTCAAAGTAGCCGATCTCACCAAATGATAACTCAAACTTTCCAAACTCTCTCAACGGCATAAGTTTAGCTTTTATCATTTCTCCATAATTCTCTGGTACTTCTCCCAAAAAAAGCAAAGTTATATGCAGGTTTTCTCTCTCCACAACTTTAATTCCTTTTCTTCTAAGTTTTCCGGAGAATTTCTGCCAAAGCTCTTCTTTCACATTCTCAGGTATGTTTACTGCAATGAAAACCCTCATACCAAAACCTATTTAAGCCCACCTTTAACAGCGCTTTCAAAAACTTTGAGGCGCTTTAAGTTCTCTTCCATTTTTTTGTTAGCTTGGTTTACTGCTTCGTGCATAAAGCTCTCACTAACAATGATCTTACTGCCAACTTTTACAGGTATTGCTATATCCTCTGTCCCTATTAGTTCCACAATTATTTTGCCGGGTTTCATTGATATTATGCCACCTCTCTTTATACCGGCCTTGTTCTTTATTTCAAGCACCTTCAATGCGTCATTTTTATTTAATGCGCCAATATGAATTATGAATGACTCCATTTTGAACCAAATCGTGCCCTTTGTTTTTTCGCTCAAAGCACTCCAAACCTCAGCAAAATTCACTTTTGAGTGCCACTTCCTATGAAAATAAGCGTTTTTTTTACCAGTGCCTTTGATTCCAAGAAGGATTATTCTACCACTACAACTTGAGGATGTAAAAAAATTTTTTTTGCTGTTGATTAATTTGCAAAGGCCACATATAAGCTCATCAGCCTCACCATTTTTTATTGCATCATCTAATCGTCTTTTATGCCGCGCCTTCACCATATCAAACCTTGTGGTTTTTTCGCTCATACTGATATCCTCTTGATGCGCACTGTTCTTCCCATTATTTCAATGACGCTCGCGAAGCCATCCTTTACCGAGGCAACATTTATGCATATGGTTTCTCCTAATTTGATTCTGCCGTGTGCATTATGTGCGTGGCCGCATATATGCATGAAAGGCTTATTCTCTAAAATTACTTTTTTGATTGCTGAGCTGCCTATGTGTTCATCCTCTGTAAAATCCAGAGGCGTATCTTTTGGTGGCAGGTGCGTCACAAGTATGCTGCCCTTAGTTACTATTTTTCCCAAGCATTCTTCTATTTCAAGCTCTGATGAAAGCAATTCACCGGTTTTGCCTAAAAGGCCGCCTCCAAACCCACAGAATTCAAAGCCATTATAATGGGCTTTTCTATTGTGCAGTGACATGTTTCTTTCCTCAAGATAGTCCAATACTGCTTTTCCATCAAGGTTTCCAGGAACAGCAAATATTTTTGGCGTTTTTATGGCTTCAATGATTTTGGCTGAATCAGTGCCGTTGCCATAATTTGTCAAATCCCCAGCTATGACTGCCAAGTCTAATTTAATTTTTTGAACTTCATTGAGAATGGAGAGCAGGTTTTCTTCTCTCTGATGTATATCACTCAGCGCAAGTATTCTCAAGAGATCACCATTAAGTATTTTTTTCTTTGCGTCCTATAATCTTATGTGGTTTAAATGTTAAAAAAGGTTATTTTTGCATTTTTGCTATTCTTGTGCCTTGATGTGGCCGCAAGTGTAATAGTGAATAGCCCATACGAAGCAGTGTTAGAAAAAAATGGTCTCTATGAGGCAAAATATGCACAGCCAGGCGAAAACGTTGTTTTTATATTCGACAGGAAAAGCCCAAATTCGCATTGGGATTACATAACAGTAAAAAGCGCTTGGCCCAATAATGCACAAGTTATAGATAAGACAATAAGATTGGTTCTAACAGTCCCTCTTCATGAAAAAATACCAACGGTAAATAATACTGAAATAACCTTGAAAGATGGGCAAACAGGTGTTGAAGAATCATTTAATCTTGCAGTCTATGTCCGCAATGACCTAATTAAAGCTGGTTTGAATGTTTCGCACATAGATTGCAATGTAAATAGTGGGCCTGAATTTGAGCTGGTAATTACCAATGAGAGCTTAGCTGAGCATACTGTTGAGATAACAAGCTCTTTGCCAGAGACATGGTTTTCAACACAAAGGATTTCTTTAGCACCTAAAAGCTCCAAGACAATCACACTTAAAGTAAATGCTTTTACCCCAGGCTACAAAAGGTTTACCTTTACAACGAAATCAGCCTTATCAGGAACCATTTTTTCCCAAGCAGAGGCAACAATGAAAGTAGCCCCTGCATTGGGTGCAAAATATACAACTGCCATATACTCAATGCCTTTCTTTTCGATTTCTTTGCTTCCAGGGTATCTTTTAAATTCCCTTTTGGGCTCCTTTTTAATACGATCTTAATGAACAAAAGCGAAGAGAAATATTGCAAAGAAATAATTGAGCTCATTGAGAAGGGCTCTTTGAAGAGCAAGGCACAGCTTAATAAAGCAAAGATCGAACTTGCGAAAAAATACTGTCTTGATAGAATACCTACAAATCCAACAATAATGCGTTATAAATCTAATAAAAGCGAAAAAATTGCATCAATTCTTACGAAAAAACCAATCAGATCATCATCAGGAATAAATGTGATAGCAATAATGGCAAGACCACATAAGTGCCCAGGTAATTGCATATATTGCCCTAGCAGCCAAATCTTTGAAGAAACCCCAAAAAGCTATACAGGGAGAGAGCCAGCAACTATGCGTGCGCTGCAGGCAAAATTTGATCCAAAAAAACAAGTTGAAGATCGGATAAAGCAACTTGTAGAGACTGGCCATAATGCGTCAAAGATTGAGCTAATAATAATGGGCGGTACTTTTCTTTCTACACCCATAGAATACCAGAAACTTTTTGTAAAGGGTGCAATAGATGGTGTAATAGGTAAAAAATCAAAATCCTTGGAAGACGCAAAAAAAATGGCTGAGAAATCAAGTCGCAGAATAATTGGAATAACCTTTGAGACGAGGCCAGATTATTGCAAAAAAGTTCATGTAAATAGGATGCTTAATTTTGGCGGAACGAGATGTGAACTCGGTGTACAGATTGTTGATGATGAAATATATTCCAAAATAAAAAGGGGACACACAGTCAAAGATGTAACTAACGCAACTCACATCCTCAAAGACGCCGGACTAAAAGTGTGCTACCACATTATGCCAGGTCTGCCATATACAACGCCAAAAATCGATCTTTATAATTTCAAAAGGCTTTTTTCATGTGAAGAATTCATGCCTGACAACATCAAACTTTATCCATGCCTTGTAATAAAAGGCACTGAGCTCAGCAAAATGTATGCAAAAGGTGAATACCTTCCTCTCGACACTGAAAAAGCTACAAAGCTTATAGTGAAGATGAAAAGATATGTGCCATACTGGGTGAGGATAATGCGAGTACAGCGTGACATACCGGCACAAATAATAGAGGCTGGCGTAAAGAAGAGCAATCTTAGGCAGATAGTACAAGCTGAAATGGCAAAAAAAGGATTATATTGCAGATGCATACGATGCAGAGAGGCAAAGTTAAAACAACTTTCTCAAGGAAAAGAGCTTTCGCTAGAGGCCACCAAACTTTTCAGGGATGAATATTATGCAAGCAACGGCAATGAAATTTTTCTCTCTTTTGAAGATAAAAAAAGAGAAATGCTTTATGCATATTGTCGCCTTAGAATTCCTGAAAGGTCCTATAGGCGTGAGATAGCCGATAAAGCATCGATAATAAGGGAACTCCGCGTACTTGGTGAGCCACTGCTCTTGGGTGAAAAAATAAGCGGCGAAATACAGCACCAAGGCCTTGGCACAAAACTAGTGATGGAAGCAGAGCGTATAACTAAAGAGGATTTTGAAAGAAAAAATATTTTTGTTATTTCCGGCTTGGGAGTTAAAGAGTACTACCGAAAAAAATTCGGCTATAAAAACAATGGCCCATACCTTTACAAAAGACTTTTATAGTTCAAGTATGTATTGCTATTTATGCAAAATGAAGCTAATTCCAGCAGTGTTCAAAGTGATTCGGTTGAGAACTCATATAGAGAGCTAATGCATTTTATTGAGAAATATCCTGTTTTGTTTCCAATATTGCATTCCACTCTTTTCATACAAATACTGCGATACTTAAAGAATGCAAAAGACCTAATAATGCTTGGCTCTGTTTTTCCCTACATTGAAAGGGAAGATCTACTCGAAATTTTGGCACTTCTTGAGAAAATAGGGCTTGTAAGCAGGTTTAAGGCAACAAATAAGGATTTTTATTATCTTACAGATCTCGGCAAAAGATTCATTGAACTCTATGATAAAACTAGGTTAGCAATACTTCGTGGAGGCCTTAAAGAGCTAAAGGTTTAGCCATCACAACCCTTTTAAAGAATTTGCATGCGAACCTTTTACTATGGGTAAAGTTTTTGTTGCAACCCTTGGTATGGGAAAAGGTACTTGGGGTCATGTCGGACGCATAATACAAGAGAGCGATTGGGACAAAATTGTTCTAATAGGTACCGATTTCGCAAAGGAAAATTTTAAACCACAAAAGCAATGCGATTGGATACTCATAAACCCGAGAAGCGGATTTGAGTCACTGAAAGAGCAAATAAAGGACAGATTACCGGAAGATGAGCTTTGCATATCCCTTATCTCTGGAACTGGAAGAGAGCATTCTGCACTTCTCTCAGCCATTAAGGAAGCAGGTAAAAGTTTTAAGATAGTAGTACTAACTAGAGATGGGCTTAAGGAATACTGATTATTTTTTTAAGAATAACAGCAATAATTAATTTATGATTGAATTTATTATAATTTTTCTTCTAATTTTGGTTTCTTTAATTGCAATCATTCTCTACATACGTAATGAGCAACTGGAAGAAAAGTTAGCAGAATTAAGCTATGACAAAAGGTCACAGAGTGTACGTTATGGCTTAATAGCAGAGCAATGGCTACCATTTAGTAAGGAATTCCCTTTTGATCCAGCAAACTTTAGGTTTTTAGGGTCCCCCATCGATGGTATTGCCTTCTGCGAAGATCGTATATACTTTTGCGAGTTTAAGTTTGCAGACTCAAAACTTAGCGATAAAGAAAGAAAAATAAAAAAGCTCGTTCAAGATAAAAAAATTGAGTGGTGCGAAGTCAATGCAAAGTAAAATAGATTTAAGAAATTGAGTATCTTAATATTGCTGCCAAGCCACCCAAGCCCTCAAGCTTTTTTCCAGGCTCGTATTCTGAGTTAAAAATATGCAATCTTGCACCTATTTTTTCAGCCAATTCCATCATCTCATATATTTCATTCTTCCTTTCTTCAAGAAGCTTATCTAGAACAAAAACTCTTTCCGCTGCCCCGTGCTCTAATGCTCTCTTCACTTGCTCAAAGCCATAAGTAGCAAGCTTACCCTTAGCGACTTCCTCAAGCAGCTTCTCTATAAGTCGTGCTTCTTCAGCAAGCTGGGAGTCTCTTGCTATATTTTCAAATGCCTTGCTTTTTATTACCTCATTTGTGCCTGTTATGCCGGTAGTGCTCGTGCCCTGAATATATACTTTATTAGAAAAACCCCTCTCATGTAGAAATGAGGCAAAATCGTCCTTAACAAAGCTCGGCCCAGCTATTACTATTATCTTAGCTCCCATGTCTGTTACTTTCTTCAATATATTTCCAAAATATTCTTTCATACTATCCACGGATGTGTAGCGCTTACCAGCTTTGTTAGAATGAATTTCTGCTTTTATATCACATTTGAAATCCTTAAAAGATGAGATTGTCGCATCTTCATCGTCCATTACTATAATTGTTATTTCTTCCCTATGACTTTTAGCAGCCCTTTCAATCCTCTCTCTGTGATGCTTTCTAATTGCTTTTTTTATTATTTTGTATTTTTCGTTTGGAGTAATTTCTATTACTTGCATTGAGCCAAGTGGCAAAACATCAAGGTTTCCACCACAAATCTTTCCATTTATGCGAAGTGCTTTGGAAAAGCTGTCAAAAGAAACGTCAACTGATTCAATTTCTGCTTGAAAAACCCTTCTAATAGCAGAAGTGCCTTCTTTTCCCTTCTCTTTCCTAGATGTTAACCCAATAACCCTGTCTCCCGGCTCAATCACTTTGCTTAGATGCCAAAGATCATCCTCATTTTCGGGAATTACTGAAATTATACCATGCTTCTCATCAATCTTTAATATCCTCATAAATAGTGCTAATCTAAAACCTTATTTAAAATATTACTAAAAACAAATTCTCCAAAATATGCTATAAGATTTTTAACAGTTTGATGCAATGTTCTGTTATGAGCAAAGAAGGTCGTATAAGAATTGCCATTATAGATGAAAAAAAATGCTATCCTGAAAAATGTGGCTCTCTGTGTGCCAAGGTTTGTCCTATAAACCGTTCAGGTAAGCAGTGCATTACGATCCCAGGAAAAACTGCCGAGATATCTGAGATGCTTTGCACAGGCTGTGGCATTTGTACGCACAAATGCCCTTTCAATGCAATAAGAATTGTAAACCTTACTGCAAAAGTTGATGTCCCAGTTCATAGTTATGGCAAGAACAGATTTAAGCTATATGGTTTACCAATTCCTGTAAAAGGCGCGGTTGTGGGTCTTATTGGCAGTAATGGCATAGGTAAATCAACCGCTTTGAAAGTACTCTCTGGAAAACTTATTCCGAAAACAGAAGATAACGAAAAGCAAGGTTATAACTTTTTGATAGAAATTTTCAAAGGCAATGAGCTTCAAGCATACTTCGAAAGACTTTCTAAAGAAGGCATCAAGGCATCTTTTAAGCCGCAGGACATAAATAAGGTGCGGGAATCCTTTAATGGCAAAGTTGAAGATTTGCTGAAACACTTTGATGAGAAAAATAATCTTAAACAAATCACTTCAGTTTTCGATCTCAAAAAAATATTGCAAAGCAAAGTCTCTGAAATCAGCGGCGGCGAACTTCAAATGGTTTCAATTGCGGCAACTATGCTTAAAGATGCTGACTTTTACTTCTTCGATGAGCCAGCATCCTATCTTGATGTTAAGGAAAGACTTGCCGTGGCCAGAGCAATAAGAGGCCTTGCAGAAAAAGGAAAGTATGTTTTGGTTGTGGAGCATGATCTTGCAGTTCTAGATTATCTTAGCGACTTTGTGCACGTTCTTTTTGGAGTTAAAGGTGCCTATGGCGTTGTAAGTTCTAGGATGAGTGTGCTAAATGGCATAAACCAGTACCTCGAAGGCCACCTAAAGGCAGAGAATATTGTTTTTCGCGACAAAGAACTAAGCTTTTCTAAAGTAGCTGCTTTCGAGAAAAAGTGCAAGGAATATTTTAATTACCCATCATTTGAGAAATCATATAGTAAATTTAAGCTTCAGGCAAAAGGCGGCTCAATAATGGAATGTGAAGTTGTTGGCATTCTAGGGCCCAACGCAATTGGCAAAACAACTTTCGTTAACGTCATAGCTGGCAGCATTGAGCACAACAACGGAGTCTTTTCATCCGGACTTAAGCTTTCTTATAAGCAACAGTACATAAAGGCCGAGAAAGATGAAACAGTCCTAGAGTATGTAATGCGCAATGTAACAGATATGCAGCTTTTTAGCTCGGAAGCAGAAAAAAGGCTAAGCCTAAAAGAGCTTTATGAAAACAAAATGACTGAACTAAGCGGCGGCGAATTACAGAAAGTTCTTGTTGCAACAGCTATGTGCAAAGATGCAGATCTATTTCTACTTGACGAACCATCCGCTTTCTTAGATGTTGAAGAGCGCCTTAATGCTGCTGCCTTTATAAAGTCAGTTATTGAAAAGAAAAATAAAGCCTGCATTGTGGTTGACCATGATTTGCTCTTTCAGGATTGCTTGTGTGATAGATTTATAGTTTTTGAAGGCGAACCTGCCCGTTTTGGCTTGGCGCTAGAGCCAAAAGCAAAAGAAGAAGCTATGAATCTTTTCCTCAAGAATTTTGGCGTTACTTTCAGGCGAGACGCACAAACATTAAGGCCCCGTGCAAATAAGCCCAACTCTGTAAAAGACCGTGAACAAAAAAAAGCTGGCAAATACTATTACTTATAATTACCAGCAGCTCATGATCGTGTATGTAAGCTTTGTCTCGCTGTTGGCTTTAACTGGGACATCAAACTCATAGGTATATGCATCCTTTTTGTTGCCTTTGTGGCTTGAGGTTAGCAAATCATTGCTAGCGTAGTAATTTTTTTGTATCGATGTTACTATTATGTCCTCATCTTTACGATTTCTTATGCTAACTTCATAAGATTTTCTAGTGCAGCGATCGCCGACATTTGTAGTTTCCAAAACTTTCTTTTCAGCAACTATGTCAAAAGCATAACCTAAAAACAACCTGACCTTTTCATCTTTCGGTGTATGGTATATTGAGTCTTCACCTACGAACTGAAGTTTTCCTTGTGAATCCTCTTTGTAAACCCTCACTATGCCTTTCGGCAACGGCATGCCAATATTGTTTGACTTTGAGTTCTCAAATGAGACCATCGTTTTAACCTTTCCTTTTGAAGTGTTGTAATAGCTGCTATAATAATAGTAATCTTGCTGCTCATCAAAAATGTATTCCTTTTTCAAAGCTATTTTTTCCGCTTCTAATAGGTTTATTTGCTTTGTCTCATTGTCCTTTATGTCAGTTTTCCTATCGAGGGTGTAAAGATGATACTCAAAAAATGCTTCTTCAGTGAATTGTGGGCCGGACGTGGGTTTTGTTTCGGCATACTCATACCTTTTTACAACATACTCTTGCTGTGCTATGTTAAGCTCTCCAGCAACCAACTTTAAGCTTGTATTTGGATAACTCGTTCCTGAGTTATTGTAAATAGTTACCCAACCAGTTAGGTCTGCAAATTTATCATCAGCGCTCACCTTTGCAACATAGCTTGTGGACCAATTAACACCATTTGTTATGTAGCTTGTTTGAGTATTGTGGATGCCCTCCTTTTCCGTATATAGCTTCCAGACAAGCGTTGGCTTCGTAAGAAGGCCTTCTGGTAGCTCAGGGAATTCATATCTGGATACTTCCGATATGGAAATGATTTTTCCCTCTGTTTCAAGCACTACACTGCCTCTATAGCTAAGCAGCTTCCCGGTATAAGAATTTCCGTCTTTCGCAGTTACTGTTATAGTTTTGCCAAGATACTTCTTTAGTATTTTGTCTAAACTTACCAAATCATACTCGTAGTTTTGCTCAATTACTATTGCATTAGGATCACTAAGATCAGTAAAAAGTACAGTGTCTGCCTTTATCTGGCTTGCAATGTCCTCATACTGCACAAGGTTAAGCCCATTTTTAAGATTTAATGCCCTCATCTCTTTTACCAGCGCCATGTTTTGGTTATAAACAGTGAGCTCAGTTCCTTCTTTTTCTTTTGATGAAGATTCTGCAAACTTTAGCATAATTTGTGCAGGCTTCTCAGCACTGACAACTGAAGAATATTCTTTAATGTTTATTTTTTCGAATCTATCATTATTTGAGAAATTACCTACCTTTTCTTCAGATATCTCACCTAATTCATTTGGCTTTTGGTAAACCATAATTACAACAACTAAAGAAAGCAAAACAACAATCACAGCAACTGAAATTAAAATCTTTTTTAGGTCGTTCATAAAATCACACATATTATTGAAATCAAACTAATTTAAAATAATTTGTTTTTGTTCGGAAAAGGCCGTATAATGCAAATTATGCATTTGTTTTATGCCTTACGCTTTTAAAGTTTATTATGTGTGCGCTTTTTGAGTCAAATATGCTATTTAAGCTGCCCAATGCATCAAAAAGGCCATCAATTGAAAATTTGCAACTAGCGTTTCTTTCAGCAATTTCATCACAAGCAATTAACAAAAAAAAGTGTGCGGTACTTTTCTCTGGGGGCTTAGATTCATCATTAATAGCGTATGCTGTCTCTAAAAAAGTAAAAAGAACTGAGCTCTACTGCGTAGGTCTTCCAAACGCGAAAGTTTTCGAAAAAGCGTCAAAGGCCGCATCTTTACTAAACCTTAGTCTTAACACTGTAATAATTGATGAAGAAAGATTGCATTTGCTTTTACCAAAAATTGCAAAAATAATATCCTCAGAGAATAAAATGCAATTGCAAATAGCCGTGCCATTTTACTTTTGCATGGAGAGAATAAAAGAACACAATATAAAGCACGTCTTTTCAGGACAAGGCGCAGATGAGCTTTTTTTCGGTTATGATGAGTTCAGACGCATGTTGCAAAGCAAAAGTAATGATGGTCTTGAAACTGCAAGGTTAGATAAACTTCAGAAAGTTTGCAATTTAGATATAAAACGCGATTTAGCCATCGCAAAAAACTTTTCGCTTTCTCTACATTTTCCTTTTCTTGAAAGCAGCTTTGTTTTCATTGCCCTGGCATTTCCACCAAAGGAAAACATATGTGGGCCTAACGATTTTTTAAGAAAGCATGTGCTGAGAAAACTCGCCAAGAAACTAGGTCTTCCCGATGAAATATGTTACGAAAGGAAAAACGCTATTCAATATGGCAGTGGCGTATCAAAAAGGATTAAGCAATTATTTAATACCAAGTGTTTGCATCTATAGTATTTGATTGCGAATCATAGGCTACAACAATACAGTCAGAGCCTTTTGTTTCCACCCTTTTATCAAAATTAACATTCTTAGAATAACTTACATAAAAAGCATTCTCATTGCTACTGCCTTTCTTTACTACTTGTTCACAAATTAAGGTAAATGATATTGACACAGAAGCTGCCTGTGGTGTGCCACCAGCAGCTGGATTATAATTTAAGTTTTGTATCCTGCAGCCAACTTCACCTTTGATTTTACCCATCATTCTGTTTAATGCACTTGTCATGTACTCTTCCACTTTTGATTGAGCGCTTGGCTGAGATATGAGTGATGCATCGCAAGAAGAATTAACAATATTCTGGTCTTTTACATAATCAGCAAGAGCTTCTCCAGATATTTTGTCTAATACCAATCTTGTGTTTTGCCATATTCGCTTAAGATCAGAAATATTATTTGTGCAACTTGCATAATATTCCTGATTGATTGCAGATATGTTTGAATGCATAACCAGCGCAATTGTAACCATAACAATTGCTGCGGTCATTGTTGAGTATATTGCACCCCTCCAGTTCATGGCAATCTCACCAGAATATCATATACACATTTTACATAAGTATTGATATCCTTATCATTATGTCTGTTGTTTTCTTTTACAATAAAGTAATTCTTGCAGCTTATGTTTGCATTTTGGTCATTTGGTGTGAAGTCATCATAACCAAAATTTGCTGTGTATGTGTTTACCAATGACTCATCCATTGCTATTTTATCTAAATATGTGAAATATGGCATACTATCTTTTGACTTAACTGAGATTGACCATGTTACTGCTAGAAGGGTTATTATGCAAGCAGCGGCAATGCTATCGAGTGTAAATATAAAACCACGCTTCTTCATCCGAAATTCAAATTTTCCAAGGGTAGGAAGACGCATATCATTTCCTCCAGATTGTTATTTTTGCAACATGTCTTTCACACATTTCTTTGCCAGATATACATTCAAATAGCTTGCCTTTTGTGATATCACCAGCATTTATTATTACAGCTCTCCCCTCAGAGTATATATTTGCTACTTCCGCAGGATTTGGAATTGGCTCACCGTAATTACCAACTAAAATATTTCTATTTTTAAAAATCTCTATCCTTAGCCCAAATCTAGACGGTGGTACCTTAAGAGCACTTTTCAGAGCATCAGGATTTGAAGATAAGTTTGTTAGCTTTGAAGTATCTATGCAATTCATTACATAGTGCGGATCTCCAGGGTTTGTTCCTGTTCTGACAGAACATCTACATGTTGTCTCTGGTGAGCTTATTAGCAGCTCAGCGGCAGTGCTGCCAAAAAGCCTAAGCTCTTCATAAATCTCGTCTTGTTTGAGTGAATAAAAGTTTCCTTCAGCAACCCTGTAAGCATAGCCAATCGCAAACATCAATAAAATGGTTGAAAGCATTAAATCGATACTAGCAATATATCCAAGCTTTTTCATCAATGCACCTCATCAAGTATATCTTATGGTAAATTCACTATTACATTTGCTGCCAGTTATTGCAACATTTGTAGGTTTTATTATTTCAATTCTTTCAGCAATTGTTTGCCCGTTCACATCTGTTGACACTTCTATGTAATTATTTCCTATGCTAATATTACATGGCATCGGCATTGTTTTGTTAACATGCCTTATACCAGGGACACTAAATTTTATCTCTGTAGAACCATCCGAAAGTATGTTACTAGCGTTAAGCATTTCTGCAATAATATATGCAACCCTTCTCTCCTGGAGTCTTATTAGCACCTCATTTTGGTTTTTAATATAATTGTTATTTATAATAAGCAAAGCATCTACTAAAACTATGAGATATAGAAAGGCCAAAAGGAGATCTATTGTAAGCTGTCCTTTTCTGTTTTTGTTTTTTGTTTTTAAAGACATATTATACGATTAATAAAAAAAGAAGTATTTAAATTTACCTACTTCTGAAATTTTTTATTAAAATCTCACCAGTCATTTCCTTTGGTTTTGGAAGTCCTAAGAGTTTCAAAACTGTTGGTGCAACATCTTGAAGTCCCTTATTTTTTAATAATTTTGCTTTTTTGAGTATTGGCTCATCCGAAACAAGGATAAAAGGCACCTTATTTGTTGTATGCGATGTGCTAAAAGCAGCACTTTTATCCTCGAGGTTACCATGGTCTGATAGCACAAAAATAGTATATTTGTTCTTTAACCCAGCTTCACATATCTTTCCTAAGCATTCATCAACGACTTCCGCTGCTTTTATGCAAGCTTCCCAGACACCTGTATGCCCCACAAGATCACCATTTACAAGATTCACAACAATAAAACCATATTTGTTGCTTTCAATCTCTTTTAAGAGTCTTTCAGTCACATCATAAGCGCTCATTTCTGGCTTTAAGTCATATGTCGCCACTTTCGGCGAATCTATTAGAATCCTATCTTCACCATCAAAAGGTTTTTCGTTTTGGCCATTGAAGAAGAAAGTAACATGTGCATATTTTTCGGTTTCAGATATCCTAAGCTGCTTTATTTTGGCCCTGCTTATGATCTCACCAAGCAAATTGTTAAGTGGTTGGTCTTCAAATGCAACCAAAGCGTTCATTGGACTGTAATATTGAGTCATTGCCACAAAGCAAACATTAAGCGGCTTTCTTTGCCACCCCCCAAAAACATTTTCTACTATTGCTTGAGTAAGCTGCCTTGGTCTGTCAGTTCTGAAATTGAAGAATATTATGCTATCATGTTCTTTTACTCCTTCATAAACAACATATCTTCTCGGCTTTATAAACTCGTCAGTTTCGCCAGCAGCATAGCATTCAGAAAGCTTTTTTTCAGGATCTTCGAATTCATCTTCTGCATGTGCAAAGACTATGCAGTCATAAGCTTTTTTTGTTCTTTCCCATCTTTTGTCTCGATCCATAGCAAAATATCTTCCTGAAATGGTCGCTATGCTTCCAATGTTTTGCTCCTTTATTCTATCTTTCAGCAGCTTAATGTGCTTTATCCCATCTGTAGGCGGAGCATCGCGGCCGTCCAATATTGCATGTACATAAACTTTCTTTAGTGATTCTCTTTTGCAAAACTCTAAGAGTGCAAATAAATGCCTCTCGTGCGAATGCACCCCTTCCGACTGCAAAAGCCCTAATATATGCATTGCTGAGCCATGTTTTTTGCAGTTGTCCGCCGCTGCTTTGAATGCTTTATTCCTAAAAAATTCTCCGGAGGATATTGCTTTATCTATGCGCACCATGGGCTGGAAAAGTATTCTGCCGCTACCTATTGTCATATGGCCAACTTCGCTATTTCCTTGATATCCTTCCGGAAGCCCAACTGCCTCACCAGAGCACTCCAATAATGTGCTTGGAAAATTTTTCATTAAAAAATCCGTATTTGGTGTTTTTGCATGTGCTATTGCATTTCCCTCTTTTTTAGGATTATGTCCCCAACCATCTCTTATTACCATTATTATCCTTCTCATTCAACTACCACCCAATGAATCTCCTTACCAAAAACATCATATGCTTTTATATTTTCAATACTAAAAGGCCACGATATAATTAAATGTACTTCACCAAAAATTGGAAAAGAACCTATATCTTCAGCACTTGGTTTTGAAGAGTTGGCTGGATGCGAATGCACTGAACCAGCTATCTTTGAATCTATTGGGATTAGATGCGACTTTACCAAAACATGTGTTTTTCCGTACACTGAAGGCACAACTATCAGCTCATCTATTACCTCATTTTTTGACCTTCCGAGCAAAGCAAAGAATTCTCTTGGGTATGTATTTTTTGCTGCTTCAGAAATACATTCTAACAAACTCCTCTTTATTTTCAGCATTAAAGGCCCAAATAAATCATAATAGTGGGTATAATTAAAAAAGCCATGCAACTACTTCTTGCAACCTTCGATGTAGACGCATAAATACCTAGTGCACAAGCAACAAGCGAAACAATAAGTTCCAAAAATCCCCCAAATAAAAGTATAAAAGAACATATTCCAATAAATGTCACTGCATTTAACCTTCTGTAAGATACATTTATTAAATTATTTATTATGACTTTTGCGAAAAAAATTATACTTATAACTGAAAAGGATGCCGAAACCAAACCAATCCCTGCAAAAAGAATGAATGTGTTCTGATTGTTCTCTACAAATGATCTTAACGCAATGGCAACACCAGTCCTTGTCTTACCGAGCATCTGCAGAACAAAAAGAGAAAATAGAAGGTTACATGTATTTATGCCGCCGATCATAACCATGTATGCTTCTGTCTTAATTTTACCAAAAATTTTTCTCAATATAAATGCTGCGTGGTTAGGCCCCATGCTCGGCAACACTGAAACAATGGCTGAGCCAAGCACTGCAAGTAAAGAGCCTTTCAAGACGTTTTTAGTAACCACTTTTCCCATCCTAAGTTTTTGTTTTTTAAAATCTACCCTATTTAATATTGAAAGCAAAAGGATACTCATAGAAAAAAAGCCCAAAACAATTGCCATTACACCATTTTTCATTGACATATTAGTAAGAACGGCTATTCCAAGAAGTGCAGACATTCCCATTACAAAAGCAGTTTTTGCCCTTTGTTTTGATGCCAGAACAACCAAAATTAGTACAAAAATAAGTATCCACGGTATTAAAAATGGCAAATATTCTTTTGCATATAACAAAAAGCCAACAAACAAGGGCATAAATATCAAAAGAATAATTGTTCCAAATAAACCACCGAGAGCTGTAAGCATTATTGCTTTATAAGCTAGTCCTTTGATAAAATACCTGTGACCTGGCAGAATAGCTAAATAGTTATCTTCATCCGGAACCCCAAGGACTATGCTTGGGATAAAATCATAAAAACTATGTGTAACAGCCATTGCAATAATAAATGCAGCAATACCTATTGGCATGTCTGCAAAAACAAGCATGAGTAAAAATGCTAGTGTATTTACATGAAGGCCTGGCAATGTACCTGTTATGATGCCACAGCAACAACCTGCAAGAATCCAAAAGAGAAGCTCAATCAATGAGCAACACCTTTTCAGCGACTATTTCTAGATTGCCCCTATATTCAGCTATTCTTCCAGATACTCGTACGAAGTTGCCTTTTCTCAAAATAATTTTTTGTTCAATCCTAGGATTGAAAAAAACACTAGTTATTTTGTCTCCATCATCAAGCTCGAAGATTAGGACATTTCCTGAAACCTTGCTTGAAGATACAATAGCATCTATCTCCACTTTATCCCCGATGCTACTTATCTTTACTTCAGATATTTTTGTCCTCTTTGGAGAGTCAATACTAGAATACACAAATAGCAGAATAATGCCGACAGCAGCGCATAAAAGCGCAATCCTTCTCAATAAGCATTCCCTTAGCAGCATTAAATATTATTCTTAAAACAAAAATATTTTATTATATCGCTTCTCAGATTACCTTTTCAGGAATTCTTATGAAAAAACCTTTTCTTATCTTTACCTTTACAACATCTCCTTTTCTGAAATTCTTTTCGCATTTCACCACATATTTTCCAGGGTTTACGGCCGCAAAAAGATCAAATGGCACTTCAACTGCGGCAAATTCGCCATCGCAGAGAAGCACTTTTCCCTCAACAAAGCTCTTCGCAAAAAAGGATCTGAAAATAAGATTTACAGCTATAAGACTCATTATCACTAGAAGCACCGGTCTGAAATCCATTAGATTTTCCTTTAATGAAAGAACTGCAAACAAAGCGTAAATAATCAGTGCAAGCATAAGCACAAAGTATATTGCGTACCTCGAAAAGTCATTGCCAACTTCCCTTTTAAGTAAAAGAAGAGTTGTAAAAAATGCTATAATGCACACTGCCATATGAAAGATTAAGTATTGGTTGCCAAAAATTTCGCTAAGTATACCTCCAGCTACCAATGCACAAAGCAAAATTAAAAGAACAAGCACTAGCTTGAGCTTTTTCTCCAACCAATCAACTCCTTTTCGAGTTCAACAACCTTGGGATAGCTTTCGCATATAATTTTCATAATTGAACTGTCTTTTAAACCATATCTTTCTTTAAAGTATTTAAATCTCTCATCTAAACTTACTAATTTATCATCCTGAACCCTTTTGTCCGCATAAAATATTATTTTCTCTTCAATTGTCTTTAACTCGCCGTAAAGAATATTCTCCAAGAGATGTTTTCTTACAATTTCAGAAACACTTTTCATACCAAGCTTCTCAAGCTCTTCCGCGGCAACTTTTCCATGGCCTTTTTTTTCAGAATCTAAAGTCTCTGCTTTATCTAAGTCATGTAATAGCGCCCCAGCAACGACAAGCTTTTCGTTGATTTTTATGCCACGGTCCTTTAACGAATTACATATTTCAATGGCAAGCTCCTTAACCTTAATTGAGTGCCTTATTATGTTTTCAGGTACATTTTGCAATTTTAGCAATTTAAGGCACTCTTCCTCGCTAGGCACAAGATCTGTTTTCAACCATCAACACCTTTTTTATGTAGCTTTTCTTCGGCTTAATTATGCCTCTTTCCGTTATTATGCCACTCAAGTACTTTGCCGGAGTAATATCAAAAGCCGGATTAGTGGCTTTAGCTTCAAAAGGGGCAACCCTTATTTTCCTGTGTGTGCTATCAAATCCATTCACAAAAAGTACTTCTTCATCAGCTCTTTCCTCTATCTCAATCTTTCTTCCATTTTTACATTCAAGGTCAAATGTGCTCTTAGGTGCTGCAACATAGAAAGGTATTCCATTTTCTTTTGCAGCAATCGCCTTTTCATATGTGCCAATTTTATTAGCAAAATCACCATTTGCTGCAATTCTGTCAGCCCCTACTATGCAAAGGTCAATTTTGCCTTGTTGCATGAAAAAGCCAGCAGCATTGTCTACTATTATTTTATGCTTGATCCCTTCATTTAGGAGCTCCCAAGATGTTAGCTTGGCGCCCTGAAGCCTTGGCCTTGTTTCATCCACAAAAACAAAAAATTTTCTACCCTCGCGCTTGGCAAAATAAAGTGGTGCAAGTGCAGAGCCCCAATCGTGAAGTGCTAACCAACCAGCATTGCAATGCGTTAAAATTCTGGAGCCCTCTTTTATTAATTTTAGACCATGTCGCCCTATTAATTTTCCATTTTGCTCATATTCTTTTCCAATCATTATTGCTTCTTTGATTGCTAAAACTTTGGCTTCTTGCAGATTTTTTCCAAAAATCTTTTTTCTTAAGCGCTCAATAGCATAAAAAAGATCTCTTGCTGTAGGCCTTGTTTTTGCAATTGTCTCAAAAGAAGCCGAAACTTTTTCCTCCCAGCCCCTCTCATTTTTGCATTCAAGCACTGCTTGTGCACAAGCAAATGCCGCTGCTGCACCTATAGAACCAGCTCCCCTAATAGCCATGTCCTTGATAGCGAAAGCAGTTTCTTTATGGTTTTTAAGTGTTATCACTTTAAATTCGAATGGGAGAAGCCTTTGGTCAATCATCTTCACATCTGAATTTTTAAGCCAGCTCGCAGTAAACCATTTTTTAGTTTTTCCAAATTTAACAAACATTTTTGCACCAGCTCTTAAAAAAACTTTTTCTTAAAGTGCATTTGCTTTTTGGCGCCTCATTTGCCTTTCTTTCTTTTGCCGCGTCTCTCTTTTTTAGCTTTGCTCGTAAGGCCTCTTTCAGCCCTTCCGCGGTTTTTTTGGCAACATATCCAGCAAATGTCTTTGTCAGCTTTAATTTCTGGTGCATTTCTATCTACCAGAATTACCTCATAATATTTATGCTTCCCATCTTCGCCTACATAATAAGAGTTAAGAACCTCACAATTTGGGAACTTGCTGCTTGCACGCAGCTCAGCAATGCGCTGTTTGCTTATATTTCTCGTCAGCTTGTTAACACCCATACGCTTAGGCCTTCTGCCAGAGCGAGGTCTTTTATGAGCACCGCCACCACGCCTCACCCTAACTCTTACAACCAAAAAACCCTTTTTTGCTTTATAACCTAAGCTTTTTGCCCTGGGTAAGTTTGATGGCTTATCTAATCTTTTTACAGATTCTTCTGTTTTTCTATATTCTAATATCTTGCTCTTTTTAATCGCTTTATAATTATAAAGACCCCTTTCTTCCTTGTGCTCTTTCCTAATTGTATCTGCTATTTGCTTTCTTGCACTCAAACAAATCACCAGAAAACAAAAACGAGATTCTTAATTTAATTATTTCTCCTGAGGAATTAATTTAAAGGTTTTGGTATGGGCTGTGAGATGCCTTTCATAATGGCAAAAAATCTCAAATGTGGTTTAAAAAAAGGCGATAAATGCATTAAATGCAATAAGCCTGCCTCTGTTTATCTCCCTTATGGGCCGCAAAAGTTTTGTGATAAGCACTTCATACAACTCATCGAGAAAAGGTTTAGAAAAACCATAAGAAAATATTCTCTAATAAGAAAAGGTGAGCATCTTTTGGTTGCTGTCAGCGGGGGAAAGGACTCTCTCACAGCACTTTACCTCACCAAAAAATACTTTGGCAAACAAAACAAGATAACAGCTCTTTTAATAGACGAAGGCATTTCAGGTTACAGAGATAAGGCATTAAAAATAGCCATGAAAAACTGCAAAAAGTGGCGTATTCCATATAAGCATGTTAGTTTTAAAACCGAATTTGGTATTGGGATGAGCCATATCAGCAAGAAAATAAGTAAAACCAAAAAAAACTTCGGATCTATGTGCTCTTTCTGTGGAACGATGCGAAGGACTTTAATGAACAGATATGCAAAAAAACTCAGTGCAGACAAGCTTATTACTGGGCACAATCTCGATGATGAGTTGCAAAGCATACTAATGAATGCATGCGACAATGATATTGCTAGATTTTTTCGCTCAGGCCCACTAGCAGGTGTGAAGCAGATACCTGATTTGGTACAAAGAGTAAAACCCCTCTGCGAGATACCAGAAGCTGAGATTTTTCTCTATGCTAACTACGTTGGTATAGAACACTACTCCGGAAGCTGCTGCCCTTTCAGAGCAAAAGCTAAGAGGAACATTTACAGGAAGATACTGAACGAACTTGAAGAACATTATCCCGGCACAAAATATTCCCTTTGGAATTTCTATATTCAATTAAGAGTAAAGTTCATCTCATTGAAAATCTTATCAGGAATTGAGCTAAACAAATGCAAAAAATGTGGTGAGCCAAGCACTAAAGAAATATGCGATACTTGCAAGAAACTAAGTATATTGAAGAATTAGTTTTTCTAACTGTGACAAGTTTTTAATTAGTTGTGCATCAAAATCATTTTAAGGGCCTGTGGTCTAGTGGCTATGACACCTCCCTGACACGGAGGAGGTCGGCAGTTCAATTCTGCCCAGGCCCACTATTTTTTCTCAACAAGAGTATCTAAGCTTAAACCAATAATTTTTGCAAAGTTCTTCTCAAATTTATTCAGCTCTTCTATTTTTTCATCAATCAACTTTACTCTTTCCTTATATTGCGCATCCATCTGGTTTACAGTTTCGTTGAATTTTTGTATTTTCTCATTGAACTTTTCAATATGCCCATCAAGCACTTTAACAAACTGCTCCCTAAAAACAGTTACTGCCTCAACTTCACTCTTTACTTTCTCAAGATCTAGGCTTGCTGCCTCTTTGCTTATTTTTTGCTGCAAATCTTTCATCTCTTTTTCAAATTCCTCTTTTTTGTCTTCAAGCTCCTTTTGCATCTCTTTTAATGACTCTCTAACTATGGTTTGCTTCAACCTATTTAGATCCATAGTTGTGTATCCTTCAAACCCTTTAAGGACTCTCTCACATCTTTTGATTATTCCGCTTTCTATGCCATTTATGAACTCTTCGACTCTTGCTTTTTCTTCAGCCCTTATCTTATCAATTGCTGCAAGCAAGAACTCTTTATTCGATTTTGCCTCATTTTCTAGTTCTACCTTTGCAGCTGCAAGCTCTTCCTTTAGTTTACTTGTATCTTCTATGAGTTTCGAATAATTCTTTTTTGCTGCCTCAATATCCTTTGTAAGCTCATTCATCCTGCTTTTGTAATCTTTTTCCATTTGGTTTATGTGCGAAATAGTTTTAGTATTTAACACTTCATCAAGCTTTTCAAGCTCCTTTGCTTTAAGATCTGCAGAATGCACAATCTCTTCAACTACGTCCTCTGTTTCAGCCATCTTTGATTCTATCTCTGAAATTTTAGCGCTTATTCTTGCAGTGTATTCCTTTTCGAGTGAACCCAGCTTATCTTTAGCGATTTGCTCAATGTCTTTTGGTATTTGCTTTCTCATCTGCTCTAATTCAGTCATCTTTGCCTTTATTGCCTCCGGATTTATGTCTCTCTTAAGCGCCTCAAGCTCCTCAAGATGCTTGTTTATTTCGGCTACAAGTTCGTCTCTTGTAGATATTTTCATGCTTTCTATGTGGTTTGCAGCTTCTTTGAGAAGGTCCTCTATAACTTCAGATTCAAGCTCAAGTGTTTTAACAACACGAGTATCTAGACGGCTTACCTCTTGTTGCGCTTTTCTCAAGAATTGCTTAGTATCCATTCTCGACTTCGCTAAAGCATCTTCTACTTCTGTTACAAGTGTCTGCTTTATTACATTTATTTCCTGTCCGGCTTCACCAACCTTTTTCTCCATCAGCTGGTTTATATCCTTTGTAATCCTTGCTTTTATATCCGTTGCAGCATTCTCGAGTTCTGCCCTAGCATCTTCACTGACTTTCTTTATGCTATATCTCATACTTGCGAGGTCGCCCTCAAGTTTATTTACTTTATTTAACGTAACTGATGATAGCTCCCTCGCCATCTTTTCGCTTTTTTCATCAATTTCTTTCATCATCTCTGCTATGCGCTCTTTAACGTCTTTTTCAATGGATTCTTTTAGCATTTCAGCTTCTTCCTTCGCTTTGTCAACATTCTTTTTTGCTTCATTTAAGTCTTCTAAAAACTTATCTTTATCTGCAATTGCTTCTTTTAATTCCTCGACTACTTGGTTGTGCTTTTCAGCAATTGTTTTAATCTCGTTAATTTTAGCAGTTAATATCTCTTCCATCTCTTTTTGCCTTTGCTCTATGTCACTCATCACTTTTTGGGTTGTAAACACTATCTTTGAGTCAATTAGTGCAATAAACTTGTTTTTCTCAGCTTCAAATTGAGCCGCTGTTTTTTCATCAATTTTCTTATTAACCATGTTTATTACTGCATTTTGCCATAATTCAACCGCTTTACCCTCAAAGCCGCTCGGAAAATCCCTTCCAGCTCTGTTTTCAGAAGGCACTTTTGCTTTTGTTTCAGTACCTTCAGCTTTCGCTTGTGCTATGAGTTCTTTTGCCTCTTTTTCGTTTATACCCACATCTCTTAGGTTTTTTATTATTTCATCGTCTGATAAGTCGAGACTAATTAACTTTTTTACAGAATCAAGTATAATTGCTCGCCTTTTTTCATCTGTCTCAGGCATTCAAATCAAATCTATATTACACATATCAAATATAAAAACTTTCCCCCAGCAAGAACCACCAACTATTTCATATTGCTTCTGTAACTAGGGTCGAAAGGCCATAGCAACCGTCAGCGACATGCAAAATAATCTATAAGCCCTAAATTTATTGACTAAATTTCTTTTGGTATTTGCCTTTTCTTTTTTAAATAAAATGCGGAGTGGACCGGCTGGGATTTGAACCCAGGGTTTCGTCCATGCCAAGGACGCGTGTTACCACTACACTACCGGCCCGATAATATAGAAAGCAGCCAAATTGTTTAAAAAGCAGAATCAAAGCGCAACAAATATTATGTTGTCTCCTCTGACCATAAGACGTGGGTATTTTTCTTTTATTGTTTGCTCTTGCCCATTTGCAAGCTCCTCTGCATTTTCAAGAATTATGTTAAGATGAACATCAAAAGAAGCCAGCACCCCCCTTATAGTTCTGTCTCCCTTTAACCTCAGCATAACTGGTTTTCCTAGAGCTTTAGTAAGTTCATCAAACGGCCTTGTCATTTTCACACCCCTTTCTTCTTAAAGAATCGCCCAAATAGGCCTGAAAAGAAAGATTTCTTTTCTTCGGTTACTTCAACTCTTCTTCCAGCAATTTTGTTTGCAATATCAACTATTGCTTTCGAAGCCGGGCTTTGTGGCCTCCTTATTATTACAGGGTCCAACCCCTCAACAAAGCTTTTCCTAACTTCTGGATCATATGGTATTGAGCCATAGTATGGCAATTCTAACATAGTGCTAAGCTGAGTTTTTGTAAGCTCCCCCTTTTCTTCTCTAACCATATTTATAACAAAAGCAAATGGCTTTGACATTAAGCGCTGTGCGACGCTTTTTGCTTTGAGCGCATCAGCAGCACTTGCTGCATCTGGCGTTGTGATTATCAAAGTTTGCTGTGCAGCATTAAATGATGCCAACGCACAGCGCTCAATTCCTGCAGGAACATCGAGAAGAACAAAGTCATATTTATTCACTACAGATTCTATTGCTTGCTTCAATCTTGCCGGGTCTGCTTTCCTATAGCTTTCTAAGCTAAGGCCACTTGGAACAATCTCAACTCCTTTATGTGCAGCATAGACTGCATCTTCAATATTTGCATCACCCATCAAGATTTCATGCAGTGTAATGGGTGAATTCTGCAGCTTGAATATAAGTGAAAGGTTTGCCATTGCTATGTCAGTATCCACAAGAAGCGTTTTAGCGCCACCAGATGCCAGTGCAACACCAAGGTTTGCAACAAAAGTTGTCTTACCAACACCGCCTTTACCAGATGCTATAGCAATGCTTCTACCCATGCTCTCACACTTATGATTAGCAGATATAAATAAATGAACTTATCAATATAAATACTTTTTTCTTCAATAACAAAACAAAAACTGAATTTCTATATCAAAAATCAACGCTCGGAAACCATTTCTGGTAATCCTATTTTTTTGAAAACATCATACTTTGATTGTTCTTCTTGCTGTTTTATGACTGCCTTTGCAAACCTATCTGAAAACTCCTTTGGATACAGCTTTTGGAGCGTCTTCGGATCTATTTTTGCTTTTATAAGCATCTTCTCATGAAAAGCAATGACAAGGTCCATATGCTGCAAGCTAAGGGAATAGATGTCTATTATTCCAGCTTTAGCTTTAAAGGCATTTAACACAATCTCGAAAGCATCTGTGCCATCTATTGTTGTGCCGCTCTTCATAAACTCATAGCCAGCGCCAACTATTATGCCATTCCTGAAAAGAATTGCACCCTCTTCCATTCCGTCTATGCCTTGGATGGTCACAACTATGTACCCAGTAAAAGCTTTTTGCATGAGGTCGTTTATTCCTTTAAGCATATCTACCTCAGTTGTCTTAAGATGTTCCTGATAAGGTGTGCCTAATGGTAATTCCATTTAAAACCACTATAATAATTAAATACTTCCTTTTTTTAAAAATGTGTGGTGTTTATGGCCCTTAAAGCAAGCGATTTCATCAAAAGTGCATGCAAAGGTGAAGATGCAATTGCTTTTATTCCGAAAAAAAAGCATTCTTTGAATCTAAAAAAGATAAGAAAAGCCCTTGAGGAAAAAAATGCAAGCATAATTGCTGAAACGCCATTCCTTCTTATGTTCAGATTCGAAAAAGCGAGCATCAGCTTATTCAAGAGCGGGAAGATTTTGATAAAAGGATTGACAAGAGTTGATGCTGAACGGATTTTTTGTGGATTGGTAAGTATTATTAACTAATCAAAGCCGTGTTTTTACCGAATAGCCAACTTACTGCTTACTTTCCTTGTAAAGCATGGAATATATTTTAACAATCATGAAAGAATTTGTAAGAATAGATATTGGTGCAACCACAACAGCACCCAAATTATCCCAAAAAACCTTCACTTCTACAGGGGTCTTAACATTCTTGTCTATTAAACCACCACCTATTTTGCCAAAGAAAAGTATTCCAGCAAGTGTAAAGACAAAAGCGGCAATTAATTGAATTACGATCAATATGATTGAGATTAAAATATTAACAATAATTATACTTAACACATTCCCTTTTGTTAGCGCCCAAGATTCTTCGAGTGCTCTTACCGGAAAAATTTCTTTGCTTAAGAATATTGCACGCCCCAAAGTCAAGCGAATGGAGTTGTAGAATGCGATAGCCAAGTAAGTAATTAGCGATATAAGTAAAATAAGTCCTAACATAAAATACACCAAAGTTATGCCTCTGTTAGGTTTTCTTGTTACTGGCATTGTGACACTATCAGATGTTATAGTTCTTAAAATTGTTGCGAAACCAGTGATTTTACTAACGTTATTTGAGCCCAGCTCTTCTACAAGTACGTAAGGCTGTATTTTTGTTTCTTTTAAAGACGTTGAATATGAAGTCGGTAAGACTATAGATAATATAACAAAACCAAGGATTCCCAAACTTACTAACAGTGAGCATAGCTGTATAATTCTTAATCTCTTGTCAAAAGACCAGAAAAGCGCCACAAGAACAGATAATATATCAAGAGCCAAAACACCGAGATATTTTGAGAAATTAAAAGTTGCTTTTTCGAAACCAAGTGATTTGAGTGCATATAGCTGAGTTATGGATCCAAGCAATATTTCAACAAGTAATGAAGTTAAGAAAATAAAAAATAATGTCGCCAAATTGACTGAAAAAATAGAACCTATTGACAAAGAAAAAATAAGCAAAAATAATTGGGCGATAAAAATTATGCTGAAATATTTTATAGATTCTCTCCTTTTCAACCATTCAAAAGAATAAACAATTGCTTCCTCAACATCAAAAGCCATTTTTGACACCAATATATTTTTCTCATATGAATTATTTAACTCTTTCTTTTTCAGCGAATAATGTGTCAAAACCTATGCCAAAAAGCATAAGGAAACATTTAAATATAAGGAAAAATACTAATAATTGTTATAATCACTTGGAGGTGATTGGTTTTGCAAGTAATGAAAAGAATAGGGGTTTTATCCTGCGCTAAAGTTTTTGCAGTGATGTATGCACTCATATATTTTATAGTTGGCTTATTTATGGCATTGGGGTTTGGCTTACTGGGAGCTGCTTTTGGACCTTCTTCTAGTGATGCAGGTGGGCTTTTGGCAGGTATGGGATTTTTAGCTGTAATAATATTTCCAATAATTGGTCTTATAGGTGGTTTTATTGCTGGCGCGATAATTGCATTAATCTATAACTTCGTTGCCGGCATTGTCGGTGGAATAGAAGTAGAGCTGCAATAAAAAATTTTATTTAATTTTAGGGCCTTTCAAAGCCCCTCTTTATTATTTTTTTCTTTTTCTAATTTTATGAGATTGTTATGCGTTCTCTTGTTCTTGGAAGGCCTTTTGGCGTTGCAATAGAATTGCACTGGTCCTTCATTCTTTTGGTTTTATTCATACTCTTTTCAGCTCTGGCTGAAGGCATTGAAAGCATGTTATCTACAGCAATGCTTTTCTTTTTCCTTTTTATGAGTGTCATTCTTCACGAGCTTACGCACAGCATTGTATCGATAAATCGTGGTATTTCGGTGCAAAGAATAGTACTTTTGCCGATAGGCGGTGTTGCAGTTGCAGAAGAAATTCCTGAAAATCCAAGAGATGAATTTCTTATCTCAGTAAGCGGTCCCATATTCAACTTCTCAGTAGTTATTGCTGTAATTCTCATAGTAACCTTTTTGCCATCTTTTTTCCCTTGGCATCTTCTTTCAAGTAAAACAACTGCAGCAGATATTGACAGAGCCTTCCTTTACTACCCGTTCTTCACGTTGCTTTATGTCAACCTAATGCTTGGCTCATTCAACCTTTTCTTGCCAGCTTTACCGATGGACGGAGGCCGCGTTCTGAGATCTTTACTAAGCATGAAAATGGGCACTGTCAAGGCAACAAGGATTGTAACAACAATAAGCGCCGTAATAGCAATTATTCTTTTCATGGTAAGCTTTGCATTGCAAAGCATAATACTTATGGTGATTGCAGTTTTCATATTTTTTGGTTCACGGGAAGAAGCAAGATTTATCGAAGCAAAAAGCTCCCTCGCAAAAATAAATTTAAAAAGCCTTATAAACAAAAAACCACTTATAATAGAATCAACTCAGCCAATCGGTTCTGCAATAAGGCATATGCTATCAAAGAAGAAGTTTGCTTGCTTAGTTGATTTTGGTTCTGGCAAATATGGCGTATTAGATCTTGAAAATCTCCCAGAGAAAATAAATTTTCTTGAACCTGTAAGCAGCTACGCTTTTTTTCCAGAGCCAATTAGCATAGATATGCCACCGAATAAAATATTTGAAAAATTTATGACAAAAGGCTATGCTCTAGTGCCAATTTTTGACTCAGGCGTTCTTGTAGGTGTCATATCACAAAGCGCAATAGAGCAGGCATACCGCGAGATGCGAATTAAAGAGAGAATCTCGAGTTTAATTGAATCTAAAAGCAATTAAAAACACTTTCAAGGAAGCTATTTATGTGCCGAGGTGGCAGAGCGGTCCAATGCGCCAGCCTCGAGATTCAATTTTCGGGAAAGCTGGTGTGCGAAAGCACTCGTGGGTTCGAATCCCACCCTCGGCGTATGTTATACAAAGTATTATAAACAAGTTTTTCCATCTTTAATTTTGTGATAATATGCCTATAATAAGGCCTTCTACAGCATATCTCGCAGCAAGAATGAGTGCATTGTTTGGCACAAAAAAGCAGCAAAAAAGGCAGCAGCCGAAATTAAAGAGGGCTGCAAAGCCACCTAAAAAGCGCTAGCTACATGGCCCTTAACCTTTTTATCCTTTCCTCTATTGGCGGATGTGTGCTGAAGAGTCCAGCAACTTTGCTACCAATATCGCTTTTTAAAGGGTTTACTATGTAAAGATGTGCAGTTGCCCTATTGGCTGCTTCCAAAGGTTCTTTATCTGCCGCGAGTTTCTCAAGTGCAGAAGCAAGCCCTTCAGGATAACGCGTTAAGGCAACAGCATCAGCATCAGCTAAATATTCGCGCTGCCTTGATAACGCAAGCTTTATCAAAGTAGCAACTATCGGAGCGATTATTGCCGCAATTATTGCAATAACTACGATTAAACCGCCGCCCCTACTTTCCCTGCTTCTGCGACTGCCCCCCCAAAGAAATGCCCTAAACATCCAATCGCTGAGCAATACAACAGTTCCAACCAAAACAGCAACAATTGCCATATACCTTATGTCATAATTTTTAATGTGAGACATTTCATGGGCTATAACTCCTTCAAGCTCTGCTCTATTCATTTTGCTTAGAAGCCCACTTGTGACACATATGACGGCATTTTCTGGATTCCTACCTGTTGCAAAAGCGTTTGGTGCCGTGTCTTCTATTATGTAACATCTCGGTTTCGGAATTCCAGCAGCTATCGCTAAACCATCAACAAGGTGATAAAGATAAGGATTTTCTTCTCGGCTTACAGGCTTTGCTCCACTTATCATAAGAACTATTTTGTCAGAATAATAATATGATGAAAAGCTGAATATAAATGCAATAAATAGAGCCAATACAAGGAAGATTTCTCCGAAGGCAAAAATATAGTTAATCAACCAGACAAGACCAAATATGAAAAGTATAAAAATAAAAAGGATGATTGCGCCGTTGCGCCTGTTCGCAGCGGCAGCATCCCACATCTGCATGACACTCACTCGAAGCTTACTTTTGGAGTTGCCCTTTCTGCTTCTCCAGCTTCAAAGTAATCAAACTCTTTCTTGAAGCCGAAGATTCCTGCAATCATGTTTGTAGGAAATTTCTGTAATGCTATGTCGTAGCTCATTACTGAGTCGTTATAGAATTGTCTTGCATACGCAATTTTGTTTTCGATGCCGCTCAACTCCTCTTGTAACTGCAAAAAGTTTTGGCTTGCCTTTAAATCAGGGTAACTTTCAGCCACGGCAAACAAGCTCTTCAGTGCGCCAGTTAGCATATTTGTTGCCTGTGCTTTTTCTTTCACGGTTGTTGCACTCACAAGAGCAGCCCTTGCTTTTGTTACAGCTTCAAGAGTTGCCCTTTCATGCTTCATATAGCCTTTCACTGTTTCCACAAGGTTTGGCACAAGGTCTGCCCTTCTTTTAAGCTGCACATCTATCTGCGACCATGCATTTTTTACCCTGTTTCTCGTTGCGACTAAGCTGTTGTATAGAGCAACTATAATTACAAGTAGTACAACGATAATGCCGACTAAAACCCACATTAAGACCATAGTCTAACCTCCTTACTATATAAAACAAATGAAATATTAAAATGTTTTCGCTTTGTTATCAGCCAATATTTTTTCAAATAATATGCATCTGCTTTCAACTTTGCTCTGGGTTAGACACTTTCCAGAGAAAATATCTTTTAAGGAAGCAACCTCAGTTTTGAGTGCCTTAGCAATCTTATCTGATGTGGCTGGCATAAAAGCACTAAGCATAACGGCTATTGCATATAGACATTCTGCTAGAGTATAGAGCAAGTTATTTAGCTCCACGCCACTTTTTTTCCATGGCTCTTTCTCATTTATGTATTGATTACATTGCTTTACAAAGCCCATTATCTCAGCAAGCGCTAAATGAAGCTCAAATCTTTCAAAGTGTTTTTTTATCTTTTCAATATTAAGCTTTGCAACTATTTCTCTGTCAAGTTCACCTTTTGGTATAACACCTTGGCTTTTTTGTGAAATCAGTGCTAATACCCTATTAGCAAAATTTCCAACATCATTCGCAAGCTCAGTGTTGTTTCTTTCGATCAATTTTGATTCAGAAAAATACCCATCCTCGCCAAATGGTGTTTCTCTTATCAAATAATATCTTACAGCATCTATATTGTACTTATCTGCAAGTTCAATTGGATTTATAACCTTGCCAGAGCTCTTACTCATTTTTTCCCCGCCCTCACTCAATATAAAGCCATGGACTAATACTGTTTTTGGCAATTTTATGCCAGCCGCCTTCAATATGCTCCACCATATTACTGTGTGGTGCCATACAATGTCCTTTCCTATTATGTGAACATCAGCAGGCCAAAACTTTCTGAAGCGCTCTTTTGGATAATCAACCCCGCTTATGTAGTTAATTAGAGCATCAATCCAAACATATTGCACATGTTTCGGGTTTTTTGGGACGGGAACACCCCAATCAAAACTAGTCCTAGATACACTTAAATCCTCAAGACCTGCTTTGAGTCTGTTTTTTATTTCCTCCTTCTTGCCATCTGGTTTAATCGAATCATCTCTTTTGTCAATATATTCTAGTATGAATTCCTTGTATTTACTCAGCTTAAAAAAATATGATTCCTCTTTCACTATTTCGCATTTTTTTGCATGCACAGGACAAAGGCCGTTCTTGAGGTCTTTTTCAGTGTAAAATGTTTCACAATCTGTGCAGTAAGGGCCTACATATTGCCCAAGGTATATGTCTCCTTTTTTATAAATCTTGTTGAATATTTCCTGAGCAACCCTTATGTGCTCTTCTTCAGTAGTCCTTATGAAGCGGTTATTGCTTATGTTCCAACGCCTACAAAGTTCAACGAACTTTAATGATTGCTTGTCTACAAACTCCTTCGGTGTTAAACCAGCTTTTTGTGCAGAACGCATTATTTTTAGCCCATGCTCATCAGTTCCTGTAAGGAAAAAAACCTCTTCACCAAGGAGGCGATGCCATCTCGCAATAACGTCCGCACATAGTTTTTCATAAGCATGACCTATGTGAGGATCAGCGTTTGGATAGTCTATTGCTGTAGTTATGTAAAATTTGCCTTTATTTGAAGCCCCATCTTTTTTACCCATATTTTAACTAATATAAAAATAAGAATATAAACAATTATCCAAAAAATTACTTGGCAGCAATTATTTCACCCTCAAGATGTGTAACATGGGCCTTTTTAATTAATACTTCTCCAAAACTACATAGCTTAGCATTATCAACTAATACTGGCTTATAATTAAAGGCACGACCTAAAAAACCGCTTTTTGCACCTTTTTCTGAAAACAAGACATTCATTTTTCTGCCAACAAAGACCATGTTTCTTTCAAGTGTTATTTGCCTAATAAGATTTGATATAACTTCACTTCTTTCTTTGATTATTTTGCTGGGAAGCTGTTTTTCCACAATAGCTGTGCCGGGCCTTTTGCCAAACTTGGAAATGTTCACTATATCAGGCCTTGTTTTCTCAATAAGTTCAAGTGTTTTTTCAAAGTCCTTATGGCTTTCACCAGGAAAGCCCACAATTATGTCAGTTGCAATTGTTGCTTCAGGAAACTTTGATCGTATTTCCTTCAACATTTTTTCAAAATCTTTTATTTTATAGCCACGCCTCATCTTTATAAGCACACGGTCAGAGCCACTCTGAACAGGAATATGGAAAAATTTGTAGACGCGCTCATCTTCCATTGCTTTGAGCAAATGACTAAAATATTTTTTAGTGTGTTGCGGATTTAGCATACCCAGGCGCACCCTATAATCTCCTCTGTTCTCAAGAAGCTTTTCAATTAGCTTTGAAATGTCAGTGCCAATGTCAAAGCCGTAACATGCTAGGTCAGTTGCAGTTAGCCAAATTTCACGAGATCTTCTCACAGCTGATCTAAAAGCTTTTTCTACCTCAATTGGATAATAGCTTCTTAGCTTTCCTCTCGCTATGTTTACACAGCAATATGAGCATCTGTTCAAACAGCCCCTCGCAACAGGAATTATTGAGATACACTTGTTATAAGGCAAAGCCTTTGCTGTTGGACCATATGATAGCTTTAAGCCAATATAGCTGCCAAGCTCTTCAGGATGAACTCCAAAAAGCATTGCTTCAGGCACTGTTTTTTCAGCACGCTCTCTATTTATTTCCACCAGACAACCAGCGACGATTATTTTCATTTTATTCTTGTTTGCAATTTCTCTTAGAACTTTAAGCCTTGAAATAATCTTTTCTTCAGTTGGTGACTTTACAGCACAGGTATTTATTATGCAAAAATCAGCTTTTTCAGGATTATCAACTAGTTCATGGCCTGAGCTTATTAGTGCAGCCCTTAACTTTTCAGTATCTGCTTTATTTAGGGAGCAACCGTGCCATTCTATATAAAACCTTGCCATAAACTATCAAAATCTTAGTTATGTTTAGTGCTCTTTTTCCAAATAATGCCTTCTATTAAAACATACGCAAAGAAAAAGATTCCTGAAAATATCGATGAAAGCCAAAATGGAAAAAAAGCCGACTGATAAAACTCGCTGAGGTAATTCACCTCACACCTCAATAGTATTTCTTTACCTTCATTGCTCTGATTGCAGCCAAAGCCACTTTGCTGGTTACAATTCACCAAGCAAACACTGTAGCTTGCATCCAATGTAACACCAAGATCTGGTCGCAAAAGATTTATTCTTTCAATCTCTGCTTTCGCGCCTCCTATAATCATACTTGCTCGATCACTATAGAAAAACCAAAGATTTAGCCAAAAGGCGAAAAGCAATGCAATTATTCCAACAATGTAAATAAAAATTAAAGCAGGAACTTTTTCATTGAATTGGCCTTTCCAATAAATAAGCCCAAAGAAAACGAGCACAAATGCAGCTATTGGTGCAAAACTATACATCGCGTTATATTTCTTCGAGGTGAAAGACCAATCATACAGCTTAACGCCCCATTCTCTCAACGCAATTACTGCAAAGTATGTAAGCGCATAGCTCAAAATAGCAAAAATAGCCACTATTATATACTTTGTTTGTCTCTCACTGAGTTTCATTCAAACCACAGAAAATATAGATGTTGAATATTTTATATTCTTTATCTTTAGCCGAGTTTACTTTAAAAACTCTTTTGAACAACCTTTCATAAAGGTGTTTGCTTGCAAGTAGAAATTCCATGGGTTGAAAAATACAGGCCAAAAAGCTTGTCAGAAATAGTTGGCCAAAGCAGCATAATAGAGCGCCTAAATAGTTACGCTAGGAGCAGAAATGTTCCAAATCAACTTTACTCTGGGCCTGCAGGTGTTGGAAAAACAAGCAGCGCAATTGTCCTTGCTAAAGCACTTTTTGGGGAGCAAGGGTTCAAACAAAATTTTCTAGAGCTGAATGCAAGTGATGAACGAGGCATAGATGTTGTGAGAAACACGATAAAAGACTTTGCAAGAACACTTGCATTTAATGCAGACTTCAAAATAATATTCCTCGATGAAGCAGATGCATTAACTGCAGATGCCCAACAGGCATTGCGTAGAACCATGGAATGCTACACCAAAACAGCACGTTTCATACTTTCTTGCAACTATTCTTCAAGAATAATCGAGCCAATACAGTCACGTTGTGTTATATTTAGATTTTCACCGCTCACAGATGCTGAGATTAAGAAAAAACTATCTGAAATAGCAAAGCACGAAAAGCTTGATGTTGAAGATTCAGCATACGATGCAATAGTTTATGCAAGCGAAGGCGACTTAAGAAAGGCAATAAATATATTACAAGGGTCAGCCTTCCTAGGAAAAAAAATAACAGACAAAATTGTTTATAGCGTTTCGAGCAGGGCAAGACCTGTTGAGATAAGAGAATTGATAAAACTAGCCTTTAGTAAAAAATTTATTGAAGCAAGAGAAATGCTCACTAAGCTCATGTATGATTATGGCATGAGTGGTGAGGATATAATTATACAAGTGTATCGTGAGCTCATAGAGATGGACGAAAAAGCAATACCTACAAGAGTTAAAATTGATCTTGTCAACGTTATTGCTGAATACAACTATCGCATAGTTGAGGGTGCAAACGAACGCATACAACTTGAAGCTATGCTTGCACAATTCATGAAATACTCTTAAAATCTAGTTTTTATCAAACCATTGTGCAATTTTCTTTTGCTTTTTAAAATGCTTTATTAACTCAGAAGCTTTAAGGTATTGTTCAATTGGAATTTTTAGTTTCCCAGAAAGGAATGCAATTGCATCATCTAATGTGCAAAAGCACACTGGCTTTTGCTTAAGCGCATACCTTACATTTTCTCTTATCTGCCATACTCCTAAAGGCACGGCATATTTTTCAGATATCTCTCTGAAAACAATGCATGCTGCCTGCTTTTTTCTTTTTGTGAGATGCTCAGCAACTGCAAGGCGCGCTGCATAATATGCTCCTTCAACGTTTTCAGCATAATTCTTCCTGCCATTATAAAGCTCGTGATCTTGTATTATGTGATGCTCTTTTTCCTTCTGCATCCAAACACTTCCGGGAAGCCAGCACTCAAGTTGCTCAAAAGACCATTTTTCTGGCAATAAAAGCACCCAGAAATCGTTATCAAGATAGAATGAGTTATAGACCTCATATAAATCGATTTTTTCATATTCTTTAACGTAGTTTTCTATAAGTTTTTTGCTTACGTTAGAATCAACAGCAGTAATGGCCCACCTTGTAGGTACGATTTTTCTTTTATTACCTCTGCCGAGAAGACCTATGTTCAAAAGCTTTTGCAAAAAAGACGTATTAAAACCTTTTTCATAAAGCTCCATGATAACTTCTATTGCACTTGCATCATAATCGTGCACCAAATAATCAACTTTCCTATCGATCTTTGGATTTTCCACCAGTTTTATTTTTTGCAGAGTTGCTTTTGGACCAATAGGCCCAAAGAAATTGCAGAAAGAGAGTTCCGCCCCTGGTTTCTTCTCAAGGGTTAATTCAACCGAGACGTCAGAAGAACTCATCACAAGTTCCTGTATTGCTTGCAAATCTTGCGCTGGTTTCTGAGCACTATAAACATAAAATTTTTTTCCAGCCATAAGAAGAGAAGATCGCATTTCAATTATGCGCTCTGCACTTAACCCATACCATTTTTCAGGGCTGTCAAAGAAAGAGACATCCTCGCTTATGTTTGTGCTTAATGGGCTAACCGTTACTTTTGGATAATTTTGCCATGACACAAAAACACTTGGGGGAGATGCACCTCGAAAAAGCTCTCCAGAGAAAGCTGTTGCTTTGGCCTTTGCCGAATAGCTTGTAAGCAGAGGGCAGTAGCCAAGGCCACAAAACATCTTACCCTTACATCTTAAGCACAGATTCTTTTCTAGCACGTTTGTCCCTATGATTAATAATTTGCCTCCAAAAAATATTTGTTTTTAAGCCATCTTTCCGTTAAAAAGGCAACTTTTATTTAAACCTTTGTTATCAATATTTTTTTGCATGTCAAGTTTCATAAAAGGAGATGCTGAGTACTACAAAAAGCTTTGGCATTCAGCCTCACATGTTTTGGCTGATGCAGTCAAAGAGCTTTTTCCAGAGGCGAAGCTTGGCATAGGACCGGCAGCAAAGATTGGCTTCTACTATGATTTCGATGTTAAGAGGCCTTTTACCGAAGATGACTTGAGAAAGATAGAGGTGAAAATGAAGGAAATAATTTCAAGAAATCTTAAGTTTGAAAAAGAAGAGGTTAAAAAATCAGAAGCAAAAAGACTTTTCAAGGATGAGCCATATAAGTTAGAATTGATAGAGGAAATAGAAGGCCAACTAACAATTTATAAGCATGGAAAATTCGTTGATCTTTGCAAAGGCCCACACATTGAAAGCACATCAGAAATAAAGGCCTTTAAGCTTCTTCGCGTAGCTGGGGCATATTGGCGCGGCTCAGAGAAGAACCAAATGCTACAGCGGATTTATGGCATAGCATTTCCAAGCATAGATGAACTTAACGCTTACCTAAAGCATGTTGAGGAAGTTGGTGAAAGAAACCATATTACTATTGGCAAAGAGCTCGAGATTTTTTCACAACACGAAGAAGCACCCGGCTTTCCCTTCTTTTTACCAAAGGGTACCATTATTTGGGATGAGATAATAAGCTTTTGGAAAGACTTGCATAGAAAAGAAAACTACAATTTTGTTATGACTCCAATAATACTGAGCAAAAGCTTATGGGTTATGTCTGGGCATTGGGATCATTACAGAAAAAACATGTACTTCACTGAAATAGATGATAGAAGCTTTGCTGTCAAGCCAATGAATTGCCCGGGCCACATTTTAATATATAAAGAGAAACGGCGTTCATACAAAGAGCTACCAATCAAGTTTGCTGAGCTTGGTATTGTTCACAGACATGAGCGTAGTGGTGTATTACATGGGTTATTTAGGGTGAGAAAGTTCACACAAGATGATGCGCACATCTTCTGCACGGAGGAACAACTTAAAGAAGAGATAAAGAAGATAATCCTTCTTACAAAAAAGATTTACTCTGCCTTTGGCTTTAGCGATTATGAGATTGAGCTAAGCACAAGGCCAGAAAACTCAATGGGCAGCGAAGAGCAGTGGGCTCAAGCAACGAATTCACTTAAAGATGCACTTAGAGATCTTGGGCTAAGTTACAAAATAAGAGAAGGTGAAGGTGCCTTCTATGGGCCTAAGATTGATTTTCATATAAAGGATTCATTAGAAAGAGAATGGCAGTGCGCAACCATACAAGTTGACTTTTCCATGCCTGAGAAGTTTGGTCTTTTTTATATTGGTGCTGATGATAAAAAACACAGGCCTGTGATGATACATCGCGCAATACTGGGTTCGATTGAAAGGTTTATGGGTGTGCTTATAGAGCATTACGCTGGCGCTTTGCCAACATGGCTTTCACCAGTGCAGGTTAGAGTTATACCAATATCAGACAAAAACAACAACTATGCTAAAAAAATTGTAGATTTACTCAAGGGCCAAGGAATTCGTGCTAATGCAGACTATGGCAAAGAAACCCTTTCAAAGAAAATACTTTCTGCACAGCTGGAAAAAATACCCTATATGCTGATTTTGGGCGATTTAGAAGAGAAAAATAGCACCGTTACTTTAAGGTCAAGAAGCGGGGCAATTAAAAAGAACCTTCTATTTGATGATTTTACCAATTCCCTTAAAAATGAAATAAGAGAGCGCTGCCCAGATTTAAGCATAAAATAAATTTTTATGTTTTCTAAAAAAGCCAATGCGTAATGTTTAAATATTAGTAAAGCGTTTTTTATTTCGGTAATGCCTGATGCCCACAAATTATCTGAAAGACCTCATTGAAAAAGCCAAGAAAGATTCTGGAAAAAGCACCGATGACGAATGGGCGAGTCAACTCAAAAGGCAAGATTTTGACATTCCAACTGATGATATGCTCGGCTCTTCATCAGAAGTGCCGAGGGAAGAAGTTAATAAAGCATCGCAACGCACCACCACAACAAAAAAGAAGAGTAATGTTCTGGATGAGTTCGCAAGTGGCTCTTATAATACAGAAGATACAACGCAGATGAAGGAAAACTTAAGTAAAATAAAGGAGCACCTCAGAGAAACAATAATGCAAGAAAAAAAAGAGGAAGCACCACCAAAAGGCATTTTTGATGAGCAAGACCTTGATTTTAGCCCAGCTGAAATACCGCCGGGTGAAGAAGACTTCGAGAAAAAATTAATCAGTGCTGGTATATCTAAAGAAAAGATCACCGAAATTTCAAAACCAGATAAGAAACCTACAGATTCATTGTCAATTCCTGACGTCGATACTTTCTCCGAAGAATTAACTTCCGCGGAGAAAGACATGGCCGGCGCTGAAAATATAGAAGTAGAAGCCTATGGCAATGTTAAGATTTACAGAGTCCCTGGGCAAAAGCACCTTTACTACTTTGTGCCTGTACCAAAGCCAACCGAAAGCGAAAAGCGAACTATAAGGATAATAAGGGAAGCAGCCACACGGCTGATTACAATTGAGCCATACAAGATAAGGGATCCTGAGCAGAGAAGAGCTGTCTACAAGCAAAGAATTAGAGATATTATTGAGTCATCACCCGAAATAAATATCCCTAAGGGAAAGATTGACTTTTATACTGATGCTATTGTGCGCGAAATGGTTGGGTATGGGCTAATTGATGAGCTTCTCAAAGATGACCGGCTTGAAGAAATTATGGCAATAGGCGTTAAAAAACCAGTTTACGTTTTTCATAGAGATTACGAAATGATGAAAACAAACATAGAGTTTTTCTCAGAAAGTGAGCTTATAGACCTTATAAATAAAATAGCTAGGGAAGTTGGTAGGAGGGTTGACTTTTCAAATCCATTGCTAGATGCAAGATTGCCTGATGGCTCAAGGGTTAATGCTACAATACCACCTGCCTCACTATCTGGACCAACTTTAACTATAAGGAAGTTTAGGGAAGATCCATTCACAATAGTTGACTTGTTGAACTTCAAAACAGTTAGTTACGATCTTGCCGCGTTCCTATGGCTTGCTGTTGAAGGCTTAAGCACCAGACCAGCAAACATATTGATTGCTGGTGGCACAGGAAGCGGAAAAACAACGTTGCTTAATGTTCTTGCCTCATTTGTTCCTCCAACAGAAAGGATAATTTCAATAGAAGATACTGCAGAATTAAACCTTCCGATGGAACATTGGATACGATTTGAAGCAAGGCCTCCCGGCTTGGAGGGTCGCGGAGAACTCACAATGGACATACTCACAAAAAATTCACTTCGTATGAGGCCCGACAGGATCATAGTCGGTGAGATAAGGCACCAAGAAGCATTTACGCTTTTCACTGCAATGAATACTGGTCACGACGGTTCGATGGGCACAGTTCATGCGAATTCATCACAGGAAACTATAATTAGGGTAACGAGCCCGCCGATGAGTGTTCCTCAAGTAATGCTTTCAGGACTTAATTTCATAATCATTGAGCACAGGCTTCACGATAAGAAAAAAGGTACTATAAGGCGTGTAACTGAGCTTTCAGAGGTTTCAGGCATACTTGAAGGAAAACCACAAACAGAAGCGCTCTTCCAATGGGATGCTGCTAAAGATGATATTATAAGAACTGAAGTACCTTGCGAATATTTAAAAGAACTTAGTAGATTATCTGGTATAACCGTGCAGCAGATAGAGAAAGAAATTAGTCGAAGAAAAAATTTCTTGCAGTTATTAGTGAAGAAAAATATTAAAGGCATAAAAGAAACTTCAAAATCAATGCAGGATTTCTTAGAGTCAAAAGATTCGGGTGGTCGCTGAATGCCTATAAAGAAAGATAAACCAGAATTGCACGATATGGAAAAAGTTGACGCAATAGTTGAAAAAATGAAAAAAAAGTATGCTTCAGAAGGCATTGAGGTTACGCCAGGCCAAAAAACAGAGCTCACTTCGTTGATCACTGAAGGCAAGGTAAGTACCATTGAGGTTCAAAGGCCAGAAGACCTCAAAGAACACGAATCGAAGTTTTTAAGCTTTGTAGGTAAAACATACACTGGGCCACTTCGAGGCTTCCTTGACCTAGCGGCCAAAATATTTTCCATTTCGCCTTTTGCTCAAGCACTTGATGCCGAGCTATATTCTGCAAATATGAAACTATCTGCAAGGCAGTGGCTTATCATATCAAGTGCTGTGTCATTTTTTATGTTTTTTGCAGTATTTTTTGCAGGCCTTGGTTTTCTATCACTTTTTAAAATTACTACTTCAATGATACCACTAGTTCTTGTACTCAGTTTTGTTTTTTCTTTTTTTACTGGTGTGATAACATTAATGATTCCTAAGTTTCGTGCTAAATCACGCGGAAAGGCAATAAGCATGGAGCTTCCTTTTGCCCTGCGTCACATAGCAACACAGTTAAGCGCAGGTATAGGGCTCTATAGAACCCTGCAAGCTGTCGCTAAAGCGGATTACGGGCCCTTAAGCGAAGAATTTGCTAGGACAATAACCGAGATTGAAGAGGGAATGGATACTCAAGAGGCATTAAGGCGCTTAGCCTTGCGCACAAAATCTGTTGCACTTAAGAATGCAATGATGCACACTATACGAGCCATAAAAACCGGTGGGAACCTTTCAAACGTAATGAATGAAATTGCCGAAGATGTAGCTTTTCAGCTAAGGTCAAACATGCAAGAATTTGGCCAAAAAATGAATTTCATCGGTGTTTTATTTATATTCTTTGCAATAGTTTTTCCAGTTGTCATAGCAATACTTGGAGCAATAAGAAATTCTCCAATATCTGCTGTTAGCGGAAAGTTCACACTATCAATGCTACCATTGGGTATTGATATGTTGGCAATATTTTACCTTATGTTGATGCCACTATTGCTTATAATGGTTTTCACGCTTATAAGGTCAATGCAACCTCACGCTTAGGTGGAGATATGATAAGAAATGCTTGGTTAACGTATAAGGAATATCTAAGAGAGATACATTTCTTTATCAGCCCAACTAAGTGGCTTATCATATCTATAGTTCTTTCTATTTGCTTAGGTATTGTGGCTTGGCTTTTACTCGGTGAGTTTGAGGTTATAAAAATAGGCAAAATACATGCTGCAATAATATCCTTTTTGCTTTTCATCGCAGTCATAGATCTAATGATAACTTACCCATACCTTATGTCAGTAAGAAGAATAGCAAAAATGGAGGAGTTCTTGCCTGATGCTTTCAGACAAATGGCTGATACGCTAAAAGCAGGAGGCACATTTGAATATGCTTTACGTACAGTCAGCTCCGCTGAATATGGCCCTCTTACTTATGAAATAGCACTTGTACTGAGGCGCCTGGAGGAAGGCGAGAACCTATCAAATGCACTAAAGAACTTTGCATACAATGTTAATAGCAGGGTTATAAAAAGGGCCGTAGATATTATACTCGATTCAATATCAGCAGGCGCAAGTTTGGCCGATATACTGGATGAGATTGCCGATGATGTAAGAGCAACCCACAGAATAACAAGAGAAAGGAAAAGCAGCACAACGATGCAGGTTCTTTTTATGGTTGTTGCTGGAGTTCTTGTAGCACCATTAATTCTTGGGCTCATAACTTCAATAGTCAATTTCCTATTAACGCAGACAATAAAAGCGGTAAGTGCCATGCCTACACAAGTTGGCAGTTTAGACAGCAGTTTCTTTTGTAATGCAAATCACTTCATAACCCCGACGGGTGTTGATTACAAAGGTTACTGGGGATGTGTAAGCAATGCACTTATGATTCTTCTAATCGCATATATTATAATTGAAGCAACTGCTGCTAGCTTTATGGTAGCGATGATAAGAGATGGAACTATCAGCAAAAGCTTTATATATATCCCATTCTTCTTATTTATTGCATATTTGATATATTACTTGTCATTTGTGCTTACATCATTATTCTTTGGGAGGTGAATAGGATGTTGAAGGAAAAGCGCGCACAGACATCTCTTGAGTATTTGCTGATATTGGGTGGAGCAGTTATGACAGCAACAATTGTTGGGATTTATCTTAAAAATACCACGAAAACAGTTGGTGGTGAGATAAAGAGGACTGCTGAGCATACACCCACACCTTAATGTTTGTATAAAAAGGAGGTAAGAAAATGGCATATGAGAAAGGTCAAGGTGCATTGGAATACCTAATCCTAATAGGAGCAGCAATGGTTGTTGTGCTTTTGGTTATTACAGTTATTTTGCCAACTGCAGGAAAACAGCAGTGCGAGAATGATAAGACAATTTTTGAAGCCACATGCAGTGCGAAACCAAATGAGAACTTGTGCCAAGGAAGCACATTAGGTCCAGATCTCGACAATGACAACGTTAAAGATTGCGCTTGGCAAAACAACAGATGCGTTGCCGTTGATGTTCCCAGCAGTTGTAGTTAAAGTTAAGGTTACATGCCGGCTGATAAATGATGGAGAATAAGGCACAAGTAGCCACCGATTATTTGATTATGCTTTCTTTTGTTCTTTCTTTAGGCCTTGCCATATCAGCCATAGTAGTCCATCTCATTAATCTCTCACTTAATATGGAACGAGAGACATCAGAGATAAGAAGGAAACTTCTTCAAGGAGGGAATTGATGAATAAAAAAGCACAGGTCTCATTTGATTATCTCACTTTGCTTGCTTTTGTAATTGCATTAGTGGTTGCAGGAACAGTTTTAGTAGTCTATATTGAAATCATTGCTGACAACCTCAGAACCGAAGTTCTAAAGATGCAAAGCTCACTGCTGCAATCATTAATGCGCTAATCTTATGCTTTAACTATAATTGCCAAATCCGAATTAAATTTAATTTCTTTGCATAAATAAATGTAGCGGCATTCAGGTGTCATAATGTTATTTTATCTACCATTATTAGTTTTCATTTTTTCCTTTTCAGGTCTTCTAATAGCTTCATATACTGATTTGAAAGAAAGGATTGTGAGCAATAAGCTTTGCTTTTTGCTTGCACTTTCAGGTCTTCTACTGCATATCTTTTTTTCAGTGTATCTGCAAACCACAACGCCTTTTCTCTACTCCGTTTTTGCACTTATATACACCTTTCTTTTTAGTTACATTCTATATAAGCTCGGATTTTGGGCTGGCGGTGATGTAAAGCTTTTCTCAGCTATTGCTGCGCTCAATCCAGTTAATCCAAACGTTTTTGCACTCATATCCAATAATGACATTTATTTTTTGCAAAGAACTTATAGAGTTTTCCCTCTTTTTCCTTTTGAACTTTTTATCTTTACAATATTTTCAATGTTCCCCATATCTCTATTAATAATGCTAAAGTGTGCTGAAAAAAGAATGAGGGAGAAGATAATTTCCTTAATTGCCCTTTCGATTATCTTGCCACTTATTGCTTTTTTTCTTGGTCTCGACGCAGGCGCAGCATTAACAATATTTCTATTCATTTTTTCGGCAATTCTGATAGCGAGTATGCCTTTGGCAAGGGTTTTACTTATAAAAGAAAAGAAGATAACTGAATTAAAGGAAGGGGATATTGTTGGTGAAACCATAAAGCTTGTCAACGGTAAAGCAGTGAGAGAAAAACATTTTAATATAGGAATGCTTATCAATTATATGGCTATGAAGAAAACTGAGATGGCTAAAGTTGAAAAAGAAATAGTAAGTCCACTAAATGCCAGGGGCGTTACTGACGAAGAGATAAATGAATTAAAAAAACTAGTATCTAAAAACAAACTCGAGGACAGCATTCTTGTTAAAGAGTCTGTTCCAATGGTCCCCGCGATACTTTTTGCCTATATTCTGCTGAATATTTTTGGTGACATTATATGGTCTTTAATTTAAATGGAAAAGGTCAGACATCCATTGAATTTCTTTTCCTTTTTTTGATAATATTAGTAATAATTCACGGTGTTGTTTATCCAGCATTCGTCGAGACGCAGAATAGCGTATTAGGCTTACACAGGATTGGTCAAGCAAGATTGGCTGTAAAACAGATCGCAAATGCTGTAAGTGAGGTTGCATCAGCAACCGGTGAGAGCCAAAGAACAGTTTGGATTTTTTTGGACGACAATATAACACTGCATTGCGATGAAACAAACAAAAGAATATATTTCAGAGTTCCTTTTCAGTCAAGTGCAAGGGTTACAGAGATAAAAGAAGGTTCAGTTACAGTTGGCTCTGGCTGTAACCAAGCATCATACCAACAAGGCTGTGAGGGTGGTGAGCTTTTACATTTCCCAGCGTCATCCTCGTTAAGCATTGAATGTGATAATTTTAAACTTTGCGACAGCTCTTCAGGAAATTGCTCTTGTAATGGGGCAAGCGGAGATTGCATTGAAGGAAGCTATGTTAAAAAAGTAAAAGTCTCAATAACAAAACATTACTTAACAACACTCACATCCACTGTGTCACTGCAAGCGCAGCCACCACAGCCACCAGGTGGGCCTTAAATGAGCAAAGGACTAACTTATAATGAAAAAAAAGCCCAATCATCATTTGAGATTATAATAATTGTTGCTGTCGTAATAACCATTTCTATTTCAACACTCTCAAAGCTTCCAGCAATTTCGGCCAGTACTAGCACATTTGCAATTATGCGAAGCGAAACCTTAAAGGAGTTTAGCAGGCAATCTAATTTCTATTTCGTTGAGAGCATATATTATGCGGGAGAATGGAAAGATAGAAATGGCGAGGTTCACATAAGCGTTGGCGGAAGTCGTATTGGAACCCAACTCGAAAACAATCTAACTGCAAAAGAGAATATTCTAAATGATTTAGAGTTATGTGATGGTTGCACGGTGCGTGTTGATCAAGCAGGTATTTAAAAAATCGCTTGTGGCTTTTTTAATCCTTTTGCGTCGGCTTAACTAGATTGTGCCTAGGTCTGTAAATCTCCCCTTTCTTTTCGAGCTTGTTAATGATTTCGTCAAGCTTTTCAGAGCTTATACCAGCTTGAGCAGCTTCACTTACCAAAACATCAATTGGCACTGACTCTCCACCTTTTGATTTTTCCTTTATTATTGCAAGCACTTTGTGCATGTTTTCTAGCTGAGTATGAGTTTGACCGGCAAGTATTAGATCTATATCTATCTTCCCAGTCTCAGGATCAGTTACAACGTCCTTAAGTGAGCGCTTTAGAAGCCTTATTGCCCTTTCAGCGTCTTGTTTTTCCACTACATTGCTAAGTCGAACCCTTGCTGAGGCTTCGCTGAGGCGCACTAAGCCTTCAAGTTGCCTATGCGTTGCTGTATATGCGCCTTCTTCACGCCCTTTTTCACGAAGCTTCACATAGAAATCCGATATAGCATTTATCGCTTCATCTGAAAGTTCTGGGAATATATGCTGCCTCGCATATGAAATGTACTTCCTCAAAAGCTCCGGCTCTATTGCCGGCATTGCAAGATCCCCAATCTTTTCCGAACCCAATTTTCTTATGCCCCTGCCATGCATTTTAACCTTAGAGAGCTTCTCACCAGCCCTGTGTGTCTTAAGTATGAAATTTGCTATCTCAGTATCTTTTGTTTTGTCAAGAACATCTCTTATAAGAAAGAATAAGTCAAATCTTGAAATAAGAGTCGGCGGCAAATCAATCTGGTTTACAAGTGGTTCATAGTTTTCAAACCTCGAGAATTTTGGGTTTGCAGCAGCAAGTATGCTCGTGTCTGTCTTAAATCTTGTTATGATCCCAGCTTTAGCAACACTTACTGTGCTTTGTTCCATCGCTTCATGCAGCGCAACCCTTTCGTCGGCCGGCATCTTGTCAAGCTCGTCAACCATCGCAATGCCACCGCTTGCAAGCACTAATGCTCCTGCCTTGAGAGTCCAAGCACCTTCACCAAATTCATCCTTCACTGCTGTTGCAGTAAGACCAACTCCACTAGTAGTTTTGCCCCCAACATATATGCTTTTTGGTGCTATGGCATTTGCCGATGTAAGCATCTGTGATTTTGCAACACCCGGATCACCAACAAGAAGAATGTGTATATTTCCTCTTATCTGCTGCGTCGGCAAAATTTTTTTCACTCCGCCAAAGAGCTGCAATGCTATTGCTTCCTTCACATCCTCATGCCCATAAATGCTTGGGGCTATGCTTTGAATAAGCTTTTCATAAATTTGCGGATCTTTTGCAAGTTCTTTTATCTTTTTCTCATCAGCAGCTGTTACAGTAATTTCTTCGAATTCGCGTTGCTTCTGCTCCACGTAAATACACTCAAGATAACGCCCAAATATCGGCTTTCCCTTTTTGGTTGGGGAGAGTCGTAGAATGCCAACAAGAATAACACTATCCCCCGGAAGTGCTTTGTTTACTATATCATCCGCAAGGTAAACGTCTAATGAAGTTGGCTGTTCGCTACCCTTAAGCACCTCCAATGGTTCTTGAATCTGCATTTTTTGATAATCTAGAAACTCTGATTCCTCTTCAAATAGGGAAAAATCACGGTGTCTGCAATTTTCACAAAAAACCGGCTCTGAAACACTTTGGCCTGTTTGGAATATTTTGTATGTGTTGCCACACCTGTTGCATTTCCAAGTAGCAACCTTTAACTTAGGAAGAACATCTGTAATCTGTTTAATAACACCCTCCACACATATCATCTTGTTAAGATGAGTTGCTGAAATATTGCGAAGAAGTATTCTGTTTGTTTCTGGAAAATTAAAAAATCTTATATTTATGCTTATTTCTTTAGTTTCCAATGTTGTGAACGAAAAGCCACGCAATGCTTGCTTTGCACTATCTATTACAACATCTGGATTTTCTATAAGTTCATCTGCAAGCACATAATCAAACTTTTCAAGCAAAGCAAAATCTACGGCCAAAGAGCGTTTTTCAGGGTAATTTTCAATGCAGTCTTCAATCTCTTTTTTATAATTCAGCTCAAAAAATCTCTTGAACTTTTCTACATAGATGTTTTCACTGCCGAAAGTTGATTCTTCAAACTCTAACGTTGGCATGCTTACCCCATCTATGCTACAAAGTTTGCATTAAACTTTGCTGAGTTTATTTCCTATGAAAAGCAGTGTTGGGAGATTAAAATGATTGAGCTGCGTTTTGAATTTATTAATATTCAGTTTGGAATTCAAACCGCCTTTTCAACTCTTTTGGCTTTCCCGGAACTTTGTGGTGTTTTCTGCATCTTGCTACATATAAGTCCTCACTCCCAACTACAATAAGTGGGCTGTTATAGGGGGCTGGCTTACCATTTATTAAGCGCTGAGTGAAATATGCGTTTCTACCACAGATACTTTCTGTGCCATTTACTTTTAATTTTTCAGTGCATATTGCATGAAGCTTTGTTACGGATTCACTTAAAGCTATTATTTCAGCTACTGTCCTTTCTGAATTTCTAAACCTAAAAGGCTCACCACGAAAATCAAGGTTGAGGCATGCAAGTATAACATCAAAGTCTCTCTCAGCCAATTCAATTGCAATGTCAATTATTCCATCATCTAAAAATTGTATCTCATCTATTCCAACAGCTCTCGTGTCCTTTTCAAGATGTTCCATTATCTCAGAGCTGTTGTTTATTGGTATAGCTTCTATGCGCCTATCATCGTGAGAGTATATGCAGTTTTTTCCGCCCCTAAAATCAATCTCTGGTGAGAAAACCTTTACTTTCCTGCCTGCAATCCGAAGGCGCCTTATTCGCCTCATCAGCTCTTCAGATTTGCCGCTGAACATTGGTCCTGTTACAATTTCGATCATAATAACCGATTTTTTAGGTGCGTTTTGTTTAAATAGCTTTTTCTGTTAAATTACATCTATGGATGTCATTTCAAAGTCTTTTCAAGAATATAAGAGTAATTTTAAAATATGCCTATTATTTGCACTTTTGCTGGCTTTTGTGCCAGTATTCATAATTCCGTTTTTTAGGGTGCCTTTTTTTGAAACAGGTATTACGCTTTCTTCTGGCACCATACTCATTGACTATATGCTTAGCACACAAGCAATACCTATTTTCATCTTAGCCCTAGTTTTCCTATTCTTCTATTCCTTTTTGATAGGTCTTATATGCCTAGCTGTGAGGCGAGACCTCAGCAAGGTGAAGGTTCATTTTTACTTAAAAGAAATGGTAAGTAAATTTGCTTTTAAGATATTTGGCTTTTATGCCATTATACTTGCCTTGGTTTTTATCCCTGCACTAATTTTGTCTTCCATAAGCTTAAACCTTCTAGTGGCCTTTTTAGTATTTGTTTTCATCATTTCAATTTTTTTTATGTTCGTGCCTCAAGCAATAGTTATTGATGAAGTCTCTTTAGAAACAGCGCTTGCCGAAAGCGCCTCTTTTGTGAGAAAAAACCCAGTGATTGCTTTAAAAGTTGTTTTTTTGATGGCAGCATTGCTGCTTCTTGTTGGCCTTATAGAATTTATTCTTGACATGGTTGCACTTACAGGTGTTTTTGGTTCATTAGTTGCAAGCGAGTTCATTGTTGGACAAGTGATTTCAATAGCAATAACTCTTGTATTTGTGGTGCCTTTCATTGAAATACTTAAGACTTTTTTCTATATGCTTAAATTTGACCTTATAAAAAGGCAGGTTTTGATAAAATGATAGCGTCTCTTGATAGGATTGAGGTTCTTATACTAAAGAAGCTTTTGGAAGATGGTCGCACAAGCTACAAGGCAATTGCAAAGGAAGCCCAACTTACTGATGTTGCAATAAGAAAGCGTGTCGATTCATTGAAAAGGCGAGGCATAATAAAGGCCATAAGAGCAGAGGTAAACTATGGCGTGCTCGGCTTTGAGAAGCCGGTTTATTTGCAGCTTAGGACTGAACTAGCGCAGACAAAAGATGTTCTCAAGCGCATAGAGTCTTTTGAGCATGTTTTGGAGATATACCAAGTTTTGGGGGAATATAATCTTCTTGTAAAGGCAGTCCTTCCAGACCTTTCATCAGTTAAGGATTTTGTAGAGCGCTTAAGTTCTATAAGCGGCGTTATGGATATGAAAACGCTTGTCGTCCTTGATGAAGTGAGAAAGACAAATACTCTGCCAGCAAGCGTAATGCAAAAAAGGTTTTAGGAAATCTAATCTAAAAAAACTTTTATCCTAATTTCCGTTTACCTGTTTCTAAGACCTCTACCTTTTTTATGTTTTGCACACAAATAGCTATTTTAGTGGTAAAGTGAAGCTAATCATTGCTGAAAAAAACATTGCTGGAAGGAGAATTGCGGAGCTTCTGGCTGATAGCAATGTTCATGAAGAGCGGGTTGGCAATGCGCCAGCTTATCATTTTTTTAGAGCTGGTGAAGAATATGTGGTTGTTCCACTTCGTGGCCACATACTTGACGTTGATTTTCCTAAGCAATATTCACCATGGATTGGCACAGATTTACGCAAACTTGTTTTTAGTGATATTGAGTATGTGAAAAGAGAAAAAAACATAATATCGGCGCTTATAAAGTATGCAAAAGATGCCGATGAAATAATATTTGCCACAGATTATGACCGTGAGGGCGAAAGCATTGCTCTTGAAGCATTGCAATGCGCTCATGAAGCAAACCCGGCAATAAAGACAAAGAGAGTTGTTTTCTCTGCGATAACCAAGCAGGATATTGAAGAAGCATTTAAGAAACCAACTAAGCTTGACTTTAATCTCGCAAATTCCGCAAATGCAAGGCGTGAAACAGACCTAATATGGGGTGCCGTGCTAACAAGATTTCTTTCAATAGTTTCTGGGCAATTAGGCAAGGAATTTCTTTCTGCTGGCAGAGTCCAAAGCCCTGTTTTGGCATTAATTGTTGACAGAGAAAAGGAAATCCTTGCATTTAAGCCAAAGCCATATTGGGAAGTAGAGGCTATATTTGAAAAAGATGGCAAGCGCTTCAATGCGATTCATAAAGAAGGTAGATTCTGGGAAAAAGAAAAGGCAATTGAGGTCCTAAAAAGCAAGGAACCAATGGGTCTGGTTGCAAGGGTAATTGTTTCAGAAAAAGTCATAAAACGCCCATTGCCTTTTAACACAACTTCTTTTTTGAAAGCAGCCAGCTCGATAGGAATTTCAGCGCCCCAAGCGATGAATATAGCTGAGGAACTTTATCAGTTAGGTTACATCAGCTACCCAAGGACTGATAATGAAGCTTATCCTGCAACAATAGGCCTGAAAAAAATTGTTGAAAAGCTGTCTTTAAAAAAAGAATTTTCAGAATACTGCAATGAAATACTAAAAAGGAAGATTTTGCCTTCATCAGGAAAGGCAACTAAGGATCATCCGCCAATACATCCTGTTGATCTCCCCAAGACCCAATTAAGTGGTAATCACGCTAAAATATATGAACTCATAAGTAGGCACTTTTTGGCAACTCTTGGAGAAGATGCGTTGGCTGAATTTATAAACGCAGAGATTTTAGTTGGAAAGGAGCCTTTCGTTGCGACAGGAAAGCGCTACCTTAAGCTCGGCTGGAAAAAGATTTACCCTTATAGCAGCACAGAAGAAATAATACTTCCTTCACTTAAGGAAGGATCTCTTGTAAAACTGATTGAAATGAAAATCCATGAAAAAGAAACAAAGCCAAAGCCAAGGTATTCGCAAGGTGCCTTAATAAAACTAATGGCAGATCTTGGCCTTGGCACAAAATCAACAAGGCATGAGATAATACAGAAGCTATATGCTAGGGGCTATATAAAGGGAAACAAGGCAATAATTCCAAATAAGATTGCATTCGCAACTGTTGACGCTCTTGAGAAGCAGGAAAGTGCGATAATCAAGCCAGACATGACTGCACAAATTGAGAAAGAAATGGACGAAATAGCTATAGGAAAGAAAGAAAAAGACGAAGTTGTTGAAGAGTCAAGAAGGATGTTAGAAAAAGCATTGGAGGATCTTCTCGATAAAAAGCAAGAGATAGGTGAAGCACTAAGGGAAGCACTGATGGCGGATAGAAAGCAGTTTCAATGCACGAGAGCTGGTTGTGAGGGAGCGCTTCTTCTGAGAAACAGCAAAAACGGGAAGCGCTTTCTTGGCTGCACAAATTACCCAGAATGCCGCATAACATACCCCCTACCACAAAAAGGCAAGATAGAGCCTTTAGAAAAGAAATGCACAATCTGCCAAAAGCCGATGATAAAAGTCACCTCAAGGAACTTCCGCTATGAAATGTGCATTGATCCAAATTGTCCGAGCAAGAGTTCATGGAAAGCTAAAAGCGAAACCCCAAAAGATAATGAGCGTGAATCCAAATGATAATGGGTTATTGGCAGAGGCCCACACTTTTTTTTGTAACATGTTTATTGCTTTTCCTCTTTATTATTGGCTGCATTCAAACTAATAGAAAAGCAGAAGACATCTGGCAAGGGATTGATTTGGAAAAGCTCAAGAGCACAGACGTAAGCGATATTAATGAGTTGGAAAAAGAAAGATTCCTCTCAGAAATTAGCTCTGTTTTGAAAAAAGCAAAGTCTCTGCAGGATTCAAGCTCCGGCATTATGAAGGAGTATTGGTCAATGCAATGCGATTTTGCAGAATTTTTAAAGAAAAAAATAATTGTACTGAGCTCAAGAAATGCACTGCTATTGAATGAAAGCGTTTCTGTTGAAATAAGCAAAGCTTCATCCACAGAATGCTCTTACCTAAAATCATTTTCAGGCATTGCTAATGACCTAAAAGAACTCTCATCAATGGCTGAAAAGAGCAATAGCAATGTTCGCGCTTTTTCTTTAAGATATCCGGTAGAAGCAAAAGAGCTAAGAGTGAATTCATTGCTTATAGATGAAAATGGCTTTAACATTTTAAAGAATAAAGCGAGAATCAAAGCAATTCTTGGTGAAGAGTGTTTTCTATACCAAAAGTCAAAGGCCTTTTTTGAAGAAATTGATTTCGAAAGGGTTGATTGCAATAACATTGCTGATTTTTATAAGAAAATAGAGGAAGCAAATACTCTTGTTTCAGAAGCAGAAAATATAATTGTTGAGCTCGAATCCCTCAGCTTAGAAACCAAAGAACTCTACGATCTGCAGTCAGAAATGATTTCCTCGATTAATGAACTAAAGCAACTTTACAGTGATTTCAACAAATGCTAAGTATATCAGAAAAAGAATTAGAGGAAGAAGGGGCCTCTTCAGAAACCATTTTAGCCTGGTGAGCTGCCCCATCCCTCTAATTGACTTTGGTTCTTGCAACAACCCTCCTTTTGGTTTTGCGTATATATTATCTACTAACCTATATAAAGCAATTTATGCTAATAATATGTAATAAAATTACATTTTTAATTTCTATTAATGTACTATTATAATACTGTGGTGATATTATGGTATTAAAAAAATCAGCTGTAGACTCAGTACGCGTTAAAATTCTAGAAGCCCTGCTAAAAGAAGGCTCTGTAAGGCCTAGCATAGAGCGAATTAAGAAGCACACAGGTTTCCATAAGGCAACAATAATTAGTTCCTTGGATTTCCTCAGCAAAGCCGGCATTATACAAGGCTATGGCCCAAAGATAAATTTCAGGTCATTAGGCTATAACCTCGAAGTAACAATGCTTCTTCAGGCAGACTTATCGCAAAAAGAGGCCTTTAATGCTTTTATTGATAAAGCAATGCAGGACCCTCACTTATATTGGTTTTCAGGAATGCTTGGCTCTGGAAATTGGAATCTTCTCACGAGGTATGTTTACAAGGATGTTGAGTCTTACAGGAAGCACATTGAGAACTATTATTACGAGAGCATTTCTGGGATTTATAGCTTTATAAGAGATCGCAACATGTTTTTTACGACTGAGCCAATTTACAAGAGCGCCTCAAGAACAAAGTCAATAATAGAGCTTATAAAGCGCTCTGAGAACAAATGAAAACTTCTGTTGGCCAAAGTTGGTATTTTAATTTTTATGTATCTGAATCTTAATATATTTCTTTTATTTATTGGTCTTTCCCATGTTCTTGGTGTTTTTATGACAGACAAAATAGAGAAGCACAGTGTTGGCAAAATGTTTCAGTCGCTCGGTGCAGAACAAAAACAACCAGATAGCAAAAAGGAAGAGCTGCTTGAGGAAGTAAAGCCAGAGGATCTTACAAAAAAAGAGTTCAAGGAAGAAGCATCACAGCAAGCACGAAAGTTTGATAATGTTATACTCGGCAAGAGTGCACAGCAATTAGGTGAGATAAGCGTTCCTCAAATGCAGTCAAAACAAAGGGCTATTGAAAGAGTTTCCACAGGCGTAGAATCATTTGATGAGCTGATTGAAGGTGGTTTTGAAAAAGGCTCTGTTGTTCTCCTTGTTGGAGCGCCCGGAACTGGCAAAACAATATTTGCGCTACAATTTATGCATTATGGCATTGTTGCTAAAAAGGAGCCTGGCATTTATATAACCTTTGAAGAGGATAGGGAGTCGCTTTACAAGCATGCGCTTGTTTTTGGTTGGGATTTCCAGGCCTTAGAGCAAAAAAATCTTTTTAGGGTTTTAGAGTATAGGCCACATCAAGTTGAAAAGCTGATGAAAGAGGGCGGCGGGCCTATAAAGGATGCGATAAACGAAATTGGTGCAAAGCGCTTGGTTGTTGACTCAATAACATCTTATGCGCTTCTTTTCCATGATGAATATGTGAAAAGGCAGAGCATACTTGAATTTTTTGACCTTTTGCACAAGTGGGAGACTACAACAATTGTTATCTCAGAGACGCCAGCCGATGTGCACCTCACAAAGGCAGATTCTCTTGGATTTCTCTCAGATGCAATAATCGCGCTCTATTACAAAAAAGAAGGCGGCAAAAGCACAAGGGTTCACTGCTGCGAAATACTTAAGATGCGCGGCACAAAGCATACAAACAAGGTTCTTGCCATGGGTTTTGAGGAAACTGGCTTAAAGGTTTATCCTGATGTAGAGATTTTTTAAGTGGCCGAGCTCATCAAATAATAGTTATTATTAATAACTTCCTAAATATAATATTTCATAGTGTTTACCATGATTTTTAAGAGTCAAAAAGGCCAAAGTTCAGTAGAGGTTCTAGTTATACTCTCAGTTGGTCTAGTGATTCTTATAACTATAATTGCATACTCTAATACATCCTTGTCAGAGATTCAGCTGGAGAGGCAGCAGCAGATAGCAGTTACGAGCGTCAACGACCTTGTAAATGCTGCAAACGATGTTTACAGGCAAGGCGAAGGCGCGAGAAAAAAGGTTTTCTTTTCCGTGCCAAGTGCGATTAATCCGAGCAAAAGCGGCATTGAAGGCAGCAGCATTGTTTTCAATGTTGCTGGTAGCGATATTTATGCTAAGGCCGACGCTAATTTAGTTGGTACATTGCCGCTAAAGCCCGGTGAGCACAAGGTTTGGGTTGAGGCAAAAGAAGGTTATGTTGTTTTTGGTATAGAGGAAATTTACTTAGATAGGACTTCTATTTTTGTTCATATCTCAAGAGGCGGCGACAAGCAGGAAAAGATAACAATATACAATGATGGCGACACCAAGGCACAGGTTTCTCTAGTTAAAAATTGGAGCCATACGCATGCAAATTTTGACATTAATACAGCATCATTTGAGCTCGAAGCAGGCACCTCAAAAACCCTTGACCTTAATTTTTATTCAGATGCCTTTGCTGCAGGAGCATATCCAGGTTCATTGGTTTTCACAGCAGTAACCCCAAACCAGACATATGAGATTTTTGTACCTGTAACAATAGAGGTTTCTGCAACGATAATAAAGAAGGCCTGGCTTGAGCTTTATCCAGAGCAATACCCAATTTCCATACTGAAGGGCACAACAGAGGACATCAACTTTTATGCCTGCAATGTTGGAATGGAAGACCTTAACTACGTCAATCTAACTCGTTCCATGGACCGCAATGCAAACAGCTGGGTTGCCCTGGGTCAGACAACGATTGCCCCGCTTGCAAGGGAGACGTGTGTGCCGTTTAAAGTAACCATGAGTGTTCCTGAAGATGCAAATGGAATTTACACTGGTACAATTTATGGCACAAGCAATGTAAACAGCGATACATCAATCCTCTTAATAAAGGTTCTTTCACTGCCTGAAGAAGAGGGCGAATTATACCTTTTCCCGGAATATTACCCGCTTTCAATATTCAAGGGCTCAAGAGAGGATGTTAACATTTATGCATGCAACTTAGGCCTGAAAGACCTCAATGATATCAACCTCAAGCGCTCAATGGAGCGCGATGCAAACAGCTGGGTTAATTTAAGCCCTACCAAAATAGCGGTTTTGCAAAAGGGAACCTGTGAACCGCTTAAAATATCAATCAATGTCCCGCAAGATGCAAACGGCGACTACAATGGCCTGATCGAAGGCCTAAGCAAAGTAAACTATGATTCCTCAAGAATCTCAATAAGAACACTTTCTCTACCAGATAAAAACGGCCTATTATCTCTTTTCCCAGAAAAGCAGCAGGTTACTATATTCACCATATTACCAGACTCAGAGCAACAGCTTGAGATCTTTGCGTGTAACACAGGTTTTAAGGCGCTTCAATATGCGAATTTCTCAAAACAGGTATTCGGCGATACAAACAATTGGATTAAGATAACGCTAAGTCCATCCAGCTTAGGTGTTCTTGAAGGAGGCGATTGCAATCTTATAACTGTTAAAGTAGATGCAGATAAAAATGCAAGAGGTAATTTTAAAGCTGTAATTAAAGGTCAAAGTAATGCAAATAATGATGATAGCAATTTAAACATAAAGATTGCAACATATGCTGACA
>JAOAJX010000019.1 GCA_026413945.1 Candidatus Iainarchaeum sp. | reverse complement strand
ATTTTATAGTCCTGCCTTAGCTCAGCTAGTTAGAGCGCTCGGCTGTAGATTTTAGTTTACCTTTTTTAAAGGTTGGCGAAAGCGTTTTACGCAGCAGCCACCGAGAGGTCCCCGGTGCAAATCCGGGAGGCGGGATTTTTTAATTTATTTAATTTTTATAAAACTATTCCTAATAGAATTTGTTCTAATAAAAACAACTACCAAATTATTTTATATCTCGCCAAATAACATCAAAATTTCTTAAATCTGTTAACTAACTAATATTTTATGCCATTATAACTTTATTTAATTTTTTATAAATGACTAATCTTTTTATCAATGAAACATATTTTAATTGATTTGAATAAAAATAAATAAGATAAAAAATGGCGATCCCAATAAAAGGTTTAGTAACTCTTCTGTTTCTAATAACATACTTATTAGTGATAACCAACTACAAAAGCAAGACAAAATATGTGTTGGCTGCATGTTTAATTTTAATAGTCAGTGGGGTTGTTACTGTTAGGGAAGCTATTAGTGCAATAAATTGGAATGTGATAGGCATATATGTAGGGA
>JAOAJX010000018.1 GCA_026413945.1 Candidatus Iainarchaeum sp. | reverse complement strand
TCATTCATGCTGAGCTCTGGCGATGGAACAAAGACTGTTTATGTATGGATTCAGGATGCAGCAGGCAATGTAAGCTCTCCAGGTTCAGATACAATAATACTTGACACAACGAAGCCAACACTCTCTGAGGTTACCCCTGTAACATCGCCAACAAACGATAAAACCCCAGATTATACATTCTATAGCTCTGAAGCAGGAACAATAACATACTCAGGCGGCTGCGCCTCATCAACAACTACTGCTATTGCAGGAAATAACACAATAACATTCAATGAGCTTACAGATGGAACCTACAACTGCACAATAACCGTAACAGATGCTTCGGGCAATACAAGCGATCCTCTCAACATAAGCCAATTCACAGTTGACACAACACTAACTGATACTCCAACAATAACAATAGCCGGTGGAGCAAACTATACGAATACTCAGAATGTGAGTATTGAAATAGGCAATGATTCTGAAGCAGTGAAATGGTGCGTGAAGGAATCACCAACAACACCATTGCCCTCTGATACTTGCTTTGTATCAACAGAGCCAACATCATTCATGCTGAGCTCTGGCGATGGAACAAAGACTGTTTATGTATGGATTCAGGATGCAGCAGGCAATGTAAGCTC
>JAOAJX010000017.1 GCA_026413945.1 Candidatus Iainarchaeum sp. | reverse complement strand
GTACTCTGAAAGGCATAGGAGTAAGAGCTAATGAACGAATTTGTGTTAATTTGCTAAACTATAGGACAAAAAGAGTTAGGGTCCATGGGAACACTTTTGAAGCTTTTAAAGGCATGTTCGAAGCAAACATTTCCCTACCTGATTACATCGGGCTTGGTAAAAGTGTTTCAAAGGGTTTTGGGACAATAAGGACAGTGTTTAAAAAGCCCCAATCAAAAAGCTAACTTGCTGAAAAAAGTTATAACAACTGCTGTTTTTTTAAATAAATTTGGCCAATAAATTAACTGTTGCACAAGCTGATCCACAAAAACAAGGATTGAAATTTCGTAAATACAAGAAATGTTGATAGCGTAAAAAAAGCGTTGCACAAGCTGATCCACAAAAACAAGGATTGAAATCAGATATGCCTCGAAAGGCGGAAGAATGGAATTAGAGTTGCACAAGCTGATCCACAAAAACAAGGATTGAAATCTACTTTCGCTGCTGATACTTTGTTTGAAAAACCATAAAGTTGCACAAGCTGATCCACAAAAACAAGGATTGAAATGCACTGCGCTTAAGTTTGCTGGCATTGTGACAGAAGGTTGCACAAGTTGATCCACAAAAACAAGGATTGAAATTATATCACACTCAACG
>JAOAJX010000016.1:467-643 GCA_026413945.1 Candidatus Iainarchaeum sp. | reverse complement strand
ACAAGCCTGTTGGGATAGCCCGCAAGATTTTTTTCCTTGAGCTTTGGTTCATAGACTGGGTATATAACTTCTCCGAGCTTGTTATCTATTATGTGTTTTATCAAACTCTCTGTGAGATAGGAAAGTGTGTAGCTTGCGTTGAAAAGGTCCAAGAGCTTTCTGGAACTTGCTATAAA
>JAOAJX010000016.1:180-459 GCA_026413945.1 Candidatus Iainarchaeum sp. | reverse complement strand
GCCTCCAAGACCTAAGATGCCTTTAACCCCCATGTATAAGTCGCTCCACTTTTCCTCAAAAACTTTTGAGAGCTCTTCGCAGAGGTCTCTGTCTGTCTTTACCACAAGCCTGTTGGGATAGCCCGCAAGATTTTTTTCCTTGAGCTTTGGTTCATAGACTGGGTATATGACTTCCCCGAGCTTGTTATCTATTACGTGTTTTATCAAACTCTCTGTGAGACAAGAAAGTGTGTAGCTTGCGTTGAAAAGGTCCAAGAGCTTTCTTGAGCTGGCTATAAA
>JAOAJX010000016.1:0-170 GCA_026413945.1 Candidatus Iainarchaeum sp. | reverse complement strand
CTACCTCCAAGACTTAAGACTCCTTTAACCTTCATGTATAAGTCGCTCCACTTTTCTTCAAAAACTCTTGAAAGTTCTTCGCAGATGTCCTTTTCTGTCTTCGCTACAAGCCTGTTGGGATAGCCCGCAAGATTTTTTTCCTTGAGCTTTGGTTCATAGACTGGGTATAT
>JAOAJX010000015.1:499-696 GCA_026413945.1 Candidatus Iainarchaeum sp. | reverse complement strand
CCCTTTGTTTTGTTTCCCTACGACAGGTATAAAGAGGAGTTTGTTAGTCTTATAAATGCTGGTGATGGCACGCATCAGCACCCCACTCAGGGACTCATAGATATTTTTACCGCATTGGACGCTTATAAAACCCTGGAGGGTCTAAAGGTTGTTTATGTGGGTGATATAATTCACAGCAGAGTTTTCAGGTCTGGTTC
>JAOAJX010000015.1:190-489 GCA_026413945.1 Candidatus Iainarchaeum sp. | reverse complement strand
TACGTAGGCAGAGGAGAGGGCTCAACTGAAAAGGGTGAAAGCTTTTACGATACTGTGAAGACTTTAGAAGCTTTGGGTTTTGATTGCATAATTTTTAGAGTTCCCTTTGTTTTGTTTCCCTACGACAGGTATAAAGAGGAGTTTGTTAGTCTTATAAATGCTGGTGATGGCACGCATCAGCACCCCACTCAGGGACTCATAGATATTTTTACCGCATTGGACGCTTATAAAACCCTGGAGGGTCTAAAGGTTGTTTATGTGGGTGATATAATTCACAGCAGAGTTTTCAGGTCTGGTTC
>JAOAJX010000015.1:0-180 GCA_026413945.1 Candidatus Iainarchaeum sp. | reverse complement strand
CTACGTAGGTAGAGGAGAGGGCTCAACTGAAAAAGGTGAAAGCTTTTACGATACTGTGAAGACTTTAGAAGCTTTGGGTTTTGATTGCATAATTTTTAGAGTTCCCTTTGTTTTGTTTCCCTACGACAGGTATAAAGAGGAGTTTGTTAGTCTTATAAATGCTGGTGATGGCACGCATCA
>JAOAJX010000014.1 GCA_026413945.1 Candidatus Iainarchaeum sp. | reverse complement strand
AGTTCTGATTATGTGCTTGTATATCAAGGAAATACTTCTCTGCGTGATGGAGACATAACAGGACTATCCTTGCATTTTTTCACAAGTGTAAGCATAGACATAAGGACATTGGCGAGCAGAGAGAGATTGTTTGAGGTTTTGAATGAGGTTCACAGGATTCTGTGGAATAAGATGCTGTCGCTACCGAATTACGAAGTGTTGGATTTGCACGACGCAAGGTTTGTTGACCTTAGCGATAAAAGTGTAGGATTGTGGCGAATAGTATACGACATCAAATTGAAAAAAATTAGCGAGGTGAGAGGGTGAGAATTATTAGCAAGCAGAATGGGCTGATAGTGATGGTAGACGGGAGAAAATATGTTTTTGAGGACAAGCCAATAGATGTTGATGAAGAAGACGCAAAAAAGATATTATTGAATCAGACATTTGAGGAAGTAAAAGAAAAAGGCAAAAAAGAGGGGTGATTAAATGACATATCTAAGCAAACATGCTTATGTTTTGATTGGAAAGGAGTCGGCATATGGAACGCCAGTCAGTTGCACGAAGGATGTAGGCAAGGTTCAAAACATAACAAGCGATTTTAACAACAATTACAGGAAGATAAGGGGAATAAGCAGTAGCGATGTACAAGAGTTCATAACAGGTATTTTTGAGGCTTCTGGTAGCCTTGAGGTCAAATACCAGCACGGAAGACTGCTGGAGTATATCTTTGGCTCGGTGTCGCATACGCAAACAACCAACGATTGGAAGCATACTTTTACGCTTACTGAGGCATTGCCATCGTTTACGCTTGAGTATGGATTTGACAGTGCAACAGACTCAATCATGAGG
>JAOAJX010000013.1 GCA_026413945.1 Candidatus Iainarchaeum sp. | reverse complement strand
TTCTCAAGTCCTCCAATGTCCTCCCATCTTACTCTTGGGATCTCAACGAGCACTTCTCTCATCGCAGAAGGCTCAACGTTCTTCAAAGCGGACATGAAATCGTCTCTTGTAACTTTAAGATTCTCTATGATCTCCGCAGGGATCTCTTTCTCTATATCGATCTCCGGCAGAACTCTGCGAAGTGCATGCATCGCTGCTTCCTTGCACAAAGCTTCAAGATCCGCACCCACAAATCCATTCGTTATATCTGCAAGATCATCGAGATTCACGTCTTCAGCGAGAGGCATTTTCCTCGTATGGATCTCCAAGATCTCCTTTCTACCATCTCTATCTGGGACTCCGATCTCTATTTCCCTGTCGAACCTCCCCGGTCTTCGTAAAGCTGGATCAATTGCATCTGGACGATTTGTTGCAGCAATAACAATCACTTGCCCTCTTGACTCAAGCCCGTCCATTAAGGCGAGTAGCTGTGCAACGACTCTTCTTTCAACCTCTCCAGTGACTTCTTCCCTTTTCGGAGCAATTGAGTCAATTTCATCTATGAATATTATGCTCGGAGCATTTTGCTTAGCTTCTTCAAAGATCTCCCTCAGCCTCTGCTCGCTCTCTCCATAATACTTGCTCATGATCTCTGGACCGCTTATGCTTATGAAGTGAGCATCAACTTCATTCGCCACCGCTTTCGCTATAAGCGTCTTTCCTGTGCCCGGAGGACCATGTAAAAGAACACCTTTCGGCGGTTCGATTCCAAGGCGTTTGAAAAGCTCGGGATATCTCAATGGTAATTCTATTATTTCTCTTACCTTTTGAAGTTCATCCTTGAGCCCTCCGATATCCTCGTAAGTTACTCCCGCTTTGCCAATCTTTTCAAATCCCTTAGCCGGATGCTCTCTGAAAACTACTCTTGTTCCCTCCTCTATCATTACTACTCCCTTTGGCTCAGTTTTTACCGCA
>JAOAJX010000012.1 GCA_026413945.1 Candidatus Iainarchaeum sp. | reverse complement strand
AACAACCTATAAACGATTTTTTAGTTGTACTGTTATGATGAGTTTTATAAATAACTTGATTGTTTTTTTGATGATTAGATTGAATCATCTCATCTGCCCTATTGTTTGCTTATTACTTTTATGTTGAAATTAGCGCTTTTTAAGAGACTTTTTGACTTCGAAAGATAGAACAAATAATCAAAAAGTTTGGTCTTGAAAGAATACGAAGGAACAAGTGACACTTCCGCATTAAACGTTTGATTGTTTCTTTGTAAGTCACTTTTTGCAAATTCTCCAGCCAATCCGAAATACGCCATTGCAAGTGCTGATGAATAAGCTGGTTCAAAGCCTAAACTCTTAGAGCAACAGACAAAACAAGCAACTATCGCAGAAGAAACACAACCAGAACCGACTATTAAGGAAAGCTCCTGCACACCATTACCTACAAGATACGTTCTTTTTCCATCAGTCACTATGTCTTTTTCTCCAGAAGCAATCATTACACAACTATTTTTTTCTGCATAGTCTTCCATTGCCTCAACTAGTCTAGAAGAATAAGACATTGCTTCAACGCCTCTGACTTCTGCTTTTTCTTTACACAAAGTTGATATTTCGCCCTTGTTGCCCTTTATCACTGAAGGACTTATTTCTTCAATCAGTTTTTCAGTGTAATTAGTAATTTTATTTGATGCCCCTGTTGCAACGATGTCAACTATTATAGGAATTTTTCTTTTGTTAGCAACTCTTGCAGAAGCACGCATACCTTCGTAAGACTTCTCATCAAACGTACCCATGTTTATGTACAATGCAGAGGCTATTTCGGTTAGTTCTACTGCACACTCTTTATCGAACCACATTGCAGGCAGAGCATTTGAATCTCTTATTGCTTGAGCGACATCCAAAATGGTTACATAATTCGTTATCGTAAATACCAAAGGCTTGTTATTATCCAAGTATTCAAAATGCTTGAGACAATCGTTCAAAAAATCAATTTTATGTACCATAAGTTAATGGAATAGGAATACCATTATATAGTTATTGCTATGAATTACGTCAAACAATTAATATTATCTCATATTGCTCTTTTGTTATTTTATGATGGCTTTTTTAGCTCTCTGAATGATGGCGGCTAATGTAGAGCCTATCAAAGCAGTGATTAGTTGCATTATGCCCATCACAGTTAGGAATTGTGGTGGAACCAAAGCCAAACTGACCATCACGAAAGCTGTGACAAATAGAAAAGCAGCTTTTGACAAGCTTGAGATAACATAAACCAAAGCTTCGTTTAACTTCTTTTGCAAGTATAAATATTTCACGCCAAGTACTATGATTGCATTGCCTATCCATATAAATGGCATGAAGTAGAGTATGAACTTTGTTTGTGCACCAAAAAGAACAGCTGCAACAAAAACGCCTATGGAAGGGAACACTATTATGGGTAATAATTTCCAGCCTCTTACATTAAGAGCAGCCAATACAAGCATTGCGTTGACAATAGAACCGACAATCAGTTGCTGCTGTGTATGGGACAATAAAAATGGCAACGAAAACGCAATCAATGTATAAAGAATTATTTCTATGTTTTCAGTCATCTCTGCTATTTTGTAATCTTGTCTTACCAAGCACTCGTTCAAAGACCTAGTGTCAAAAAATTTTGTAATTTCAAAACCCATACCACCACTTTTTTCAAATTTTTCTTCATATTCTTTAAAAGTAAACGAATTGATAAACACATACTATCAAAAAGATAGTTTGGACTTTTAAAGTCAATAAATGAGATTTAATTGTGGGATAGATGGTCAGTAAAATCAGGAAAAACATAATGCGAGAAGATGTTGAGCTTCCAAGAAAAAAGTCAAAAGTTCTTATGAATATCTTATGGGAAGCTCAGGAAAAGTACGGATATTTGTCAGAACATGTGCTCAAGCAGATTTCTGTTGAGCATAAAATTCCCATAGCAAAGCTTTGGGGGGTGGTTAAATTTTATTCCATGTTTAGGACAGAGCCTGTTGGAAAATATGTAATAGAAATCTGTTCAAGTCCTAGTTGTGTATTAAACGGCTCAAACACTTTGGAAGAAGTTTTAAAAAACGAAATAGGCGCAAGAACAGGCCAAACAAGCAAAGACAGGCTATTTACTCTGTATAAAACCTCTTGCATAGGTTTATGCGACGAGGCGCCAGCAATGCTTATTAATGGCAAACCTTATACGAAATTGACAGAGGCACGAATAAAAAAGATCATTGCGAAACTGAGGGAGAAGGCAAATGCAAATATTGAGAAAAACTAATTTAGAGGCATTGGAC
>JAOAJX010000011.1 GCA_026413945.1 Candidatus Iainarchaeum sp. | reverse complement strand
TTCACTTGAAACTAGCAAACCTTTATTTTCAGTTACTATTCCTGAACTGCCTCCTGAGTTGCCTCCAACTATGCCAGTCGAAGACTTGCTATCGGCACCAACTATCTAAATAAGTGCTTTCCTTACTACTTTTTTATATACCTATAGGCGCTTTCAGCAGCTATTGCGCCTTGGCCACAGGCCACAATCATTTGTGGAAAGATACCAGTAATATCGCCAGCAGCAAAAACACCTTCAACAGAGGAACACATTCTAAGATCAACCTTTACATAACCTTTTTCGTCTAATTCACAACCGAGTTGTTTTGCCAAATGATTATTTGGTTCTATACCTATGTAAATGAATGCGCCTTCAACTGCAACTGATTTTTGCTTTTTGCTTGTGCGATCTTCAAATCTGACTTCTCTCAAACTATTATGGCCAACAAACTCAATAACGTTGGCGTTTGTTATTATTTCAACCTTTTTTTCTTCAAGCTTTTCAATGTATGCCTTTTCACACATCAGTTTTGGCGCATACTCTATTAGATAAACCTTGCTTGCAATATCACTCATGTAAAGTGCGTTTGCAGCACCACTATTGCCACCACCGATGATTGCAACAGCCTTTTTTGCAAATAATGGACCATCACATGTTGCACAGTAAGCTATGCCTTTGCCTTCAAGCTCTTTGGCCCCCGCGACATTTATTTTTCTGTGAGAGGCGCCAGTAGCCAGAATTATGGCCTTGGCTTTTATTGATTTGCCTGTTTCAGTTTCCAATTCAAACAAACCAGATATTTTTTTTGCAGAAACTATCTTCTCTGATTCATTTATCTTAACTCCAACCCTTTTGGCAGTCTCAGCCATTTTTTCTGCTAGTTTTTGGCCTACAATTGGCTCAAAGCCCGGATAGTTCTCAACAAGAACTGCTTCATTAACTGTTCCTCCAGCAACTAAGCCTTCAAAAAGCTCAACTTTTAGGCCTTTTCTTTTCGCATATATGCCTGCGGTTATGCCGGCCGGGCCCGCACCCACTATAACCAAATCTAACTCAGGCATATAGCAATAGATAAGTGGATTCTTTTATAAAGATTTCATTGTAAGAATGACTGTTTCAATAATTTTGCTTCCAGAATTCTACAATAAATTTTTCTGGCTCGGAAGTTACAATTTTTTTCGTCTCTCTTGGGAAACACTTGGAATAGTTTTTCCATAGGTAACGCTTATCAAGAAAAACAACAATGCCACGATCATTTCTGTCGCGTATTACTCTACCAGAAGCTTGAATTGCGCGTGTTATAGCTGGATTTATGTAAGCGTAATGCCACCCAAAGCCAAACTTCTGTTGGCAATATTCAATAAGGCATTTTTGTTCAAGGTCCATGTCATTCAAAGGAATACCAACAATTATTGCACCTAGCAATTGGTTGCCAACATAGTCAATACCCTCTGCAAAGCTCCCAGAAGCAACAGCAAAAAGAATGGCACCATTTTCAGCGCTTTTTTTAAACTCATTCAAAAGCACATAGCGCTCTTTAGCACTCATGTTTTCTTTTTGGGTAAGCAGTTTTTTATTTAATTCACCATTCATAACACTACAAACTGAGTTCATTACGGAAAAAGATGGGAAAAAGACTGCTACATTGCCAGGCACAGAGTTTGCACACCGTGAAATTACTTGAGCAATCTTGCGATACTCCTCAAAATTCCTTTCACTGTATTTTGTTGTTGAATTTGGCACAAACAATGTGAGCTTATTCTTCTCAGGAAATGGAGAGGCGTATTCACGAAAAATTGTACGTTCCTCTGGGACACCAAGTAAGTCAGCATACATTTTCTGCGGCAATAATGTGCCGCTCATAAGTACAGCGCTATGAGCCTTTTCAAAAACATTTTTCGAAGCTAAGCTTGGATCCATTGCTTTGAGCTTAAGGAAAACATTATCTTTCTCGCTCTTTAGAATTCTTATGAAAGAACTATCCTGAACAGCCCATTTTTCAAAAAAAGATGCAAGTTTCTGGAGCGCAGAGCGCCCATATGGAAATGCCTCAATATATTCTAAAGATAAATCTGATAGAAAAGCTGACAATCCACTGAAATCAACATCTTTGCAGTTGGCCTCAAGTTCTTCTTTGCAAATGAGTGTTTCGGATGCTTTGTTTGCAATCCTTGGCTTTTTTGTATTATTTAAGATTTTTTTAGCCATTAATTTGAGAACATTTTTAATGCTTATGAGCTCAGTAGAATCCGCCTTTATCTTAGAGGCTTCTTCAAGTGCTGAATCAATTAACTTTGTCGAAATTGATGAACTCATGAGCTTTCTAAGCCTCTCGGGCAGGTTGTGTGCCTCATCAATAATTAGTATGCAATCTTCCAGATTATAGCCAGCCCTCTGAAGCAAAACTTGTCTTATTTTTGGGCTGAAGATGTGGAAATAATCTGCCACAATAATATTTGCTTCATTAGCAAATTGGAGAGCTACTTCATAAGTGCAAAGGCCTTTGCCATATGGGCATTCAAAAGATTCACAGAAATCTTTTAGCTCTATATGATGTAGCATTCTTTTGCAATTATTCTTAACTTTTTTTATATAATACTTTGCCATCATCCTCTGTTCAGGATTGAAGCCAGAAGCATTCGCATAGAAGCTGCACGATTCTTTCTTCTTAAGCCTCTTGCATAATTCATAAAATGTAGAGCTATCTGCATTTTTCAAAAGTGGGTTTGGACACATGTGCTGTTTGCCAACTAGATCAACACCCTGAATCTTAGTTGAGAATTTGCTGTTTATATTATTCACAAAAGTTACAGCCACCTCGTGCTGTGATATTTTTGGAGTCAGGAAAAAAACTTTTTTTTGATTCTCCAAAGCATAGCTTATAGCTGGACTCAAAACTGCGGCTGTTTTTCCTAGACCTGTGGGTGCATGAGCGAGTAAGGCTTTTTTGTTTTCAATGGTGTAAAGTGCATCTTTTAAGAGTTTGTCTTGTTCTTTGCGGATCTCATTGTAAGGAAACAAAATCTGCATGCATAAATTATTTTGAATGCTTTTTTAAAAAAGCAACACAGTTAATTTCCAGTAAAAGATTATTTTTTAACTAAACCATGTGGATGCTTAATTTATTGCTTGGCTGCTTTTTAGATATAATTCATTTCCTGAGATTCTGTTGACTCGCTTTCTTTTTTATCTGACTGATTTTCTTCGGCATTTGGGCTTGCTTTTGCGTTTTTGGCGTTTTTGTTCTTTACTTTGTTAATAGTTACTTTTTTTGTGCCTGCTTTTTTGGTTTTTTTCGCCCGTAAAGCTTTTCCCTTTGTTGCAAATATAGGGCCTGTTGGTGCTTCTCTGAATTTCTGATCTATCTTTTTGCCCAGTCTTTTTTTCTTTATTTCTTCTCTCGGCGAAATCTCTTTTTTGAGCTCCTTTTCTTGGGCCTTTGCTTCAGATGTTTTTGCTTTCTCTTGAGCCTTTTCCTCTTTTATTTTTTCATAAGCAACTAAGGACTCTGGCTTTTGGATAATCGGAGCGCCTGGTGTTGGCTCTTCATTTTGTTGCATAACAATTAGTTTTCTTTTTATATCCGCCTCACGCCCTTCTTGCATTATCTTTTCTAGTTCAACTTCTTTCTTCTGTTTTGTAATATTTCTCTGCCTACTAATGTAAATATATATTGATAAAACCAAAATCAAAAAAACTGCTATTAGGCCTAACATTAGTTTCAAATTTTGGCTGTTAGACTCGGGCTTTTTAAAATTAAAATTGAACGATTCCTCTGCTTTTAATTCATCACCTAGAAGCTTAATGCTTAAAGTAACATTCTCCTCGAGTAGTGGTTGGGTTATTGATAATTTGTAAAGTCCGTTTTCATCTTTTATGAATTCGCCCTTTTGCGGTGTGCCATTTACTATTACTTCTGCGCTTAATGAGTTTTCATCAATTGGCTCATTATCTTTCGTTATTTTTGCCAAGATATAATTAAAGCCGCTATCGGGTATTGGTTCCTGCTCATTAGGATACACTATCTCAATACTTATATTCTCGCTGCTTGGCTTTGAAGATGGGATTAATACGCTTGCTTCTTTCCTATATGATTCGTTGCCTGCTTTGTCCAATGCGCTCAGCAGGTATGTGTATGTGTTGCCTTCCACTATGTTCTGGTCGCTATAACTATGCGCCGTTGTTTCAGCATACTTTTGATTGCCTTTGTATATTATATATTTCTCTATGCCACTCTCATTATCCTTAGCTGGATCCCACTGCAAAACTACTTTTCCATTTAGATAATTTGCCTTAAAAAAAGGGCT
>JAOAJX010000010.1 GCA_026413945.1 Candidatus Iainarchaeum sp. | reverse complement strand
TTATAGCAACAGCTGACAAAAATAAAACTGAACTGACTTTGTAATTGCACTCTGTGCTCAAAGCACGAGCCATCAAACAAACAATAAACTTAACAGAAGCATACATGCAAATTATTAGATAAATTGTTGCAACCAGAAGCAGTATTTTGTGAATTCTCACACTTTTCACAAAGCAATACCCAGAGATAAGAAAGATGGCCAACCAGGCTAGGGTGCTTTGGCCAGGACTTACCAATGAGCCAGGGATAATTCCGCCAACTGAAAGTAAAACTTTGCTAAATGATTCAAAATCATATGCATATCCAAGCATGTATCCACGACCACCAGAAACTAGAAAATCGAAAACAGGAACCAGAAGAAGCAAAGGAGTGAAAAGGAATATCACTTTGGCAGTTTTCCACAATTTTTCTCCAGTGAAAAATGAAACTATTATAGATAACGATAAAAACACATTAAAATACCATAATGGAAAATGTAAAAACAAAGCCTCTGCTGGTGGTATCGTTTTATGATACTCAAGCAATCCCTCCAAGAGACCCCTTGCAATCGCAAAGCCATAAAAGTATATTGCCCAAACATACAAAGGGATCTTTGCGTCTTCAATCGCACTTATAAATCTTGCTGCCTTTTCCTTAATGAACAAGTCAATACCCTTTAGATTAATTTTGTAACACTGTTTATATATTCCCTTTCATTTTATTTAGATATTGTTTTAAATATTTCCACTTACCAAATTATCAGTTAAAATAAAAGGTGTTTTAAATGAAAAAACGGACAAAACTTATTTTATTTGGGATTTTAACTTTCGTGACTTTCTTCTTATTATCTCTATTTCTAACTGGCTTTTTTTCTGCGCTTCAGCCACCTTATAAAGAAAGTGAATACTATGATGCTCCTGATGAAATATTACTTGAAGAAAAAATAAACATTGAAAACGGCTCTTTCGACAAAAATGAGGTTTTAATCCCAAAAGGCAAATTTGTTGGCTTTAAAATACAAAACAAAGACAAAGTTCAATATAGGTTGCTTTTCCTTAAAAAGCAAGAAGGCAAGACAATAACCCTTTATGAATATTTCATAAAGCCAAATGAGGAAAAGCTTGTTTACGGCCTTTACTCTGACCTTTCAATGTACGACATGCCTGAAAAAGTTAAGCGAGAGCGGGAACATACGGTCATGACTCAAAGATTTGAGTTTCTATATAAAATAGACCAATGCTTGCCTTCAGACGAATGTGTTTTAACATGTGCTAACTGCCGTGGAGCAAAAGTCCAAGTTAAAGCAATTGTGGAAAAGTGAGTTTTCAATTATCACAAAAAGTCATGTTAAGCTCGAGTAGATAAGTTGCTTTAAACATCCAAAATACATTGTACCTGTAATTGCCTTTCTCTCCAATAATTCTAAGTCCAGAATAAGTAGCACCCTTTACTTCTGTCTTAAGGCGATGCCTTTTAACATCAATAGCTTCACCACGAGCAGAGCCCTCAAGAATAAGCACGCCCTTAACCTTCCTTATTTTTGCCCTAAATTCATTAAAAAGTGATTTTTCAAGCGCAGCTTCACTGAGCAACTCATTGAGCCATGAAACGAATAATTCTTCTAAGCTTTTGGCATCAATCTTTATATTAACCTCGCCAATTGCCTTTACATCGTCAAGTTCTACCATCACGCTAAACATTGCCTTTGCAGCTTCACAAAAGGCTTCTTCAATTGTGCTGCCGTAACCTCTTATTCCTACATCTGCTTTGTGCGGAAAAACCTCAAACATGCCCCACACCGCTTTTTATTATAACATCGTTTTCTCTTCAATTGCCTCGATTTTGGCAACTCTTCTCTCATGCCTTTCTCCTAAAAATTTTGAATTGAGGAAAGCATAAATCGCTTTTTTTGCCTCTTCAATGCTTATAATCCTTGCACCGATGCAAACAACATTAGCATTATTGTGCTCGCGTGCTGCTTTGCCTGTAGACTCATTATGTATAAGTGCAGCTCTAATTCCCTTTATTTTATTTGCTGCTATGCACATGCCAATTCCAGTACCACAGAAAAAAAACCCTAAATTATTTTTTCCATTTGCTACCTCAATTGCCCCTTTTTCTGCATAATCAGGATAATCACAGCTCTCCTTTGAAAAACAGCCAACATCCTTTATTTTATAACCTTGCTCTGTCAACCATTTTTTGATAACCTCCTTAAGTTCAAAGCCGGCATGATCTGATGCAAGGATTATTTTCTCTTTCATTTAAACACCTCTTTTTTAAAATAAGCAAACATTTCCATACCTGGCCTGAGAGAGATCTCATCCTTATAGAAAGCCGATTTTTCAGAATCTGGAATTTTGTAGTCATAAATTTTCTCAACAATGACTAAGTCATACGAACTAATCTCAAAAATGCCAAGTGTTTCACCATCATAGTATGATGTATTATAGCGCTTGAGAAGCCACGGCAGAGGCCATGTGCTTTGGCTGCTTATGACTGCAACATTTACGTCTTTTCTTCCAAGAGCTTCAACTCTTTTTAAGGCATAAGTTGTGCTGAATTTTGTTTGCACATATGCAAGTTTGTTGTCCTCACTTTCAGATTTTTCTGTATTAATTATAATTGACCGGTGAAGAGTGCTTGCCATAGCAATACAAATAAGCACCGCAAAGAAAATTAGAAGCTCCTTTTTCTTTGGGAGTGCCTTGTAAATCTCCTCTGCACAATAACCAGCAAGAATTGCTAGTGGAGGCAATGCTGTTATAAGGCCCCAAGGCACCTTATAAGCCGGCACAGATGCCCCGACTATGAAGAAAATAAAAAATGCAGCAAAAGCAGCCATTATAAGGTTTTTTCTATATATTGCTATGAAAATACCTACAATTGCCAAAAAAAACATTGCTATCTCTGAGAAGCCAATTAAATCAAAATAGTAATACCAAACTTTTTCGTGTCCGCTTTGCCCAGTCATCCTTTCAGTCCACACAAATGGCGATTTAAAAGCATCAATTACGCCGCGCATATTTGCAAATAATGAAGAAAAAAGCGTGATAAATATTGTAGCAAAGATGAAAAAAGATATTAGAATCATGATTATAATCTTGTTGTAAAGTTTCTGACTCAAGCAAACCTTCTTTTCACATGCGTTTGCCAAAAAAACGAAAAAAGCTATTGCTATAATAGCAGGCACTGTAAGAAAAGACGCTTCTTTTGTGGTAAAAGTCAATGCCAAAAAAGCAAAACCAAAGTAGAGATACTTGCTCTCGAAGCATTCCGCAAACTTCAAAAGAAGGCAAAGGCTGCCAAATGCAAAAAAAGCAAAGAAATATTCATGTATTGCGTCAAGCGAATAGTAAAGAAGCGCAGGAGAAAACAAAAGGAAAAAGCAGGCAACCAAAGAGCCGATTGTCCCAAGTTGCTTTCTGAAAAGAAGAACAAACAAACTTATAATAGCACCAAGGATTGCAGGAACTAACCTCATCGCAAATATGTTTTCTCCAAAAACAAGGACTGAGACTGCCATCATATAAAAAGGTGCAGGCCCGTGGTAATTTTCATAGTCATAGCGCCATGTGTTGCTGTTTAAGATAAAACATGCTAAAGCAGATTCGCCTTTGGCCAAGCATTCACTGTATCTGCTTTTGTTTGGTGTGAGCACCTGATCCACAAAATAGCCATTAACTCCCTCGTCATGATGAACAGGCCTTACCTCAATTATTGCCAAACGAACAATTAGTCCACAAAAGAATAGTGCGAAAAAGATAGTTAGAAAATCAAACGTGCGCCAATGCATGTTCCATTTATGGAAAATTATTTATTTAAAATTATTCATACTCACTCTCACTAGACGAGATCATCCTATTTTAAATTAAGCTTTATTAATATTTTAGAATGAGTGAAAAAATTCTGGTCTATTTAAAGCTTTATCGTTCCGATGTCGCAATTATTTCTTTTTTATGTTATTTGATAGGCGTTCTTTTTGCCGATGAGCTAACTACCTTTGACTTACTAGTCGCTTTTTTGATTTCCGCGGTTTCACTTAATTTCGTATATTGCATTAATTCTTGGGCTGATGCTGAGATCGATAAAATAAACAAGCCATACAGGCCTATTGCAAGAGGATTAATTAAGCCAAAAGAAGCCTTGTGTTATTGTTCACTTCTTTTGATTATTTCTTTTATTTGGCCTTATCTCATTTTTGGCTTTTCTTGGCAAGCACATCTTTTTTTGATTTTCCCCATCGGTGGGCTTTTGTACTCGGTCAAGCCATTCAGAATCAAAAGAAACCACATTTTATCAATCTTATTTGCTGCAGTTCTGTTAACCTCGCCTTTATCTTTGGGTTATTTGATAAATGAAGGTAGCAGCATTAACAAACCATATTTATTTTCAATTTTTTTGTATGCCTTGGCGATTCTGCCACTAAAGGATATTGAAGATGTGAAAGGAGATTCCGCTTTTGGATGCAAGAATTGGTTTGAAATCTTTGGGCGACAAAAAATACTTATTTACTCTCTGACCCTTCTGCTTTTCAATCTATGCACGATCCTATTTATGCCAACGACCATCGCTAAAGATTGTGTCTTGCTATTAATAGTCGGCACCTTACTAATAGTTGCCTACTTCTTTTTTAACAAAAAATTTGATATAAAAGTACTTTATAAACGTATAATATCATTTATAATTGTCTATGTCTTAATCGTCTTTTTATCATTTTTTTTCTCGTAGGTATGAACATGGGAAAAATAGCAAATAGTGGCACTTTTGCAAAATTGCTAATGGTTATAGCCATTTTAGGGGCAATCGGCCTTGCCAGAAACACTATGGAAGTTGCACTTGGCATTAGAGCAAACCAGAAATGGTATTCATTCGATGCAGATGTTGTCCTCACAATGCTTGTTTTTCCAATATATCTTTGCTTCTTTGGGGCATTTATGCTTCATTTCACCGCGAAAAAGTTAGGTGAAAGGTTGCCTTATCATAAGATTTTTTCACATACCTTTTACTTGCAGCCCTTACACTTATTAATCCCTTTTTTAGACTTAATTGGCTTAAAGGCAAAGATGCCTTTTCTTTTTGTGATGCCATTTCCTTACATTGATGGCTATTTTACTCCAGCATTAACAATTAGTTATGGAATAATCTTTGCTTGGATCATAACTGCTTTTTTCATGCTTTTTGCTTTTGTAAAGGTTTTTTGGGTAAAAATACAAAAAAGTGCAATAATATTGTTTATTTCTTTTATCTCAATGTATTTTCCAATATATCATATGTTTCCAACCTTTAATACAGCATTCAACTCTATTTTTATGCCAGGGGCCCATTGGTCAAAAGCATTCTATGGCTATGCGCTGTTCTTTGCAGTTTCTTCATTGCTGGGGGCAAAGTACTTTTTAAGCAACACAAAAAATATGAATAATAGCTCTTCATCTAACTAATCAGCAGCGTAATTAACTTTCATCAAATTCTTTACTTTTACTTTTGCCATTAAATCTAGTCAAAATCAGTACAATCATAGCTATTGCAACAATTGCAATAATATTTGTCTCCGAAGCTTCAACTTGGGCTTCTT